>NZ_JCAKKP010000007.1:0-155402 GCF_059509755.1 Aquamicrobium sp. YD-1-mutant5
TGCTGCGCAAGTGCGCGGCCAGAACCTTCGACACCCTATGCCATGCACTCGGCGACATCTGTGGCCTCTTCGATCCAACACAATGCCGAAACTTCTTCAAAGCCGCAGGATATGAGGCCTATTAAACACGACACGCTTTAAAATGATGGAAACGGCCCGTCTTTCAGGCGGGCCGTTTTGTCATTGGAGATGGAAAAAAGCGCAGCACCTGCACCCGGACGTCAGGTTCGATTCGCCGGACGGGCCCGGCAATGGCCACCGCGTAGTATGCGGGTAACACCCGCTCCCGCTGCACCGCGCCTATCCTGCCTGCTCCATCGGCAGAGGAGGATAGATGATGGCCAGAATTCTGATGATTACCGGTGATTTCACCGAGGACTATGAAACCATGGTCCCGTTCCAGACCTTGCTGGCGACGGGACATCAGGTGGATGCCGTGTGCCCCGGCAAGAAGGCAGGCGATGCGGTCAGGACCGCGATCCATGATTTCGAGGGCGACCAGACCTATTCGGAAAAACCCGGTCATAATTTCGCACTCAACGCCACCTTCAGCGAGACCGACGCCACCGCATATGACGCGCTGGTCGTTCCGGGCGGTCGCGCGCCTGAATATCTGCGGATGAACAACGAGGTGCTCGACATGGTCCGGCACTTCTTCGATGCCGGCAAGCCGGTGGCCGCGATCTGTCACGGCGCACAGCTTCTGGCGGCGGCAGGCGTGCTCAAGGGGCGCACCTGCTCGGCCTATCCGGCCTGCGCCTATGAGGTCACGGCTTCAGGCGGCACCTTCGCCGATATTGCGGTGACAGAAGCGGTAACCGATGGCAATCTGGTAACCGCACCGGCATGGCCGGCACATCCGGCGTGGCTGAAGCAGTTTCTCGCCATCCTGTAGCCAGTGCGCGCGTGTCCTTGCGGCTCTTGAGGAGGTGGTCCGCGATGTGTGAGCTTTTCATCAAAGCTGATGCCAGCCAGTGGCAAAGCCGTACCCACAGCCTGCGCATCGATGGAGTGGCCACCTCAATCCGCATCGAGAACCATTTCTGGGACACGCTGACCGAGATCGGGCTGCGCGACGGCATGAGCGTCGCGCAACTCATCACCCGCCTGTGGCACGAAGCCATGGATGCCGATCACGACCTTGGCAATTTCACGTCATTCCTGCGCGTCTGCTGTGCGCGTTATCACGCGCTGATCGCCGCCGGCGACGTATCTGCGGACATTGGCGTGCCGATCGCCAGCCATCCGGCTGCCGATATTCTTTCGCGGGAAAACATGCGCCGCAGCCGCATCGTCAACTGACCGGCGCCGCCGCCCGGAATGGTTCAGTTCGCGTCCGCCACAAGCTGCCGCCCGCTCACCCAGTTGCGCCATTGCGCCTCGGTGCCGTTGAACACGTTGAGATCGATGTTGCCCTTGACCCCGTGCGACAGGCCGGACCCCGAATACTGCCAGAACACCCATTTGCGGCCGGGATAGACCTTGGAGGGGTGCTGGGCGACGGCACGCAGCCAGAACGGATAGTCCCGGAACGCGTCCTTCAGGTTGTCGGCGTAGAAGTCGGGGGCGGTATAGATGATCGGACGCTGGCCATAATGGCGCTCCAGCCGGTCCATGAAGACCTGCATCTTCTCGCGCACCTGTGCCGGAGACGGGCGCTTGCGGCAGCGCGATTCACCGTTCCATTCCACGTCGATAACCGGCGGCAGCGCGCCTGCAACCTTCGGCACGTTGCGGATGAACCAGTCCGCCTGCTGGCTGGCCGGGCGGCACCAGTAGAAGAAGTGATAGGCACCGCGCCGGATGCCGGCCGCAGCCGCGCCGTTCCAGTTCTTCATGAACATCGGATCAAGATGATCGCCGCCGTCGGTGGCCTTGATGAAGGCGAAATTGGCGCCCTGGCTGCGCAGCTTGGGCCAGTTGATCTCGCCCTGCCAGCGCGAGACATCGACGCCGTGCACCGCATAATGGCGCGGGGCGACCTTGCCGAAATTGATCGGCTTGGCATCGCGGAACTGCTGGGGATGAATGACCGCATCGATGGCTTTTTGCGACTTTGTCGCCGGCCGGGGCGTCGGCACCAGCGCAGCCGTCTCAAGAGACGGCATGGCGAAGCCGGAATCCGACTGGCTCTCGCTTTCGACCAGCGCTGCCAGCGCATCGGAGTTGTTGTTTTGCGCAGACGTATCTGCGATCTGAGCAGCATTTCCAACCCTGGCCGAGGGTGTCAGCGGCCGCGCTATCGAGCTGGTGGTCTCCTGCGACGGACGCGGAACAATGTCCTCTATGCCGACGCTCGACGAGCAGCCGGAGACACCAAGACCGAGAACGAGAAAAGCAAGGTAAGCTGAAGAACGCATCCGGGACCTGTACGCAAAACACATCGGCCGGCCGGCAGACTGGAGCCACTCCGGAACTCGCAGACAATTATGAAGGATGAATTACCAACAAAGTTTGAATCAAATTTTTAACTTTTGCGGGCGAACGCGAAAAGTCACCCGATTCTTTCCTGCCTTTCCGCCGCCCTTCACCCGGTGTGCCGGCTGAAGGGCGGCGGAAAGGTTTTCAGCAGCCGATGTTCTGCTCGCAGCAATCACGCGCCACCATATAGGCCGGCGGCAGCGAAGGATCTTCGATACGGGCACGCGCACGCTCCAGCATCCAGCGCAGGCCTTTCGGGTTTACCCGGTCGCGTTGCATGACAAGCTGGACCATTGGGTCGTCCAGCAACTCATCAAGCCTGCTCTGTGTCGCGCTCATATCGTGCCTCTTTATTCGGCCCCCGCCGATGGGTCATAGATAGGAACCCAATCTTGACGCGCCAATGGCACCAAGGCGACTAAGCTATGGCAAATGCGTGAAATTTTGCAGTGCCGGGGAGCTGCTGCTTCGTCGGCTTAGTGCTTTCTGGCCTGCACAAGATAAGCGTCGATGGCAGCCTCGCCCAGCCATTTGGCGGCTTCCAGCCGGTGCAAGCCTTCCACCAGAATGTACCGCTTGCCGTCATGGCGGACCTGAACAGGCGTCTTCATGCCGTTCTCGAGAATGTCTTCGGCCAGATGGCGAACCGTTTCAGGATGCAGCGTCTTGCGACGCGCAGCCGGGACGTAAATGTCGTCCACCGGCACTTTCTGGATTTTCATCATGTCGGCCTGCCCTTTTCCCCGGGCAGCGAAAAGCCACCTTCGGCAGAAGCAATGTAAGCGGCCGATGCAAGGACGGCAACGCGATACGGGCTCAGCGTCTTTTCTTCTTCAGGCCCGCTTCATCGATCAGCATGTTGGCGATCTGCATGCGGATCATGGCGCGATGGCGCAGATGCGGCGGCATTCGATCCGGATGATTCGACAGAGCGAACCGGCGGCGCACCTCGCGCAGGTTAACCGCGGGTTCGCCAAGGCCAAGCTCGGCCGCGATGCGATCCGGATCGATGGAGGGCAGTTCTTCGCGCTGGGATGGCGCTTCGCCCGCAAGTGCGGCCCGCGCCTGATCAAGGAGAGCGGAAAAATCAAGGCCGGTGTCGGCTTCGCTTTCCAGATACCGGGCAGCCAGAGCCTCATCCGAAACTTTGATTCGTCCCGAATGCAATTCTTCCACCACAGCCAGATAATCGAATGGTATGGACGGCAACGGCGCTGCCGGCTCCTCCTCGCGAGGGGGCGCAAAGAGATCGTCCAGCAAAGACGCAAAATCCATTTTGGTGCTGCTGGCTATGGCAGCCTCCCCCCGTTTCTCACGGAGGCGGATTCTATTGCCCGCCGGTTAAAAATGGATGCCTTATGTGGGAAGAACTTTAATTTGTGCCCCTGCATATCTGCCATGCGAATGCTGCACCGCACAATTGTCACAAACAAGGTATATTGAAAGCCAAGCGGGAGGACAATGCAGGAGCCCTGTCATGGGTTTTGTCACCGAACTTTTCGCGCGCCCCCGCCCTCAGGAAGAAGTGCGCTACCGCACGGCGCTCGCCCTGCTCAACGCTATGAGCAATGCCGACCGCGCCGATATAGGCATCAAACCGGCTGACTTCCCCCGAATCGCCCGCGAAATGTCACTGCGCTGACCATGGGCCGCCGCGCCGCTGCATGGCGAATCGCTGGCTCGTCCCATAAGCTTGTCCTGAGGCACCTCGCTTGTTTTTGCGGCAGCCGTTCCGGCGCTTCATGAGACGGTCAGTTGCCTTGTTTTCGCGAAATTCCGGACGGAGATTCGTGATTCGTCAGAACCGGAAGCATTCCGGCGACCTGTACAGGCAGGAGACAGCCTCATGAAAGAAATGTTGGCGCGGACCTTTGTGGCGCTTTTCAGCGGGTGCGTGATGATACCGGCCGTTTCATCACAGGCCGCAGCGCAGACGGATGCCCCCTATATCGATGATCGTTCCGATCCCGCTGCATTGATCCGTTCGCTCTACAGCGCCATCAATCGCCACGAATATGCGCGCGCATGGGACTATTTCGGCGAAACCAAGCCCGCGGCCGATTTCGAGAGCTTTGCCGGGGGCTATGAAGGCACGGTTTCGGTCGATGTCGAAACCGGCGGTGTTCTGGAGGAAGGTGCTGCCGGCAGCATTTATTACACCCTGCCTGTGGCGATCCGCGCTGAGCAGGAGGATGGCAGCCACAAGGTTTTCGCCGGCTGCTACACGCTGCGCCAGCTCAGCGCCCAGACGCAGGAGCCGCCCTTCAGGCCGCTGCATATCGAAAAGGGAGCGCTGGAGCCCAGTACATCGGATTTCGACAAGGCGCTTCCTTCAAGTTGCGAGGATGGCCAGATGGTTCCCGAGCGCGACACGCTGCTTGAGAAGGCCAGGGTCGTTTTCGCAGCAAACTATGGCGATCGTTGCGATGCCGCCCTCACCTCGGGCGATGAGGCGCAGGAGCCGTCCGCCTATACCATCCGCTACAGCACCAAAACCGACGATGCGGAAAGGCAAGCGCGGCTGTTCCGTTTCCTGTGCATGCGCGGCGCCTACAACGAGACATTCGCCTTCTTCATATCCGACGAGGACGGCGGCGTGCGCCAGCTACAGTTCTCCGAGCCGGATCTCGACATTCACTACGCCAACAACGATCCCGAAGGCGAACTGGAGGCCGTGAACGTCATCGGATACACTGTTACCGATGAGCTGGTGAATGCCGATTACGATGAAACCAGTCACATGATCGTTTCGCACGCAAAATGGCGCGGCGTTGGGGATGCTTCTTCAACGGCGACATGGCTGTTCCGCAATGGCAGGTTTGCGCTCGTCCAGTATGATGTCGATGCGTCTTATGACGGCCAGATCAATCCCGAAACTGTTCTCGACTACAATTCGGCACCGTGAACCGACGGATCATCTGGCTTCGGACAGCATCCAGTTGAGCGTTTCGCGCCAGTCCGTCATGCGGATCGGGGTTCCGTGCGTGCCCGTCTCGAAACGCACGAAGCGCGCAGGATAGGTTTTCGACTTTGCCAGAATAGCGCGGAAGAAGGCTTCCTGTTTTTCCACCGGGAACACCGGATCCCGGCTACCCTGCCCGAAGAAGACCGGAACACGCCGCTGAAAGGCGGGGCTGGACAGGAAACCGTCGTCCCACAGTGAGCCCAGCAGCAGCAGCCCGTCCACCTCAGCCCCCTCACCCTTGCCAGATGCCAGTTTCCAGCACAACGCACCGCCCATGGAGCCGCAGGCGACGAATATCCTGGCGCCCGGCGAGCGCGCCCGGTAGTGGCCGATCAGGGCCGCGATCTCGGCGGCGCCCTTGTCGCCGAAGTCAGAAAAATCAGGCGACAGGTAAAGCCCGCCATTTTGCGCCATCAGGTTCTTGATGCGATTGAAATTGCCGCCGAAGGTAAAATCGTCGACGCCCTGACGGCGGCTTCCGCCCTGCCCGTGCAGATAAAGCACGATGACGCTGGCACCCTCGGTGCGCCCCACGGCGAAATGGCGGATGGTGCCCACCTCCGTCTTCAGCGCCAGATCCTTCTGAACCTTGCGCACGCCGGTCGATACATAGGCGCCCTTCACCCTGCGCTCGGGAATCTGGTCGCGCCCGTTGATGTCGCGCATTTCCTGATAATCGACGACCAAATAGGGATCGCCGGGCTTTCCCGACAAAAGAGCGGGATAGGCGAACAGGTCATCCTTGTAGGGTTTCAGCGTTGCTGATCGGGCGCTGGCCGGAAAGGCGGCGAGCAGCAGCAGCGACAGCAGCGGAACGAAAACGCGCCTCATGCCGCGTCGTCCCGCGCCTGCAACCCACGCAGGCGGAACGACTGGATGACTTCGGCCAGTATGGCGACCGCTATCTCGGCCGGATTGGCCGCCGCGATGTTCAGGCCGATCGGAGAACTCACACGCGCCACGCTTTCCGCGCTCAGGCCCGCAGCAGCAAGCCGGGCGACACGGGCGGCGTGCGTCTTGCGGCTTCCGAGCGCGCCAACGTAGAAGCAACCGGCTTCCAGCGCGAGGCGAACCGCAACATCATCGATCTTCGGATCATGCGTGACCGCGGCAAGGGCCGTGTAACTGTCCAGCGGGACCTCCGCCCGCAATACTTCCTGTGGCCAGCGCGCATGCAATGGCACGTTCGGAAAGCGCTCGGGCGTTGCGAACGCGCTTCGCGGGTCGACGATCTCGACCGGATAGCCGGCAAGACGCGCCATGGGCACCAGAGCCTGCGTGATATGCACGGCACCGACGACAACCAGTCGCGGCTGCGGCACATAGGCATTGAGAAACAGGGTTTTGCCGTCAACCTCGACGCTGCGGGATCTTCCGGTACGGTGCGCCTGTTCGACAGCATCGCTCATCGCCGCGTCAACGGCATCGCCCTGCCGCAGCAGGCTGTTTGTGCCATCAGCCAGATCGGTCGCAACAAGCACCGCCCTGCGTGAGAGGCGGGCAGCGTTCAGCGTTTCCAGATTGCCTTGTTCCGGAGCCCCGATCTTTCGGACATGCACCCGGATGCGTCCACCACAGGACAGCCCGACCTGCCATGCCGTCTCATCGGTAACACCGAACTCAAGCAGCTTTGGGCTGCCAGCGGCAATCACGTCAAGCGCCTCGGAGACAACCGCCCCCTCGACGCAGCCTCCCGAAACGGAGCCCTGAAAATTGCCGTCTGCATCAACGACCAGATGGCTGCCGGATGGACGCGGCGCCGAGCCCCATGTCTCGATGACAGTGGCAAGCGCAACTTGCCGCCCCTGCTTCAGCCATTCCTCCGCGACGCGAAGCGGATCGTTAATTTCCTCAATGTTTTCGGGCACTCCCACGCCTTGCTTCTCCCCTTGAATCAAGCCGTTACAGTGCGGATCCGGATGTGAGGCGCACTACAGAACGTCGTACCGGCGATCGTGATAGATCAGCGGCCGCTGGGCCTCACCTATCCGCAAGCCAACCACACGCCCGAACAGGACACGATGTGTGGCGACATCCTTGGTATCGATGAGTTCACAGTCGAACACAGCCACGGCATCCTCAAGCGTCGGTGCTCCCGTTGCGATCCGGTCCCACTTCCCTGCCCTGAAACGCTCGGCCATATCGGCGATGCCGGTCTGGCCGGAGATGGAGGCCGCAAGCGCACGGTGCTGCTCGCCCAGAGTATTGAGCGCGAAGTTGCCGTTGGCCAGATAGATTTCGTTCTTGGGATTTTCCCGGTTCAGGCACACCAGAACGATCGGCGGCGTGTCGGATACCGAACAGGTCGCGGTTACCGTGGCACCTCGGAGCCCGGCCGGACCATCGGTGGTAACGATATGGACGTGTCCGGCAAATTGGGCCATCGCATCGCGATAAGCCTGTGGTCCGATATCGTTCTTCTTCAGCACCAGCGGAAATCCAGTTTGCGACAGACGGTTATATAAGGCGATCGCTCACAGGCCACAAGCAAGGCCGGCGGGCGAGACGGGCTGTTTCGTTCCTTACCCTGTGCCATGTTGCTTAAGAAGTCTGCAACCTCTACAGCAAAGCGAACACGCACGGACCCTTCAGGGATATATTTCGGCACCAATGCGCATTGCACAGGCCTTTGCAGCAGCCTTGACCGGCCTCATGCTCACCGGCGGCGCCCATGCGGAGCAGCCTGCAGCAGGGATTGTCGCTCCGCTTTCCGGTCCTTCGGAACTGCTTGGAAAGCAGATATTGACCGGCGCTACGCTTGGGGCCGGCAAACAGGCCAGCCTTACCATCGCCGACGATGCCTGCACGGCCGGGGGCGGTGCAAGCGCCGCCAGAACGCTGGTGCAGGCCGGCGTGAAGGTGGCCATCGGGTTTCTCTGCATCGAATCCATCGAGGCGGCAGCGCCAATCCTGAAGGAAGCGGGCATCCCCATCATCGCCATCGGCGTGCGCGCCGACAGCCTGACCGACCAGCGCGCCCGCAGCGGCTGGCCGGTGTTCCGCCTCGGGCCTCGCGGCGACGGGGAGCGCAACGCGGTCGCCTCGATCCTGACCAGGCTGTGGAAGGATCAGCATTTCGCCATTGTCGACGATGGCACGATCTACGGCCGTGAACTGGCGGAAACGCTGCGCGCGCAGGCTGAACAGGCCGCCCTCAAGCCGGTTTTCACGGACACGTTCCGGCCCGGCCTCGACAATCAGATCGCTCTGGTCGGACGGCTTCGCCGCGCCGGCGCCACGCATGTGTTCGTCGGCGGCGAAGCCGAGGACGTCGCGATCATGGCGCGCGATGCCGCCGGGCTGGATGCCGGCATCACTTTCGCCGGAGGCGAAGCGCTGCGCGCCGCCGTCGCAGACGTCCCGCTCGCAACCGGGACGCTGATGATCGGCCTGCCGGAATGGTCGGAAGTGGCGGAGCCGCAGGTGATTGAAGCGTTCAATGCCGCCGGCGAGCTTGCCGAGGGCTATGCCCTGCCGGCCTATGCGGCGGTGCAGATTGCCGAGCAGGCCGCCGCAAGCGGCCAACCTCTGGCGGACGCTCTGTCGCAACAGGCGTTTTCGACAGCCATCGGCCAGATCCGTTTCGATGAAAAAGGCGACCTGACCCAAAGCCCCTATCGCCTGTTCCGTTTCGACGGGCAGCGTTTCGCTGAACAGGAGGTTCCCTGATGTTCCGCACGGGTGCGCGCAACCTCATAACCGATGTCGCAGGACTTCGCGTCGGCAATGCCGCTGACCTGCGCATCAGGTCCGGCGTCACAGCCGTACTGTGCGACGAGCCGGCCGTGGCGGCGGTGCAGGTTCTGGGCGGCGCGCCCGGCACCCGCGAAACCGATCTGCTTGAGCCGCACAACACGGTCGAGGCCGTCAATGCCGTGGTGCTGGCTGGTGGTTCCGCCTTCGGGCTCGATGCCGCCTCCGGAACGCAGGCCTTTCTGCGCGAACAGGGCGTCGGCTTTGCCGTACAGGATCAGGTCGTGCCGATCGTGCCGGCCGCCATCCTGTTCGACCTCACCAATGGCGGCGACAAGAACTGGGGCCGCTATCCGCCCTATCGCGAACTCGGATATGAAGCGGCCCGCCTCGCCGCCCCGGATTTCGCCATCGGCACGCAGGGAGCCGGCACCGGCGCGATGACGGCCGGCCTGAAGGGCGGGCTGGGCTCGGCCTCGACGGTTCTCGACAATGGCATCACCGTCGGCGCACTGGTGGCGGTCAACCCGCTGGGGTCGGTGACGGTGGGACGCAGCCGCCACTTCTGGGCCGCCCCCTTCGAGATCAGCGACGAGTTCGGCGGGCTCGGCCTGCCCTCACCGATGCCGGACGATGCCCGCGAAATCCGCCTGAAATTCAGCGAAAAACCGCAGGGCACAGCGACCACGATCGCCATCATCGCCACGGATGCGGTCCTCACCAAAGCCGCCGCGAAGCGGCTGGCCATCGCTGCCCATGACGGATTTACCCGCGCGATATGGCCGAGCCACACGCCGTTCGACGGCGATCTGGTCTTCGCACTGGCAACGGGGCGCAGCGGCATCACGGTATCGCCCGAACAGGCCATCGAACTCGGCGCCGTCGCCGGCGCCACCATGGCGCGGGCCATCGCGCGTGGAGTACATGCCGCGATGCGGGTGGAAGGCGATCCGTTTCCGGTGTGGTCGGCCAGCTGAGCATCACATGCCCATGATGGCTGGACGCACGGAGGCAGCGTCTCTATCCTGATCCTAGCCATTGTTGGGAGAGCCGCATGTCTGCCCTCTATTTCGATCAGCTTGAGCGGCAAAAGACCATGAGAGGCGAGAAACTTCTCTTCGACACCAATCTGGACAGTCACAAGCCGACGGTCATCAGCGCGCCCCCCATACCCGACAACGGGAAAATCCGCATCGAACGCAACGAAGACGGGGCCACGAAAATCATCGTTTCCGATCCCTGAAAAATGATCCTGCCACGTTCGCAGCACCCATTTCTCCCATTATAAAGCCTGATTTTCCGGCGAAAGCACGGCTGATGACCGTGCTTTCATTCCACAGGAGCCTGCCTTGCGATTTGCCTCATTTTCGTCCGCTCTGATCCTTGCCGGTGTCTTTGCCACCGCCGCCCATTCTGGTGACACGGCAGAGCTGAACATTCTCGGCTTCAGCCAGAATGGAAATGTCTTCGCCTTCGAGGAATATGGGGTGCAGGACGGCTCCGGCTTCCCTTACGCCAACCGCTACTACATCGACACGGCAACCGACAGCTATGTGAAGGGCTCGCCCGTGCGTGTGCGCATCGATGACGAGAGCGCGACACTTCAGGCCGCCCGCGACAAGGCGCGCGAACAGGGCGAGGCCATCGTCAAACAGGCCGAGCTTGCGGCCAATCGCGGCTACACGGCCGGCCAGAACGCCGTCACCGAACTTTCGGCCGATCCGTCGCGCATGGCGGTCAATCCGCGCCCTGTCTTCCCGGCTATCGACAAGCCGCTGGAATTTCGTCTGGAAACCATCCCCTTCGGCGAGCTGGAACAGTGCCACGGCATGGGCGAGGCACAGGGCTTCCGCCTCATGCGCATCGACGCCACCGATGGCGGCAAGAACCAGCTCGTGCATGACGATAAGTCGATACCGCAAAGCCGTGGCTGCCCGACCGGATATTCGATCGGCGCGATCCAGACCTTCGCCAGCGAGGGCAGCGTCAGCCACTATGCCGTGCTGATTGCCGTTCAGAAGGTTGGCTTTGAGGGTCCCGACCATCGCTGGATGGCAGTCACCGGGAAGTACTGAGGATCCTGCAGATCGATTTTTACGGGAAGGCCAGGCATCTGTCCGGCCTTTTCGTCAGCGGCATTTGTCATCCCGCGTTGAGCAAAGGCGCTCACTCTGTTAGGAGGCGGACGACTTCCCTCTAGAGTTAAGGGCCTGCTGATGATCCCCCGTTATTCCCGGCCGGAAATGGTCGCCATCTGGTCTCCCGAGACCCGCTTCCGCATCTGGTTCGAGATCGAGGCCCATGCCTGCGACGCACTGGCCGAGCTTGGCGTCATCCCGAAGGAAGCAGCGAAAACGATCTGGGAAAAGGGCGGCAGCGCCACCTTCGATGTCGAGCGCATCGACGAGATCGAGCGCGTCACCAAGCATGACGTCATCGCCTTTCTCACCCATCTGGCCGAGTTCGTCGGCCCGGATTCGCGCTTCATCCACCAGGGCATGACCTCTTCGGACGTTCTCGACACCTGCCTCGCCGTGCAGCTCACCCGCGCCTCCGACCTGCTGCTGGCCGACATCGACGCCCTGCTGGAAGCTCTGAAGCGCCGCGCCTTCGAGCACAAGGACACCGTCACCATCGGCCGCAGCCATGGCATCCATGCAGAGCCGACCACCTTCGGCGTCAAGCTGGCCGAGGCCTATGCCGAGTTCAGCCGCTGCCGCGAGCGGCTGGTGCATGCGCGCGAGGACATCGCCACCTGCGCCATTTCCGGCGCGGTCGGCACCTTCGCCAACATCGATCCCTATGTGGAAGAGCATGTGGCCAAGAAGCTCGGCCTGAAGCCGGAGCCCGTGTCCACGCAGGTCATCCCGCGCGACCGCCACGCCATGTTCTTTGCCACGCTTGGCGTCATCGCTTCGTCGATCGAGCGCGTAGCCATCGAAATCCGCCACCTCCAGCGCACCGAGGTTCTGGAGGCGGAGGAATATTTCTCGCCGGGCCAGAAGGGCTCGTCGGCCATGCCGCACAAGCGCAATCCGGTTCTGACCGAGAACCTCACCGGCCTCGCCCGCATGGTGCGCTCCTACGCCTTCCCGGCCATGGAGAACGTGGCGCTCTGGCATGAGCGCGACATCTCGCACTCCTCGGTGGAGCGTATGATCGGCCCCGATGCGACCGTGACGCTCGACTTCGCGCTGGCGCGCCTCACCAGCGTGATCGACAAGCTGCTGGTCTATCCGGAGAACATGGAGCGCAACCTCAACCGCTTCCGCGGTCTGGTACATTCGCAGCGTGTGCTGCTGGCGCTGACGCAGGCGGGGGTATCGCGCGAGGATTCCTACCGTCTCGTGCAGCGCAACGCCATGAAGGTGTGGGAGCAGGGCAAGGATTTCCTTGAGGAACTGCTGGCCGACGCGGAAGTCACAGCCGCCCTTTCCGAAGCCGAAATCCGCGAGAAGTTCGACCTCGGTTATCACACCAAGCATGTCGACACGATCTTCAGGCGGGTGTTCGGCAAAAGCTGAAAGTCCCCCGATTAACCACCTGCCGATCTCCCGACTGGCAGGTGGACAAGAGTTTCAGGACGCGAACGCATCCATCAGAATGAACGTCCCTTCCCTGCGCTGGTGCTGATTGATGAGCGGCACCAGTCGCCTGAAGTGTTCGCTGCGGCAATGAGCATCGAGCGCTGCCCGATCCGGCCACTCTTCGATGAAAACGAAATGCCCGGCATCCTTCTGGTCCACAAACAGATCATAAGCGATGCAGAGCGGTTCCTGCCGCGTCTTTTCCACCAGCTCTGCATAAAGCGGTGTGACGATGCCGATTCGATCCGGCTTGATGAAGTCTTCGGCGATAACCTTGAGCATGGCGCAACTCCTTGCCCGGAAATGGAATCGGACCCGGGCTTACGCTTCATCTGACACATAGCGCGATCAGAACATGTCAGGAGGGTTGGCATCCGGGCGCAGAATGTGACGTGATCTGTTCGACTGCGGAAATATGCTGTAAGCCTGACGGCAGGCACTCTCCCACGCCGGAGTATCCCGATGCCCGATCCGAACAATCTTCTGGCCTTCGCCCTGATCGCGCTTGGCATGGTTCTCACGCCGGGGCCGAACATGGTCTATCTGGTGTCGCGCTCAATCTCTCAGGGGCGTACGGCCGGGCTCATATCGCTCGGCGGCGTTGCACTCGGCTTCGTGTTCTACATGCTGTGTGCGGCCTTCGGCATCACGGCACTGCTGATGGCTGTGCCTTACGCTTATGATGCGATCCGGTTCGCCGGAGCCGCCTATCTGCTGTGGCTTGCCTGGCAGGCTTTTCGTCCAGGCGGACGCTCTCCGTTTCAGGTGCGGGACCTGCCGAAAGACAGTCCCCGCAAGCTTTTCCTCATGGGATTCCTGACCAACCTGCTCAATCCCAAGATCGCGGTCATGTATCTGTCCTTGCTGCCGCAGTTCATCGATCCGTCAAACGGAAACCTGCTTGCGCAGGCTCTCATCCTTGGCACGACACAGATTGCCATCAGCGTCATCGTCAACGCGATGATTGCCATATCGGCCGGCACGATCGCGCTCTTTCTCGTGCGGCGCCCGTCCTTCGCCGTTCTCCAGCGCTGGGTCATGGGAACGGTCCTGGCTGCGCTTGCGGTGAGGATGGCCACCGAAGCAAGACGGTAACTTTTATCTGGCGCCGCGAGGGAAAGAACGTCGCGACGGCAGGTTATGGTATTTACGCCGCCTTGCCGGGAACGGTCCGGATCAGAGTGCCCCACGGATCTTCGCGGCTGCTCTCGGCGGAGGCTAGCGACGACCGCATCTCCACCCATGACAGGCCGCTGCGGCCGGGGTCGCGACGGCCTGCGCCGGGGCTCTGCCAGATGTTGCCGGCGATGTGGTGATGATAGCCGCCGGACGACATGAAGACGGCCTTGTCGCCATAGTGCGCCACGGTGTCGAAGCCGAACTCCTTGTGCCACCAGTTCTCCGCCTGCGACGGATCGCCGACGCGCAGATGGACATGGCCGACAACCGTATTTTCAGGCGCACCCTGCCAGCCGGCCTCGCCGGCGGGGACGGAACCGATGACGCCCTCGACATCCATGCGCGCGGTGGCCATCTCCACCTGCCCGTTCTGCCATTTCCAGCCTTCATGCGGGCGGTCGGCGTAGATTTCGATGCCATTGCCTTCCGGGTCGGTCAGGTAGAGGGCCTCGGACACGATGTGGTCTGAGGCGCCGTCGATCCTGATCTTGTCGGCTATGGCATGGTTGATCCAGCGCCCGAGATCCGCGCGTGACGGCAACAGAAAGGCCGTGTGGAAGAGGCCCGCCGAACGCGGATCGTCAGGCTTCGCGGACTTGTCGGATTCGATCACCAGCAAAGGCCGGCCAGCGGCACCCAGCGTGATCGTCTCGCCGTCACGCGACAGTTCCTGCAGGCCGACGATCGTGCGGTAATAGGCGGCCAGCGCTTCAGCATCGCGGGCGCGCAGGCCGACGCGGGAAACGCTGACCGGCGTCGTGGCGGCAAAGGGAAGTCCACTCATTGTTGTCTCCATTCGAGGCGCCTGCGCTCCGCCCGCTCCAGCCATGAAGGGCAGGACGGCGGCCGCACCGGCAAAGCTGCGTCGTGTCAGTTTCAATGGAACCTCCGGCACGATTTTTCATCCTCAATATCGTTCAACGACGTTGTTCATACAATAATGCAGATATCGAACATTTCGTTCACTTTTCCGATAACAATTATTGCTGATCGACCGGCTGCTTGTGCCAGAAGCCAGTATGCCTGACCCCGCCGCAATTCCTCATGTTAAGATGAATTCCTTCCTTCCAGATGAGATCATTCCCCATGAGCGCAACCCCCTCTCCCCGCCTGCGTCCCGCCCGTAAAGGCGACGGCGCTGCCGTCTTCGAGGTCACACAGCTCTCCGTGCGCGCTCTGGCAAGAGGCCACTACTCAGCGGAGCAGATCGAGGGGTGGATGGGCGCACGTACGCCGCACTATTACGAACAACTCATCGCCCAGGGGCGCATGGTCGTTGCCGAACTCGAGGGTGAGATCGTGGGCTTCGTCGATGCCGAACCCGGCGAGGTGACACGCCTGTTCATTCTGGAACGGGTGGCGGGCTATGGGCTCGGCAAGCGTCTTCTGGCAATCGGGGTGGAAAATGCGCGGCGCGACCATGAAGGCTCCATCCGCATAGAATCCACGATCAATGCCGAGGGTTTCTATCGGCGCCACGGTTTCCGCCCCGTAGGGCGAGGATTTTTCTCACATGGGCTCGGCGGCGATCCGATCGAGATCGTGCACATGGAGCTTTGAGGCACAGCAACCGCTTTGCGCTGTGGCACTATACCGGGGCTGTGCCGGGCTTGCACCCGCAAAACAGCATCGCTACATGCGGCCCATGAAAGTCAAAGACGCAGAACTCCTCATCGTTCCCGGCTATACCAATTCCGGCCCCGATCACTGGCAATCCCGCTGGGAAGCCCGGCTGTCGAGCGCGCGCCGCGTGGAGCAGGCGGAATGGTCGAAACCCGTACGCGAGGACTGGACGGCGACGCTTGCCGACGCAGTCAACACGGCTGAAAAGCCGGTCGTCCTTGTCGCCCATTCGCTCGGCGTGCCCACGGTCATGCATGCGCTGCCGCTTTTCAACAAGCCGGTGGCAGGCGCCTTTCTGGTCGCGCCACCGGATGTCGCCAATCCCGCCATCAGGCCCAGGCATCTGATGACCTTCGGCCCGTATCCCCGCGATCCGCTGCCCTTCCCCTCGATCACGATAGCCAGCCGCAATGATCCTTATTGCGCTTTCGAGGTGGCTGAAGACATCGCCTCGGCATGGGGCTCGCTGTTCATCGATGCAGGGGAATCGGGCCATATCAATGCCGATTCCGGTCATGGCCCATGGCCGGAAGGATCAATGACCTTTGCCCACTTCATGAGCCGCCTGTAAGGCGCCCTATCTGGAGCCGACGGAGTGCTTCAGGCTCGACAGCAGGCCGGCGGCTCCCTGCGCAATGAGCTGGTGCTCCGAGCCGGTGGCCAGCAGGCGGTAACCCATATCCACGAAACTGCCGGCAATTGCCGGATCGGTGACATAGATGCCTGCGTGCTTGCCGGCCGCCCTCGCCCGCTTCGCCACCGAAGCCACGGTTTCCATGATCGCCTCAAGCGTCGAGTCGACCTGACGGCCTTCGGTCCACGCGATCGAGAAATCGCCGGGCCCGAGAAATATGGCGTCGATACCCGGCGTGGCCAGAATGCCGTCCAGGGCATCCAGCGCTTCACGCGTCTCGATCATGGCGAAGGACAGCGTGCGTTCGTTGCTCGTCCGCAGCCATTGCTGATGATCGCCCTGCCCGTGGCGCGGAAAGGCATAGGTCGGGCCCCATGAGCGCCCGCCCAGCGGTGGGTACTTCATGGCGGCGGCGAATGCCCGCGCATCCGCCACCGAGTTGATCATCGGCGCGATGACCGCTTCGGCTCCAAAATCGAGCGCACGGCTGGCCATGTCGAAGCGGCCCACCGGCACGCGCACGATTGCAGCCTTTCCCGCGGAGAGAACCGGAACGAGGCAGCGCAGAACGCTGTCTTCGTTATGGCCGCCATGCTGCATGTCGAGCGTGACGGCATCGAAGCCCTGCGCTGCCATGATCTCGACGGTCAAAGCATCAGGCACGCCGGACCAGCTTGTGAACACCACCGCATCAGATTCAAGGCGTTGTTTGAGCGACATGTTTTTCTCACAATCTGATTCCGGAAAAGACGGGAACCTTCTGTCTTTTAAACGAAAAAACCGCCCGGACTAACCGGGCGGCTCCATTTCTCAGCCTTGATCAGGCGTGCAGCGAAGCTGAAAAACCTCGCGCAACACCGCTGCCTCAGCCGTTCCTGACCTGCTCGGCGGCAGTCGCCAGCAATTCTTCCATGGTGCGGCGGATCTGGTGGTCGGACTGTGCGACACCGGCGGCGTCGAAATCCTTGCGCACCTTGCGGAACACGTCCTCGTCGCCCGCTTCCTCGAAATCGGCCTGCACCACTTCCGTGGCGTAGGCTTCCGCATCGGCGCCGCTCTTGCCGAGCTTTTCGGCGGCCCAGAGGCCCAGAAGCTTGTTGCGGCGGGCGATTGCCCGGAATTTCTGCTCTTCGTCCAGCGCGAACTTGCGCTCGAAGCCCTCCTGACGGTCCTTCATATTGGTCATGGCCTTAATCTCCGGCTGCAAGCGATTCGAATTGCCCATGCAATATGGGCTCACAACCCACAAACCAAAAGGCTGCCGGGCGGTCAATATGCGATCTTGCATGGCGCGATCCGGCCGCATGTGCCTCAACAGCTGTCGAAAGCGGTGCATGTCCGCGATTCCAATTGAGCAAACGGTTCGTTTGCGCTAGAGACCCGGCTGAGCCCCATGGTTGCCGCAACAGCGGCCTGTAAAGGGATGGTCGCCGTGGCCCTTCCTTCGAACCAGAGAAAACACCGCGATGAAGTCACGCCGCCGCATCTATGAAGGCAAGGCCAAGATTCTCTATGAAGGACCTGAGCCTGGCACCCTGATCCAGTTCTTCAAGGACGACGCCACCGCCTTCAACGCCAAGAAGCATGAAGTGGTGGATGGCAAGGGCGTGCTCAACAACCGCATTTCCGAGCACATCTTCACCCATCTGAACCGCATGGGCATTCCGACCCATTTCATTCGCCGGCTGAACATGCGTGAGCAGCTCATCAAGGAAGTGGAGATCATCCCCCTTGAGGTGGTGGTGCGCAACGTTGCCGCCGGCTCGCTGGCCAAGCGCCTCGGCATCGATGAAGGCACGGTGCTGCCGCGCTCGATCATCGAGTTCTACTACAAGGCCGATGCACTGGACGACCCGATGGTCTCGGAAGAGCACATCACCGCTTTCGGCTGGGCAAGCCCGCAGGAAATCGACGACATCATGGCGCTCGCCATTCGCGTCAACGACTTCCTCTCCGGCCTGTTCCTCGGCGTCGGCATCCATCTCGTCGACTTCAAGATGGAATGCGGACGCCTGTTCGAGGGCGATATGATGCGTATCGTCGTCGCTGACGAGATTTCGCCGGACTCCTGCCGCCTGTGGGATGTTGCCACTCAGGACAAGCTCGACAAGGACCGTTTCCGCCGCGACATGGGCGGCCTCGTCGAGGCCTATCAGGAAGTGGCCCGCCGCCTCGGCATCATGAACGAGAACGAACCGCCGCGCCCCGCCGGCCCGGTACTCGTTTCATCCGGTTTGCCCAAGGGCACAAAACCGCATTGACCTTTTCCGAGAGGAGCATCTGAGCGTGATCAAGGCCCGCGTTATCGTAACTCTCAAGAACGGCGTGCTCGACCCGCAGGGCAAGGCCATCGAGCATGCGCTCGGCGGACTGGGCTTCGACAGCGTTGGTCCCGTGCGTCAGGGCAAGGTGTTCGATGTCGAGCTTGCCCATGGCGACAAGGCGAAAGCCGAAGCCGACCTCAAGGCCATGTGCGAGAAGCTTCTGGCCAATACCGTGATCGAAAACTACGCGGTGGAGATCGCCTGAAGTGAAGTCAGCCGTCGTCCTCCTCCCCGGCCTCAACCGCGACCGCGACATGATCGCGGCGCTGACGAAGATTTCCGGCAAGCCGCCGGTGACCGTCTGGGAAACCGACACGACCATTCCCGATGTCGATCTCATCGTCATTCCCGGCGGCTTCTCCTATGGCGACTATCTGCGCTGCGGCGCGATCGCAGCGCGCATGCCCGCCCTCCGCGCCGTGGCGGAAGCCGCTGCCCGGGGCGTGATGGTGATCGGCGTCTGCAACGGTTTCCAGATTCTCGTGGAAGCCGGCCTGCTGCCCGGCGCGCTGATGCGCAACACCTCGCTGAAGTTCGTCTGCCGTGAAGTGAAGCTTCAGGTGGCTAACGCCAACACCTCTTTCACGCGCAAC
This sequence comes from Aquamicrobium sp. YD-1-mutant5, assembly GCF_059509755.1. Lineage (NCBI taxonomy): Bacteria > Pseudomonadati > Pseudomonadota > Alphaproteobacteria > Hyphomicrobiales > Phyllobacteriaceae > Aquamicrobium > Aquamicrobium sp. YD-1-mutant5. The sequence continues at coordinate 19,020 of NZ_JCAKKP010000007.1, forward strand.
TATCAGGCCGGCCAGATCATCCGCTGCCCTGTCGCGCATCACGACGGCAACTTTTTCGCCGACGCGGAGACGCTGGCCAGGCTGGAAGGTCAGGGGCAGGTCGTGTTCCGCTATGCGGAGGGCACCAATCCCAATGGTTCCGTCAACGACATAGCGGGTATCGTCAGCGACAAGGGCAACGTCCTTGGCATGATGCCTCACCCGGAAAATCTGATTGAAGCAGCGCATGGCGGGACCGACGGCCGTGCCTTGTTTGAAAGTGCACTGGGCATAGCGGCCTGATGCACTGTGGCAGCCCCGCCCCGGTGCGGCGTGGCTTCTGCTGAAAGAGTTGCGGTTCGATATAGGCGGGCAGATGACGGCTACCTCGATGACACTCAGGTTTGCGGTGCTGGTCGCGGCGACATTTGCGCTCGCCTCCTGTCAGTCGGGCTCAAAGGCGCCTTCGCAACCCACAGGAAAGAGCGCCGCCCTGAGATCTATGGAGCAGGTGGCGACGGCAGCCCACAAATGCTGGTTTGCCAGCAAGGATCCCGCTTTCCGTTCCTACCAGATGGCCAATGAGCTCAATAATTTCGGAGGCACGCCGCGCTTCCTTCTGGTTCCTGCACGAAATTACGGCGCCAAGCCGCTTCTGGTGGTGCAGGCGACCGGCAACTCAAGTCGCGTCGATGTTTTCGGACCGCTGATGGGCGATGCCCTCGGCTCCCGCATCAGTGCTGATATTACACGCTGGCAAAGTGGCAATCCGGCCTGCTCTGCTTCGGCATAGGTACAGAAATCTGAAAAGCAGCCGGTGTGTTTTCCGGCAATGACCACCGACAGGAACGCCAGTGCAGAAGACCATTATCTACCCCCGGCCCGCGACGTGGATCGGCTGGGGCCTTGTCCTGTTGCTGGGCGGGGCGCTGGCCGGATATCTGGGGGAAGTTTATACCGATCTCGATTATTATCTGTTTGCCGAAAACGGACCTGTGGAAGGCTCGCAAACCATTGTTCTGGGCGTCGCTGCCGCCATTTTCGCCGCGCGCGGCTGGCGCAGCAAAGGCCCTGTGGCATTCCTGTGCATCGCCGTTGTTTACGTGCTCCTGCATGCCATGGTCCGGGAGACGCCGCGTTGCGACAGTCCTTTCTATCCCGGCGGCATCTGTCTGACGAGAACAGCGAAAGAAGCACTGTGGGTCATATTCACCGTTGGTCTTGCCGTCCTTCTGTTCCTCAGGCGCGCCGACTTTCTGGACGCCCTGAAGCCGCGCTGGAGCTTTGTGTTCTGGCCGCTGGGCGTTGCGTTCATCATGCTGCTGGCTGGAGAACTGGCCGAGCACTACAATCAGGAAGGCATCGAGGAAACGCTGGAAATGCTCGCCTATTGCTACACGCTGGCCTGTTCGATCTGGATTTACCGCCACACCTGACTTATCCGATGCCAAAGTCTAAATCCTTCCCTGATCCCTGCCGCGCAGGCGATCGCAGCCCATGCAGTCGAGACAGGAACAGATGACCATTCCGAACACCGTGCAGATCACCCCCGAGCTCATTGCGGCCCATGGGCTGAAGCCGGACGAATATCAGCGCATTCTGGACCTCATCGGTCGCGAGCCGAGCTTTACGGAACTCGGCATCTTCTCGGCCATGTGGAACGAGCATTGCTCGTACAAATCGTCCAAGAAGTGGCTGCGCACGCTGCCGACCACGGGCGAGGTCGTCATTCAGGGTCCGGGCGAGAACGCCGGCGTGGTCGATATCGGCGACGGCGACTGCGTGGTCTTCAAGATGGAGAGCCACAACCACCCCTCCTACATCGAGCCCTATCAGGGCGCGGCGACGGGCGTGGGCGGCATTCTGCGCGACGTCTTCACCATGGGCGCGCGCCCCATCGCAGCGATGAACGCGCTGCGCTTCGGTGAGCCCGATCATCCGAAGACGCGGCATCTGGTGGCCGGAGTGGTTTCCGGCGTCGGCGGCTACGGTAATTCCTTCGGCGTGCCGACAGTGGGCGGCGAAGTGAATTTCGACGCCCGCTACAATGGAAACATTCTCGTCAACGCCTTCGCAGCCGGCCTTGCGAAGACCGACGGCATCTTCCTGTCGCAGGCGAAGGGCGTCGGCCTGCCGGTCGTCTATCTCGGCGCCAAGACCGGCCGCGATGGCGTCGGCGGCGCGACCATGGCCTCGGCCGAATTCGACGATTCCATCGAGGAAAAGCGTCCCACCGTGCAGGTTGGCGACCCCTTCACGGAAAAGTGCCTGCTGGAGGCCTGCCTGGAGCTGATGGCGTCCGGCGCGGTCATCGCCATTCAGGATATGGGCGCTGCCGGCCTCACCTGCTCGGCCGTCGAGATGGGCGCCAAGGGCGACCTCGGCATCGAGCTCGACCTCGACAAGGTGCCGGTGCGCGAAGAGCGCATGTCGGCCTACGAGATGATGCTGTCGGAAAGCCAGGAGCGCATGCTCATGGTGCTGCGTCCCGAAAAGGAGAAGGAAGCCGAGGCGATCTTCACCAAATGGGGACTCGACTTCGCCATCGTGGGAAAGACGACCGACGATCTGCGCTTCCGCGTGCTTCATCAGGGCCAGGAAGTGGCCAACCTGCCGATCAAGGAGCTTGGCGACGAGGCTCCCGAATATGACCGCCCGTGGGTGGAGCCGGCAAAGCCGGTGGCGCTTGCCTCGACCGATGTGCCGCAGGCCGACATCGCCGATGCACTCCTGAAGATGCTCGGCGGGCCGGACCTGTCCTCGCGGCGCTGGGTCTGGGAACAGTACGACACCATGATCCAGGGCAACTCCCTGCAACGGCCGGGCGGCGATGCCGGGGTGGTGCGCGTGGAAGGCCACGAGAGCAAGGCGCTCGCCTTCTCCTCGGACGTGACGCCGCGCTATTGCGAGGCCGATCCTTACGAGGGCGGCAAGCAGGCGGTTGCCGAATGCTGGCGTAACCTGACGGCCACCGGCGCGCTGCCGCTCGCCGCCACCGACAACCTTAATTTCGGTAATCCCGAGCGGCCGGAAATCATGGGTCAGCTGGTCCATGCTATCAAGGGCATCGGCGAGGCCTGCCGCGCACTCGACTTCCCGATCGTTTCCGGCAACGTCTCGCTCTACAACGAGACCAATGGACAGGGCATCCTGCCGACCCCCACTATCGGTGGCGTCGGCCTGCTCGGCGACTGGCAGAAGATGGCGCGCATCGGCTTCGCAGCGGAGGGCCAGCCGGTCCTGATGATCGGCGCACCGGAAGGCTGGGGTGGCCACCTTGGCCAGTCCATCTATCTGCGTGATGTGCATGGCCGCACCGACGGGCCGCCGCCGGCGGTCGATCTCGCCCATGAGAAGCGGGTGGGCGATTGCGTGCGCGGCCTGATCGCCTCCGGCATCGTCACCGCCTGCCACGACCTTTCCGATGGCGGCCTTGCCGTCGGGCTCGCCGAAATGGCGATGGCGTCGGGCATCGGCGCAGCGGTGGATGCGCCGCCGGCCGAGCCGGTTGCCGCCTTCTTCGGCGAGGATCAGGGCCGCTACCTGCTCACGCTTTCGGTCCTGCCAAGCACTGCCGAATGGACCGCTCTGCTCGCCGATCTTGAGAAGAGCGGCGTGGTTGTCCACCACATCGGCACCACCGGGGGCGCCGAATTGAAACTTGGGCAGGCGCGTGGCATACCCGTCAGTGAACTGGTGACCACGCACGAATCGTGGTTCCCGGGCTTCATGGGTACCTGACAGGGAAAACGACATGGCAATGGACGCGCACGAGATCGAGAGGCTGATCAAGGAAGGCATTCCTGACGCCCAGGTCACGATCCGCGATCTTGCCGGCGACGGCGATCACTACGCCGCAGAAGTGGTTGCCGAGAGCTTCCGGGGCAAGAGCCGCGTTCAGCAGCACCAGATGGTCTACGATGCCCTGAAGGGCAATATGGGCGGCGTTCTGCATGCGCTCGCTCTCCAGACCAGCGCGCCGGATTGATGTGAAGCCGCCCTTCTCCACCGATCAGGGAAGGAGAAGGGCTATTTTCTCGCAAAAACCGTGAGGATCGGCCCCGCCGGGTGTTTGCCGCCGATGACGGTCTGTCCGCCTGCGGTCAGGGTCGATATTGCGCCATCAAGAAAAAGCGCGTTGCGGCAATCCAGCTCATCGCGGAAAAGTCTGGCGAAACTGCCGAGGCTGACGGGCTTGCGCGAAATGGCCAGCACGATGCGGTTCTGGCCATCGACGCCGACGCCGTTGCGGATGTAGCGCGATGCTCCGTCGGGCTCGAATCGCGGGTGGATGTTGCCATCGATCACCAGCATCGGCCCGGATTGTGTCGCATAGAGCGCTTCGGGCTTCTCCCTCTGGTAGGCTTGCGATTCGATCACCGCGCCCTGCCCGCTGCGGTCGATCATGAAAACTCCGTTCGGCTTCATGAAGAAATTACCTTCGGCATCGTCGAGGTTGAGGGCCGCCTTCTCCTGCCCCTCCTCCACAAGCAGCCCGACCGGTGAAAGATCCTTGTGGTACATGCCCGCATTCATGGAAAGCACCGGCGGTCTGCCTTGCGCCGCCATACTCTGGTCAGCGGCGGCGACCGTGCCGAAGGGCTTGCCGCTGGGGTCTTCATGCAGGATGCGGACATCATAGCGGTTCGCAGACAGCACGCAGACAATGTGGGGCGTGCCTTCAAACGTCACATCGCGGCACGGTTCCGGCAGGGCAACAGCCGCTTCAGGTCTGGTGGGCGGCGCGGAGCTTTTTCGGGAACGTAGCTGCCAGACAACCGCGCAGGCGATGACAAGCAGCAGCGCCGCACAGAGAAACAGCACCAGTTTTTTCATGCCTCAATCCGGATGTTGGCAGTGGTCAGGCACCCGCAGGGGCGAAGCCTGACGCAGCGGTCTTGTGTCTGCGCGCGCTCGGGGCTATTTGAATAGCAGGTTTGCGGCCTGATTTCCTACAGGCCTGAAAGGATTGGCCATGAGCGGAATCAGCGATTACATCGATAGCGAAGTCAAGAACAACGACGTCGTGCTGTTCATGAAGGGCACTCCGGGCTTCCCGCAGTGCGGCTTCTCCGGGCAGGTGGTGCAGATTCTCGACTATGTCGGGGTCGACTACAAGGGCATCAACGTGCTCGATTCAAGCGAACTGCGACAGGGCATCAAGGATTACTCCAACTGGCCCACCATTCCCCAGCTTTATGTGAAGGGTGAGTTTGTCGGCGGCTGCGATATCGTGCGCGAAATGTTCCAGGCCGGCGAATTGCAGTCGTTCCTCGACGAAAAAGGCATAAAGGTCAAAGGCGCCGCCTGACCTGATTTTTGCGCTGCTGCGGCAGCGCCACAGATTCCGGACAAAGGCGCTGGCACCCACCAGCGCCTTTGCTGCTCTTTGGAAACTGCGTTTCCGGGTGCGTTTTCACGCGCTCACAAGCCCGTAAACGTCGGAAAGATTTGAAGGTTATTTCATGGACGTATCCGCACAAACCGCACCGCCGCGGCTTGCCGGAATGGGCAAGATGGAATTCATCGCGCTGATGGCGATGCTCATGGCCCTGAACGCGCTGGCCATCGACATCATGCTTCCCGGTCTGCAGGAAATCGGCTCCACTCTCGGCGTCGAGAACGAGAACCACCGGCAATATGTGATTTCGGCCTATCTGCTCGGCTTCGCCTTCGCACAGCTGGCCTATGGCCCGCTCGCCGACCGGTTCGGACGACGCACGCCGATGCTGATCGGCCTCGGCATCTACATCGTGGCCGCATTCGCGGGTGCGATTGCCCCCACCTTTACAAGCCTGCTTTTGCTGCGCTTCGTGCATGGTATCGGTTCCGCCGCCACGCGGGTCATCACCGTCTCCATCATCCGCGACGTGTTCGGCGGGCGGCAGATGGCGGAGGCCATGTCTCTGGTCATGATGGTGTTCATGATCGTTCCGGTCATCGCGCCGGGCACCGGACAGGTGATCATGCTGTTTGCCGAATGGCACATGATCTTCGTGTTCATGGGGCTGGCGGGCATTATTGTCACCCTCTGGATGGCGCTCAGGTTGCCCGAAACGCTCGATCCGGCCGACAAACGGCCCTTCAACCCGCGCGCGATCGCGCAGGCGTTCGGCATCGTGCTCAGCAACCGGCTGGCGCTCTGCTACACGCTGGCCAGCACCTTCATCTTCGGCTCGCTGTTCGGCTTCATCAATTCGGCCCAACAGGTCTATGTCGGCATCTACGATCTGGGAACGATGTTCCCTGTGGCTTTCGCCGCCGTGGCTGCCTTCATGGCCCTGTCGTCCTATCTGAACTCGCGGCTGGTCGGCCGGTTCGGAATGCGCAAGATCTCACATGGCGCGCTGATCGGCTTCCTGATCGTCAGCGCCATCTGGTTCGTGCTTTCGCTTTTCGGAACGGTGCCCTTCCCGCTGTTCATCACCCTGTTCGCGCTGGCCATGTTCCAGTTCGGCCTGATCGGCTCGAACTTCAACTCTCTGGCCATGGAGCCGCTCGGCCATGTCGCCGGCACGGCCTCCTCGGTCCTGGGTTTCATGGGAACGGCCGGTGGCGGCCTGATCGGCGCGCTGATCGGTCAGGCTTTCGATGGCACCACGACGCCGCTGGCGTTCGGTTTCGTCAGCGTCGCGGTGATCGGCCTTGTTTTTGTTCTGATCGCCGAGCGTGGAAAGCTGTTCCACGCGCACCACAAGCCGGTCTGACAGCCGTCAATGCGGGGCTGCGCCGCCAAGGTTCAGCCCCACGAAATCGAACAGGTTGCGGTCGAGCAGATGCGAAGGCCGCACATTGGCCAGGGCCCGGATCATGGTGTCCTTGCGGCCGGGCATCTTCTTTTCAATGTCGTCCAGCATCGCCTTCATCAGGTTGCGCTGAAGCCCGTCCTGACTGCCGCACAGATTGCAGGGGATGATCGGAAAGCGCATGGCGGTGGCGAACTTCGCCAGATCCGCCTCGGCACAAAGGCTCAGCGGCCGCAGCACCATCACATCCCCTTCGTCATTAACGAGCTTGGGCGGCATGGCGGCAAGGCGCCCGCCGTGGAAGAGGTTCATGAAGAAGGTTTCGAGAATGTCCTCGCGGTGATGGCCGAGCACCAGCGCCGAGCAGCCTTCTTCACGCGCGATGCGATAAAGATGGCCGCGCCGCAGCCGTGAGCACAGCGAGCAATAGGTGCTCGACTCCGGCAGCTTGTCGGTCACGATCGAATAGGTGTCCTGATACTCGATGCGATGCGCGATGCCGTTGGCATCGAGATAATCCGGCAATATATGCTTCGGGAAATCCGGCTGGCCCTGGTCGAGATTGCAGGCGAGAAGATCGACGGGCAACAGACCACGCCATTTCAGGTCGAGCAGCAGTGCCAGAAGCCCGTAAGAATCCTTGCCGCCGGAAAGCGCCACCAGCCAGCGCTCTCCCGGCCTGACCATGGCATAATCCTCGATGGCCTGCCGCGTCAGCCGCAGAAGACGCTTGCGCAGCTTGTTGAACTCAACTCCGCCGGGAGCGGCTCTGAACATCTGGTGGCAACCATCGGCGTTGGCTTCTGGTGCAGCATCCTCGGTAAGCATCGGCATATCCATGACGAGCGTGCCTTCAATCTTTCCTGTAAACGCCCGCAATAGAGCATCGGAGCGAATAGTGAAATCGGGTTTTTCCGTTTCGATGCCGCGATTTCCCGGAAAAGAAAAGGCCGCCCCGAAGGCGGCCTTTCCAGTGCAAAAAATGCAGTATGATCAGCGCGAATAGAATTCGACGACCAGGTTCGGCTCCATCTGGACGGCGAAAGGCACATCCGACAGGCCCGGAACGCGGGCATAGGTGGCGACCATCTTGTTGTGGTCGACTTCGATGTAGTCCGGCACGTCGCGCTCGGCGAGCGACACGGCTTCCAGAACGATGGTGAGCTGCTTCGACTTCTCACGCACCTCGATGACGTCGCCCGGCTTGCAGCGGTAGGAACCGATGTTCACGCGCTGGCCGTTGACGTTGACGTGGCCGTGGTTGACGAACTGACGGGCAGCGAAGATCGTCGGAACGAACTTGGCGCGGTAGACGATGGCGTCGAGGCGCGATTCGAGCAGGCCGATCAGGTTCTCCGGAGTATCGCCACGGCGACGTGCAGCTTCCTCATAAGTCTTGCGGAACTGCTTCTCGGAGATGTCACCATAGTGACCCTTCAGCTTCTGCTTGGCGCGCAGCTGCAGACCGAAGTCCGACAGCTTGCCCTTGCGGCGCTGGCCATGCTGGCCGGGGCCGTATTCACGCTTGTTGACCGGAGACTTCGGACGACCCCAGATGTTTTCGCCAAGACGGCGGTCAATCTTGTATTTCGCGGATTCGCGCTTGCTCATCGCATTCCCTTTCAAAAAATCACCCACGGCCCCATGGCTGCGGGTAAGGAAACGCGCCCTCCTCTGGCCTCCGTTTTCGAGACCTGACAGGATCGGCCGCGCAAAGCGACGGACGATCCACGGGACACGTCAAATGAAACAACCGGGCTTGCGGCCCGGTGCTTCGCGGTTTCCACTAGAGGGATCGGGCCCCGGTGTCAAGCGCCGGCGCCGTCTGCGGCTGCATCGAAGGCCGCGCGGGCAGCCGCCAGTTGCCCCCTGTTCTGCGCCGCCCAGTCCCCCAGCGCACCAATGGGCACGGCGATGGAACGGCCGAGCGCCGTCAGGGCATATTCGACTTCGGGCGGCGTGGTCGGCCGCACGGTGCGGCTGACCAGCCCGTCGCGCTCCAGCGAACGCAACGTCACGGTCAGCATGCGCTGCGATATGCCTTCGATCGAACGCCGCAACGCATTGAACCGCATCGGCGCCGGCTGAAGGCTGATGATGACGAGCAGGCTCCACGTGTCGCCCACCCGGTCGAGAACGTCACGGATGGGGCAACCACCCTTACCGTCTTCGGCAAAGCCCGGCGAAGCTTGCAGCAAGGGGGCGGGTGCCTCATTTTCGGGTCTGCCCGCAACAGCCGTTCCAAGGATAGCATTCATGGCGGTTCCCTTCATGTAACCTGAGCACGAAATCATGCGTTCTTACAAACACCATCGCACCCGGCTATATAGTTACTGTCAGTAACCAGATTATGCAACGTGCCTTTGTATGGCAAAAACGCAGGAGACCATCATGACACAGACCGCAGACCTTCTCGTCACCGGCGCTTCCGGCCATCTGGGCCGTGCAGTGCTCAATCATCTCATCGGTACGCTGGGGGTTCCGGCAGCGCGGATTGTCGCCACCAGCCGCAAGCCCGAGGACCTCGGCGAATGGGCCTCGCGCGGCGTCACCGTCCGCAAGGCTGACTACGACGATCCCGCCACGCTCTCAGCCGCATTTTCCGGCGTGAAGCGACTGGTTCTCATCAGCACCGACGCCCTTGACGAGCCGGGCAAGCGCCTGCGCCAGCACAATGCCGCTATCGAGGCCGCCGACAAGGCGGGCGTTCAGCACATCGTCTATACATCCCTGCCGGATGCAGAAACCTCGGCCGTCTCCTTCGCCCCCGACCACGCCGGCACTGAAGCCGCGATCAAGACAAGCGCGATTGCCGGCCACACGCTGCTGCGCAACAGCTGGTACTCGGAAAACGTTCTGCATGCCCTTCCCCATGCTCTGGAGACCGGCAAATGGTTCACCGCTGCCGGCAATGGCGGCACGTCCTACATTGCGCGCGACGATCTCGCGCTGGCGGCCGCCACCGCACTCGCCGCCGACTTTTCCGGCAAGCGCACGCTCAGCCTCTATGGCGCGAAGCCGTGGACTGTTGACGAGGTGGCAGAACTCACCCGCAAGGCTACCGGCAAGCCGCTCGAAGTCGTGCAGGTTTCGGTCGACGATCTGGTCAGAGGCATGACCGGTGCCGGACTGCCCGAGCCAGTGGCCCGCGTGTTCGCCTCGTTCGACGCCGCGGCAGCGGCCGGAAACCTTGCCGGCTCCGACGCGGAGTTCAGGGCGCTGACCGGACGCGAACCTCAGTCCTTCGAGGAATGGTTCACCAGGAACGCAGTGCCGGTGCTGACGCAGGCCGGCTGACGCCTCCGGGTGGGGGCCATAGAGCCCTCACCCGCTCTTTTTGTGCTCCGGCAGGCCCTTGTGCTTTGTTTCGGCGAATTCCTCGAGCTCTTTTTCGCTCATTGATTCGTACATTTCCTTTGAAGCACCGATGAGCTTGCTCTTCGGCGTTTCACCGCGCTTGGCAGACAGGGCAGCGCCGGCTGCCTTCTGCTGGGCTTTCGATTTTGCAGGCATGATGGCGTTCTCCTTATCAGGAGAAAACGACCGTCCGCACCGCATGTTCCATCAAACCGGAACGGTGAGGCCAAAACCCTGCATCAGCCGCCGCGTGGCGAAGTCTGGCTTTCCGGAAGTGAACACGGCGATATCCGGCTCCGCGACAGCCGCATCCTGCTGCGAACGCCCGTCGCTCTCCAGCAGGGAAAGCGCGCGCCTTGCGATCGCTTCCGCCGGATCGAGCCAGTCAACCGGCCAGGGTGCAGTCTTGCGCATGCGGTTCGCCAGAAACGGATAGTGCGTGCAGGCAAGCACGACGATGTCGGTGCGCTTTCCGTCCTGCTCCACGAAACACGGAGAAATCTCCGCCCTCACCTGCTCCTCATCCACGAAGCCATCGCGCATGTAGATTTCGGAAAGCGAGGCCAACCGCTCCGACCCGACCAGCCGCACATGGCATTTCGTGGCCCATTGATGGATGAGGTCGCGCGTATATTGCCGCTTCACCGTTCCGGGCGTCGCCAGCACCGACACCAGCCCGGAACGGGTGCGCTCGGCGGCAGGCTTGATTGCCGGAACGGTGCCGACGAAAGGATGCCCCGGAAAGCGCCGGCGCAGATCGTCGATCACCAGCGTCGAGGCGGTATTGCAGGCGATGACCGAGATTTCGGGCTGGTAGCGATCGAGCAGGGAAGCGAACAGGTCCAGAATATGCGCCCGCAGCGCCGGCTCTTCCCATGCGCCATAGGGAAAGCCCGCATCGTCGGCCACGTAGATGAACCGGCGATCCGGCATCAGCACCCGCGCCTCGCGCAGCACGGTGAGGCCGCCAACGCCGGAATCGAACATCAGGATCGGCTGCTCAGTCACGGCCTGTGTCCTCCTCTTCGCCTGGCCGGTTTTGCCCGGGCGACGCGGCATGGCCGGATGACGGGCGGGTGTAGGCGGCCCCGCGCGGCGAATTGCGGGTAAAGCGATCCAGCGAGGTGATGACGCCGCGCAGCACGCGCAGTTCCGCACCCGCAAAGCCGGCCCGCGTGAGGACGGAGCGCAGATTGTCCACCATCTTCGCCTTTTTCTCCGGTGGCCGGAAATAACCGCGCGCCTCCAGCGCCTCTTCCAGATGGCCGAACAGCCCCAGCAGCTCGTCCTTGGTGGCCGGCTCCATGTCCGGACCGCGGAAATTGGTGCGGGTTTCGTCTTCGAAGCCGGACTTCATCCATTCATAGGACATCAGCAGCACCGCCTGCGCGATGTTGAGCGAGGCAAAGCCCGGGTCGACCGGAAAGGTCACGATCTCATCAGCAAGGCCCACCTCGTCATTGTTGAGACCGAAGCGCTCGCGCCCGAAAAATATACCGGTTCGCTGTCCGGCTACGCACCGCGTCCGCAGCGCCCTGCCCGCCTCGACCGGGCCGCGCACGGGCTTGAAGCCGTCGCGCTCGCGGGCCGTGGTGGCGAAGATGAAATTCAGGTCCGCGATTGCGGACGGCAGATCGTCGAACACGCGCACCGCATCGATGACGTGGTCAGCCTTGCTTGCCGCCGCCCGCGCCTTATCGCTCGGCCAGCCGTCACGCGGATTGACCAGCCGCAGCTCGCTCAGCCCGAAATTGGCCATGGCGCGCGCCACCATGCCGATATTCTCGCCGAGCTGCGGCTCGACAAGGATGATGACCGGACCGGCGACGGGGGAATTTGAAGGCTGTTCTTGAGATGGCATGGGCTTCAATGCATTTCGCTTTGCGGCTTTTTGCTGTCCCTGACACATCCGGGTGCGAAATTGAAGCTCCCACATGGCCAGTCAGGAGAGGACAGGCCACTTCCCCGGAGCGCTTGACCTCTTGCCGATACAGGTCGATCATCACCCCATGATCGACCTTTCGGGACAGATCCTCATCGTCACCGGCACGCCCGGCGCGGGAAAGACGACGACAGCGCGCAGCCTCGTCGAAAGCTGCGGCCAGCCGGCGGTGCATATCCATGCCGACGATTTCTGGCACTTCATACGAAACGGAGCCATCCCGCCATACCTGCCGGAATCACGCCGGCAAAACCAGGTTGTGATGAGCGCGCTTTGCGCGGCAGCCCAACGCTATGCGGAAGGCAGCTATTTCGTGGTGATCGACGGCATCATAGGCCCATGGTTCCTGCCTGCATTCAGCGCCGTCAGCCGTCCTCTCCATTACATCGTGCTGCGCCCCGACCTCGACGAGGCGATAAGGCGCTGTCAGTTGCGCGGCGGCGAAACGCTGGCAGACCCGATCCCGATCAGCGACCTGCACAGCCAGTTCTCGCAACTGGACCGGCTGGACAACCACCGGATCGACACTGCCGGGCTCAGCAAGCAGGACATTCTGGAAGCCGTGGTCCGGGCGCTCACCGGCGGCCGGTTTCTTCTCAACTCTTAAAACGCGGATAGCGTGCCCTCATCAGAAGGCCTGTTTGGAACGCCGTGTCCGTTTGCGCACCTTCGCTTGCTTTGGTATAGGGGCGCATCCCAAACGGCCTACCCTTCCGGCAAGGCCCTTTCCAAGACGAGGCAGTTTTCATGGCGAAGATCAAGGTGGCGAACCCGGTCGTCGAACTCGACGGCGACGAGATGACCCGCATCATCTGGCAGTTCATCAAAGACAAGCTGATTCACCCCTATCTCGACCTCGATCTCGAATATTACGATCTCGGAATCGAGCATCGCGACGCCACCGACGATCAGGTGACCATCGACGCCGCCAACGCGATCAAGAAGCACGGCGTCGGCGTCAAGTGCGCCACCATCACCCCGGACGAAGCCCGCGTCGAGGAATTCCACCTCAAGAAGATGTGGAAGTCACCCAACGGCACCATCCGCAACATCCTCGGCGGCACCATCTTCCGCGAGCCGATCATCATGAAGAACGTGCCGCGCCTGGTGCCCGGCTGGACGCAACCCATCGTCGTCGGCCGCCATGCCTTCGGCGACCAGTACCGCGCCACCGATTTCCGCTTCCCCGGCAAGGGCAAGCTGACCATCAAGTTCGTGGGTGAAGACGGCCAGACCATCGAGCACGAAGTGTTCGACGCGCCCGGCTCCGGCGTCGCCATGGCCATGTACAACCTCGACGAATCGATCCGCGAATTCGCGCGCGCATCGCTGAACTACGGCCTGCTGCGCAACTATCCGGTCTACCTGTCGACCAAGAACACCATTCTCAAGGCCTATGACGGCCGCTTCAAGGACATCTTCCAGGAAGTCTATGAGAAGGAATTCGAGGCGCAGTTCAAGGAACGCAAGATCTGGTACGAACATCGCCTGATCGACGACATGGTCGCCTCCTCGCTTAAGTGGTCCGGCGGCTATGTGTGGGCGTGCAAGAACTATGACGGCGACGTGCAGTCCGACACGGTTGCGCAGGGCTTCGGTTCGCTCGGCCTGATGACTTCGGTTCTGATGACGCCGGACGGCAAGACCGTGGAAGCCGAAGCCGCCCACGGCACCGTGACCCGCCATTATCGCCAGCACCAGAAGGGCGAGCAGACCTCGACCAACTCGATCGCCTCCATCTTCGCCTGGACGCGTGGCCTCGCCCACCGTGCCAAGCTGGACGACAACGCCGAGCTGAAGCGCTTCGCCGAGACGCTGGAGCGCGTGTGCATCCAGACCGTCGAGAGCGGCTTCATGACCAAGGATCTGTCGCTGCTCATCGGTCCCGACCAGCCGTGGCTGTCGACCACCGGCTTCCTCGACAAGGTGGACGAGAACCTGCAGAAGGCCATGGCCTGATCCCCACGACACTGACGACTGCCCGGTTCGCCCGGCAGGCTGACAAATGACAAAAGAGCGGTTTCCGGAAACGGAAGCCGCTCTTTTTCTTTGGCGCCTGATAATGCTTGATTACCGGGAAATTCCGCCCACACAGGCCTGCGGCAGAGGTGGACCCTGTGCTGCCCCACCGTCCGCAACGACCGGCCTTTCTCCCTGTCACGACTCAAGGTAGTTTATTGCCCGGTCGGGTTGTGATGTGGGGGACGACGCACTCAGCTTTACCTTGTCAGCGCCCATTGAAGTTCCGGATTTTGGAAATGTTCCGTTCTGCGCTTCAAAACTCCCAAGGAGAGAGAAAATGCCTCAGAAACTCGCAGCCGAATTCTTCGGCACATTCTGGCTGGTCTTTTGCGGATGCGGATCAGCTGTTCTTGCCGCCGCATTCCCCGATGTCGGCATCGGCCTGCTCGGCGTTTCGCTTGCATTCGGCCTGACGGTCGTCACCATGGCCTATGCTGTGGGGCGCTTTTCCGGCGGTCACTTCAATCCGGCCGTTTCCGTCGGCATGGTCGTCGGCGGCCGCATGCCGGCCGGTGATCTGGTCGGCTACATCATCGCGCAGGTGGTCGGCGGCGTCGTCGCTGGCGCTGTGCTCTATGTCATAGCCTCCGGCCAACCCGGCTTCTCCGCCGGTGGCTTTGCTTCCAACGGCTATGGCGAGCTGTCGCCCGGAAAATATTCACTTCTGGCCGGCCTGACGATCGAAGTGGTGCTGACCGCCTTCTTCATCTTCATCATTCTGGCAACGACGACCGCCAAGGCTGCGGCAGGCTTCGCGCCGCTGGCCATCGGCCTGACGCTGACGCTGATCCATCTTGTGTCGATCCCCGTGACCAACACCTCGGTCAACCCTGCCCGCTCGACGGGCGTTGCCCTGTTTGCCGAGACCGGCGCGATCGGACAGCTGTGGCTGTTCTGGCTTGCCCCGATCGTCGGCGCCGCGATTGGCGCAGCCATCTGGAAGGCGATCTTCGCAGACGAGTAAAAACGTCTTCAGAAACGGAAAAAGGCGGCCTAAGGCCGCCTTTTTTGTATCGGGACTGAAACACTCGCAGCGGATCTGAAACGCGATCCGTCCTGAGTTTCGTCGCTGGAGCTTCGGGCGTTCTGACGAACACAGCTCCGCCGCTCCAGTTTGTTTTCCCATGGCTGAACTTATGCGACGTCAGACGACTCCGTCTGACTGCAAATGCTCTATTCCAGGGCCTGCGAAACTGCCTCCAGGGCAGCTTGAGCCTTCGCTCCATCCGGCCCGCCGGCCTGCGCCATGTCCGGACGGCCGCCGCCGCCCTGCCCGCCCAGCGCTGCGGATGCGGCGCGCACCAGATCGACAGCCGAGAAGCGCGAAGTCAGATCGTCGGTCACCGCAACCACGACGCTTGCCTTGCCATCCTCGGCCACGCCGACGAAGACGACGACGCCCGAGCCGACCGACTTCTTGCCTTCATCCGCGAGTGATTTCAGATCACGCGGCGAAACGCCCTCGACCACCTTGCCGAGGAACTTCGTGCCGGCGACATCCTTCACTTCGGACGCAGCGCCACCGCCGGAACCGCCACCGAGCGCCAGCTTGCGACGGGCCTCGGTCAGCTCGCGTTCGAGCTTGCGACGTTCTTCCACCAGAGCCTCGATGCGCGCGGGAACCTCGGCGGGCGAAACTTTCAGCAGTGCCGCCGCAGACTTCAGCCGGCGCTCCTGCTCATCCAGATATTGCCGTGCAGCGTCCCCGGTCAGGGCCTCGATGCGGCGCACGCCCGCTGCCACCGGGCTGTCGGAAACGATACGCACCAGCCCGATGTCGCCGGTGGCCTTCACATGGGTGCCGCCGCACAGTTCGATCGAATAGGGCCTGTTGGCCTTCTCTCCATGCAAAGCCGTGCCCATCGACACGACGCGCACCTCGTCGCCATATTTCTCGCCGAACAGCGCCATGGCGCCTTCGGCGCGGGCGTCGTCCACCGACATCAGCCGTGTCGTGACCGGGCCGTTCTGGACCACGATCTCGTTGGCCATGCGCTCGACCTCTTCAAGCTCCTCCGGCGAAATCGCCTTGTTGTGGGAAATGTCGAAGCGCAGGCGCTCCGGCGCAACCAGAGAACCCTTCTGGGCCACATGCGTGCCCAGCACCTCACGCAACGCCTCGTGGATGAGGTGCGTGGCCGAGTGGTTGGAGCGCAGGCGGTTGCGGCGAGCATGATCGACTTTCAGCTCCGCGGCTGCGCCCAGCCGGACCGTGCCCTTCACCACCTTGCCGAGATGGACAAAAACGCCGTCGCCCTTCTTCTGCGTGTCTTCCACCTCGATGGAGAATCCTTCGCCCAAAATAATTCCGGTGTCGCCCATCTGACCACCGGATTCGCCATAAAACGGCGTCTGGTTGACGACGACGGCGACGCTCTCGCCGGCGGAAGCGCTCTCCACTTCCTTGCCGTCCTGCACGAGTGCCTGGACGATACCTTCGGCCTGCTCGGTGTCATAGCCAAGAAATTCGGTCGCGCCGGACTTTTCACGCACGCCGAACCAGACGGTCTCGGTCGCCGCTTCGCCGGAACCGGCCCAGTTGGCGCGGGCCTCGGCCTTCTGGCGCTCCATCGCCGCGTTGAAGCCTTCCAGATCAACGGCGATGTTGCGCTGGCGCAGCGCGTCCTGCGTCAGGTCGAGCGGGAAACCATAGGTGTCATAGAGCTTAAAGGCGGTCTCGCCGTCCAGCCGGCCTCCGCTGTCCAGCCCTTCGGTCGCTTCGTTGAGGAGGGTGATGCCCCGCGCCAGCGTCTTGCGGAAGCGGGTTTCCTCCAGCTTGAGCGTTTCGGAAATCAGGCTCTCGCCGCGCACCAGCTCGGGATAGGCCTGCCCCATCTCGCGCACCAGCGCGGGAACCAGCCGCCACATCAGCGGATCGCGCGCGCCCAGAAGCTGCGCATGACGCATGGCGCGGCGCATGATGCGGCGCAGCACATAGCCGCGCCCTTCATTGGAGGGGAGCACCCCGTCGGCAATGAGGAAGGAGGAAGCGCGCAGGTGATCGGCGATGACGCGATGGCTCGCCCGGTTCGTCCCGGTCGCCGGTACGCCGGTGGCCTCCTCGGAGGCGCGGATCAGCGCCCTGAACAGGTCGATGTCGTAATTGTCATGCACGCCCTGCAGCACGGCAGCGATACGCTCAAGCCCCATGCCGGTGTCGATCGACGGACGCGGCAGCTCGATGCGCTCTCCCTTCGTCACCTGTTCATACTGCATGAAGACGAGGTTCCAGATCTCGATGAAGCGGTCGCCGTCCTCATCCGGACTGCCGGGAGGTCCGCCGGCGATATGGTCGCCATGGTCGTAGAAAATTTCCGAGCAGGGGCCGCAGGGGCCGGTATCGCCCATCGCCCAGAAATTGTCGCTCGTCGGGATGCGGATGATCTTCTCGTCGGAAAGACCTGCGATCTTCCTCCAGAATTCGGCAGATGCATCATCGGTGTGATAGACCGTGACCAGCAGCCTGTCCTTCGACAGCCCGAACTCGCGGGTGATCAGGTTCCAGGCAAGCTCGATGGCGCGTTCCTTGAAATAGTCGCCAAAGGAAAAATTGCCGAGCATCTCGAAGAAGGTGTGATGGCGCGCGGTGTAGCCGACATTGTCGAGGTCATTGTGCTTGCCGCCGGCACGAACGCACTTCTGCGAGGTGGTCGCGCGGTTATAGGGGCGCGTTTCCAGACCCGTGAACACGTTCTTGAACTGAACCATGCCGGCATTGGTGAACATCAGCGTCGGATCGTTGCGCGGCACCAGAGGGCTGGAGGCAACGACCTCGTGACCTTCCTTGCGGAAGTAGTCGAGGAAAGCCGACCGGATCTCGTTAACACCACTCATGAAAGATGCCTTTGTTCAGGAAAACGCCTGCGGCGCCAGTGCGGAAAACACAGCCTTTTAGCGGTCGGCCAGCACCCTGTCCAGAATGAGGAAAGATCGCCGGCGAAACCTCAGGTGCCTCACCGCTGAGGCCTTGCTCAACGGTGAGGCACTCTTTCAAAAAATGCTGCCCGCAACGAAAAACGCCGATCTACCCGAGACCGGCGTTTTTCACTTTAAGTTCATTCGGCCGGGGCCGGACAATCCGTGCCGATCAGCGCATCAGCCCTCGCCAGCCTCAGCCTCGAAGCCTCCGTCTTCCAGGAACTTCTCGGCAATCAGCCCGGCATTCTGGCGCAGCGCCAGTTCGATCTCCCGCGCCGTGTCCGGATTGTCACGCAGGAACTGCTTGGCGTTCTCACGCCCCTGCCCGAGACGCTGCGAATTATAGGAGAACCATGCACCCGATTTTTCAACCACACCGGCCTTAACGCCGAGGTCGATGAGCTCGCCGGTCTTGGACACACCCTCGCCATACATGATATCGAACTCGATCACCTTGAAGGGCGGAGCCAGCTTGTTCTTGACCACCTTGACGCGGGTCTGGTTGCCGACCACCTCGTCGCGATCCTTGACCGAGCCGATACGCCGGATATCGAGGCGTACCGACGCATAGAACTTGAGCGCATTGCCGCCGGTGGTCGTTTCGGGCGAACCGAACATGACGCCGATCTTCATACGGATCTGGTTGATGAAGATGACCATGGTGTTGGAGCGCGAGATCGAAGCCGTCAGCTTGCGCAGCGCCTGGCTCATCAGGCGAGCCTGAAGACCAGGCAGCGAGTCGCCCATCTCACCTTCGATTTCCGCGCGCGGCGTCAGTGCCGCGACCGAGTCCACCACCAGAACGTCGATCGCACCGGAGCGCACCAGCGTGTCGCAGATTTCCAGCGCCTGTTCGCCGGTGTCCGGCTGCGAGATCAGGAGGTTTTCAAGGTCGACACCCAGCTTGCGGGCATAGACCGGGTCCAGCGCGTGCTCGGCATCGACAAAGGCGCAGATGCCGCCCTTCTTCTGCGCTTCCGCAACCGTATGGAGAGCCAGCGTCGTCTTGCCCGAGCTTTCAGGGCCATAGACCTCGATGATGCGCCCGCGCGGCAGACCGCCAACACCCAGCGCAATATCGAGACCGAGAGAACCGGTCGAAACCGTTTCTATCTCGACCACCTGCTCGTTTGCGCCAAGGCGCATGATCGAGCCCTTGCCGAAAGCCCGCTCGATCTGCGACAGCGCAGCGTCCAGAGCCTTTGATTTGTCCACCGAATTGTCCTCTACAAGCCGCAATGAATTCTGAGCCATGATACAGTACCTTTTGGTCGTCAATGACAGACGGACAATTCGCTGACCGCTCAGATTTTTGTACCCTCTTTGTTCCATTTTTGCAAGAGGGATTAACCAATTGTTTTATTTTGGAATTCCACAAAAGTTCCCATTTTGTCCACGATACCGGACCGGTTTAACGGGAATACGAACACCCGGAGAAAATTTCCGGCCGCCCGAATCGCATCCGGTTCCGTTCAGCCTTCCCGCCGGGCTTCCTGAGCTGTCGCCCGTAAACCCGCATCATACGCCTTGCGCGCCCACGCCGCCATTTCGTCCGGATCGTCGAACGCAACATCGGGAGTGGTCCAGTAGGGCATGGCCACCTCCCTGCCCTTTCCGGCATAGGTCCATTGGCGCGCACCCGCAGAAACAAAATCGGGAGCGCTTATGGCATCCGCCTTGAGCATCAGTTCGCCTTGCAGGACGATGGCGATGATGACGCCGCGATGGTAGATGCCCTTGCCTCCAAACAGGCGGCGTATGGTGACGGGACCAAGCCCTTCGAAAAGCTCTTCGATGCGCCCGTTGTCCATGGAGGGAAATCAGGCCTCGGCTGTCGCCCGGGCCTCGGCCAGCGCCTTCAGGTCGGCTGGTTTCAGTTCCACCGATTCGCCACAGCCGCAGGCGGAAGACTGATTGGGATTGCGGAACACAAAGCCCGTGCGCAGCGTGGTGACCTCGAAATCCATCTCGGTACCGAGCAGAAACAGTGCCGCTTCCGGCGCGACATAAACATGTGCACCCTGATGCTCGACGTGGTCGTCCTTCGGGTCAGGTTCGGTGACCAGATCGATGGTGTACTCCATGCCGGCGCAACCGCCCTTCTTCACGCCGAGCCGGATGCCGTGCGCGCCATAACGCGCACCGATGATTTCGCGCACCCGCTCCGCCGCCTTGTCGGTCAGCTTCATGATGGAAAAACGTGCCATCTCAGTCTTCTCCATGCCATGCAGGTTAAAGGCCTGCCGGAATGATTTCATATCTCCCCCTGAAGATGGGGGAATTTGGAAGGCTCTGCAAGAGCGGCTCCTGCCGCCCGACAGCAGGCAAGTGCGGCGTCGGTCCTCAGTACCAGCCGACGGCGATCTGGGCTTCTTCCGACATGCGGTCGGGCGTCCATGGCGGATCGAAGGTCATGTTGACTTCGACGCCGGAAACGCCTTCCACCGCACTCACCGCATTCTGCACCCAGCCCGGCATCTCGCCGGCCACCGGACAGCCCGGGGCGGTCAGCGTCATGTCGATCTTCACGGTGCGGTCGTCCTCGATGTCGATGCGGTAGACGAGACCGAGTTCATAGATATCGGCCGGAATCTCCGGATCGTAGACGGTCTTCAGCGCGGAAATGATGTCGTCGGTCAGGCGCGCCAGTTCTTCCTCGGGAATGGTCGAAACCGGCCCGGTTTCGACGGCTTCCTGCTCAGTCTGCCCGTCGGTTTCAACACGTGTGGTGGTGTCGTCCATATCCGTCATCCGAAAAATTTCCGCGCCTTTTCCAGCGCTTCGGCCAAAACGTCGATCTCGGCTCTGGTGTTGTACATGCCGAACGATGCCCTGCATGTGGAGGTGACGCCGAAGCGTTTCAACAGCGGCTGGGCGCAATGGGTGCCTGCCCTCACTGCAACGCCCTGACGGTCTATGACCATCGACACATCGTGCGCATGGATGCCCTGCAACTCGAAGGACACGATGGCGCCCTTGCCCGGCGCATTGCCGAAAATGCGCAGCGAGTTGATGGCGCCAAGCCGCTCATGCGCATAGGCGGTCAGATCCGCTTCGTGGGCGGCAATGCGCTCGCGGCCGATGCTGTCCATATAATCCAGCGCGGCCCCCAGCCCGATCGCCTGCACGATGGGAGGCGTGCCGGCTTCGAAGCGGTGTGGCGGGGCGTTGTAGGTGACCCTGTCCTCGGTCACCTCCTCGATCATCTCGCCACCGCCCATGAAGGGGCGCATTGCCTCCAGCCGCTCTTTCTTGCCGTAAAGAACGCCGATTCCGGACGGTCCGTAGACCTTATGGCCGGTGAAAACGAAGAAATCACAATCGAGATCCTGCACGTCGACCGGCATGTGAACGGCGCTCTGGCTGCCATCGACCAGAACGGGAATGCCGCGCGCATGGGCGATGCGGCAAATCTCGCGGATCGGCGTCACCGTGCCCATCGCATTCGACATATGGGTGATGGCAACCAGCTTCGTGCGATCGGTCAGGCTTTTCTCGAAATCCTCCAGATGCAGCGCACCCAGATCATCCACGGGCACCCAGACCAGCTTCGCGCCCTGCCGCTCGCGGATGAAATGCCATGGCACGATGTTGGAATGGTGTTCGAGGATCGACAGGACGATCTCATCGCCTTCGCCGATATTCGGCATGCCGAAACCATAGGCTACCGTGTTGATGGCAGCCGTG
Source organism: Aquamicrobium sp. YD-1-mutant5 (assembly GCF_059509755.1). Classification (NCBI taxonomy): domain Bacteria; kingdom Pseudomonadati; phylum Pseudomonadota; class Alphaproteobacteria; order Hyphomicrobiales; family Phyllobacteriaceae; genus Aquamicrobium; species Aquamicrobium sp. YD-1-mutant5. Next base: position 40,671 of record NZ_JCAKKP010000007.1, read on the forward strand.
GAGTTCGAGGTAAAGACGATATTGTCCGTCGACGGCGCGTTCAGGAAGTGGCGCACGCTCTCGCGTGCCTTTTCATAGGCATCTGTCGACGCATTGGAGAGGAAATGCAGGCCGCGATGAACATTCGCGTAGTCCTGCTCATAAGCGTGGCGGATGGTGTCCAGCACGGCACGCGGCTTCTGCGCCGAGGCGCCGTTGTCGAGATAGACCAGCGGCTTGCCATGCACCTGCCGGGCAAGAATGGGGAAATCGCGGCGGATCGCCTCGACATCATAGGGTGCGGTTTCGATCTTCTGGTCCATATCTCTTCTCTGCACCGCAGTTGCGACGCCCCGGCAAAAGGCCGGGACATCGAATCGCAAACGGCACTCAGCCGTGCGTGGCGAACCAGTCATCGAGGCGGGCTTCAAGGGCCTCGACGATCTGCTCGTCTTCCAGCTCCTCGATCACCTCGGCAACGAATGCCTTGACCAGCAGGCCACGGGCGGACTTTTCGGTAATGCCGCGCGACATCAGGTAGAACAGATGATCGCCGTGAATTTCGGTCACCGTAGCGCCGTGGCCGCAAGCCACGTCATCGGCGAAGATTTCAAGCTCCGGCTTGGCCGAGAATTCGCCATCGTCGGACAAAAGAAGCGTGTTGCAGGCCATGCGGGCATCGGTCTTCTGCGCAACCTGATGCACGTTGATGCGGCCCTGAAACACGCCATGCGCTTTGCCCGTCACCACATTGCGCACCACCTCGACCGAGCCGGTGTGCGGAACGGCGTGATCCAGCACCATGGTCACGTCGGTGTGGCTGTCACCCGAAAGCAGGTTGACGCCGCGCAGCTGGAAGTCCGAGCCTTCGCCCGACACCTTCACATGCACTTCCTGACGCACCAGCTTGCCACCCGCATTCATGATGAACAGGGTGAGCTTAGCGTCAGCGCCGATCTCAGCCTTGAACTGGGCCAGATGCTGGGCGGTTTCCGGCTGCTCCTGAATGATCAGCCATGTCACGTCAGCGCCATCGCCGACGGTGAGCTGGCTGACGGTGCTGACCAGTCCGGCACCCTCGCCCGTCTGACGCTCCACGATCACGGCGCGCGAGCCTGCCGCGGCATTGACCACCATGCGAACATGGGTCTGGCCACCGGCCTGCAGGTTCTGCAGCTCAACCGGCTTCTCCAGTTCCGTTCCGGCAGCGATATCGAGCGAAACACCGTCTGCGACAAACGCCGCGTTGATGGCTCCGATCGTATCATCCGAGCCGTAGGTCTTCAGCTCAGCCGCGGCAGAACCATCTGTCAGCTTCTCGGCCAGCGACGCAAAGGAAACGCCTTCGGCCAGCGACGGCTTGCCCGAAATCGCACCATTGATCAGCGTAACCAGTCCGGAGCCTTCCAGAATGGGATCCGGTGCCCTGACCGATGCAGTGGCATCGAATTCCGGCACCTTGCCAAGCAGACGACGCAGATCCGTGTAGTGCCAGCTCTCGATGCGGCGGGTGGGAAAGCCCGCCTTGATCATCTCAATGGCGCCATCGCGCTGGATCATCACCTCGCTGTCGCCCGGCAGAAGACCGAGTCGCTCGCCGAAAGCCTCGATCAGGGCCGTCTCTGCCGGCGTGCGCTGGGGGGTTGCATGTACATTCATTGCATTCACCTCACCTTGGCGCCGCCTCAGGCGGCTTCGCCGATTATGCCGGCATAACCATTGGCTTCCAGTTCCAGAGCCAGCGACTTGTCGCCGGACTTGATCACCTGTCCCTTGTAGAGAACGTGAACCGTATCCGGGACGATGTGCTCAAGCAGGCGCTGATAGTGCGTGATCACGAGGAAGGCACGGTCGGGCGAACGCAGCGAGTTCACGCCGTCGGCCACGATCTTCAGCGCATCGATGTCGAGGCCGGAGTCGGTCTCGTCGAGAACGCACAGCTTTGGCTGCAAAAGCTTCATCTGAAGGATTTCGGCGCGCTTCTTCTCGCCGCCGGAGAAGCCGACATTGAGCGGGCGCTTCAGCATATCCATGTTCATGTTGAGGGAGCCGGCAGCTTCCTTCACACGGGCGATGAACTCGGAAATCTTCAGAGGCTCCTTGCCGCGCGCTTTGCGCTGCTCGTTCATCGCCACCTTGAGAAACTCCATGGTGGCGACGCCCGGTATCTCCATCGGATACTGGAAAGCCAGGAAAATGCCGGAAGCGGCGCGCTCGGCCGGGTCCATCTCAAGGATGGACTCGCCATTATAGATGATTTCGCCTTCCGTCACCTCGTAGTCCTCGCGTCCGGCGAGGATGTAGGACAGCGTCGACTTGCCGGAGCCGTTCGGCCCCATGATGGCGGCGACCTCGCCGGCCTCGACGGTCAGGTTCAGCCCGCGGATGATTTCCGTGCCGTCCTCGGCGATGCGGGCGTGCAGATTCTTGATCTCAAGCATGTGTTCTTCCTGAATATCTGTATGCGGTCAGCCGACCGAACCTTCGAGCGAGATGCCGATGAGCTTCTGCGCCTCGACGGCGAATTCCATCGGCAGTTCCTGAATGACATCCTTGACGAAGCCGTTGACGATGAGCGCGATGGCCTCCTCTTCGGGAATGCCGCGCTGCATGACGTAGAACTTCTGATCCTCGGAGATCTTCGACGTCGTCGCTTCGTGCTCGAACTGGGCGGTCGCGTTCTTGGCTTCCATGTAGGGCACGGTGTGCGCGCCGCACTGGTCGCCGATCAGCAGCGAGTCGCAATTGGTGAAGTTACGGGCGTTGGTCGCCTTGCGGTGAGCCGAAACCTGTCCGCGATAGGTGTTCTGCGAGAAGCCGGCGGCGATACCCTTGGAGATGATGCGGCTGCGGGTGTTCTTGCCCAGATGGATCATCTTGGTGCCGCTGTCGATCTGCTGATAGCCGTTTGAAACGGCGATCGAGTAGAACTCGCCCTGGCTGTCGTCGCCGCGCAGAATGCAGCTCGGATACTTCCAGGTGATGGCGGAACCCGTCTCGACCTGCGTCCACGAGATCTTGGAGCGGTCGCCACGGCAATCGCCACGCTTGGTGACGAAATTGTAGATGCCGCCCTTGCCCTCGACGTCGCCCGGATACCAGTTCTGGACCGTCGAGTATTTGATCTCGGCATCATCGAGCGCGATCAGCTCGACCACGGCGGCATGAAGCTGGTTCTCGTCGCGCTGGGGAGCGGTGCAGCCTTCCAGATAGGAGACGTAGGCACCTTCCTCGGCGATGATCAGCGTGCGCTCGAACTGGCCGGTATTCTTCTCGTTGATGCGGAAGTAGGTCGACAGTTCCATCGGGCAACGCACGCCCCTGGGCACGTAGACGAACGAACCGTCGGTGAACACCGCGCTGTTGAGCGTCGCATAATAATTGTCCGACACAGGCACCACGGAAGCCAGATATTTCCGGACCAGTTCGGGATGCTCGCGGATCGCTTCCGAGATCGAGCAGAAGATGACGCCGGCCTTGGCCAGCTCTTCCTTGAAGGTGGTGACGACCGAGACGGAATCGAACACCGCGTCCACGGCGACGCGACCGGAAGCGTAGACATTGTCGCTCGCTTCACCGTTTTCCGCGGCAGGCTTCTGCACGCCGGCCAGAATTTCCTGCTCGCGCAGCGGGATACCCAGCTTTTCATAGGTGCGCAGCAGTTCCGGATCGACTTCGTCGAGGGACCTCGGGCCGGACTGGTTCTTCGGCGCGGCGTAGTAGTAGATATCCTGAAAATCGATCTTCGGATACGAAACGCGCGCCCAGTTCGGCTCGTCCATGGTCAGCCAGCGGCGAAAAGCCTCAAGCCTCCATTCGAGCATCCATTCCGGCTCATCTTTCTTGGCAGAAATGAAGCGGATGATGTCTTCGTTTAGGCCCTTGGGGGCCTTGTCGGTCTCGATTTCGGTTTCAAAACCGTATTTGTACTGATCGACGTCGATCTCACGAACGGCATCGATCGTTTCCTGCACTGCAGCCACAGGCGTTCTCCATCCTTATCGGGGGCAAGGCCCGACAGTTTTCAAACTATGGCATCGCCGGGGGGGCGACGTAAGTTTCATATAGTGCGGAGCGCCCGGATTTACACCCGCACATCCCGCACCGCTTCACCGGGCCGAAGGCCCGCGGCCACCCTCAGGCAGCCCTGCTTCCTCCGGCCCGGCGGGCTGCAATGCCCTCCAGAGCCGACCGGAACAGTTCAAGGTTCTGCGCGCTCGTCTCCTGCCCGATCGACACGCGCAGCGCACCCTGTATTTCATCGACTCCCATCGCTGCCAGAACATGGCTGGGACCGACCTTGCCCGACGAACAGGCGGAGCCGGCCGACAAAGCCACACCGGCAAGGTCGAAAGCGATCTGTGCCGTCTCGGCCTTCAGGCCGGGAATGGCGAAGAAGCTCGTATTGGCCAGACGCGGCGCAGCACGGCCGAAGAAAACCGCATCCGGCACCAGATCACGAATGGCAGCCTCGAAGCCGTCGCGCAGGCTTGCGATCCGGCTTATGGACGGCAAGGCTTCCAGCGCGCTGGCGGCGGCAGCGCCAAAACCGGCGATGCCGGCAAGGTTCTCGGTGCCGCCGCGATGCCCTTTCTCCTGCCCGCCACCGCTCACCAGCGGCTTCGGCATCATCAGATCGGCGGCGGCAACGATCGCGCCGACGCCCTTGGGACCACCGATCTTATGCGCGGAAAGAATCAGATAATCCGCGCAAGGCTTTGACATATCGAGCGAAACACGCCCTGCCGCCTGCACGGCATCCAGCACCAGCACACCGCTGGCGGCTCTCACGACAGCGGCGATTTCCTCGATCGGCTGGATCACGCCGGTCTCATTGTTGGCCGCGTGAACCGCAACCAGCGCCAGGCCGGTTTCCTTGTCGTGAGCCGCCAGAGCAGCAGCCAGTTCATCCAGCTTCAGAACGCCGTCGCCATCGACACCGATGCGCTCAACTTGTTCCGCAGGGAAGCGCCCCCCACTCAGCAGGCAGGGATGGTCGGCAGCGCACACATATAGCCGCCCCATGCGCAGGTCGGCCTTGCCCATGCGCCATTCAGGCGTCAGCAGCGTGGCGGCAGCCTCAGTGGCGCCGGATGTGAAGACGACATGCTGCGTCCCGGCATTGACCAGCGCCGCGACCTGACGGCGGGCCTCCTCGATCAGGCGGCGCGCATTGCGCCCCTCCTGATGGACCGACGAAGGATTGGCGGCAACGTCCAGCGCTGCGACCACGGCCTCGCGCGCGCGGCCAAGCAGCGGCGCGCTGGCGTTGTAGTCGAGATAGGCGCGAACAGCAGCCATTTCCCTGCCCAATTCTCCCTGCATGAAGGCTCACGCCAGGCTCTGGCGTTATTTCCTTGAAATCATGAGGCCAGCCGTCCTATCTACGCATTCGCGGCGTGGGTGGGCTGACCACTCAGTTTTGAACAATTCTAATCTAGCTTCTAAGAAGGTCATCGCCCTACGTCAAGGTCGAATCTTGTGGGAAGCGTTCAAGAAATGTTCTGGCACCGCCGGTTGGTTTTCAGTCGGAGTTCTTAATGCCTGAGGTCATATTTACGGGTCCCGCCGGTCGGCTGGAAGGTCGCTATCAGCCGTCGAAGGAAAAGAGCGCGCCCATCGCGATCATCCTTCACCCGCACCCGCAGTTTGGCGGGACGATGAACAACAAGATCGTCTACGACCTCTTCTACATGTTCCAGAAGCGCGGCTTCACCACGCTGCGGTTCAATTTCCGCGGCATCGGCCGCAGCCAGGGCGAATTCGACCATGGCGTGGGCGAACTGTCGGATGCGGCCGCCGCGCTGGACTGGGTTCAGTCGCTGCATCCCGATTCCAAGAGCTGCTGGGTTGCGGGCTATTCGTTCGGTGCGTGGATCGGCATGCAGTTGCTGATGCGCCGCCCGGAAATCGAGGGCTTCATGTCCATCGCGCCGCAGCCCAACACCTACGATTTCTCGTTCCTCGCACCCTGCCCCTCGTCGGGGCTCATCATCCACGGCGACGCCGACAAGGTGGCGCCGCCGAAGGATGTTCAGGGACTGGTCGACAAGCTCCACACGCAAAAGGGCATCACCATCACGCAGAAGACCCTGCCGGGCGCCAATCATTTCTTCTCCAATGACGCCGAGCTGCTTCTCGAAGAGTGTGCCGACTATCTCGACCGCCGTCTCGCAGGCGAGCTGTCCGATCCGCGCCCCAAGCGCCTAAGGTAACGGCTTTACCATTACCCCGCCGCTCACCGGCTTTTCGCACCCCGTCGTGGTCGGAAAGGTGAGCGGCAACCCGTTCCGCGACCGCACCGCCAGATAGGCCCACGCTTCCGCCTCGGTGGCGTCGCCGTCGAAACCGGCCTGCTCGGCGGAAATCACTTCGGAGCCGGCGACTTTTGCTCCAGTCTTCAGGTCGTGCATGATGTGCGGGTTCTTGCGACCGCCGCCGCAGACGATCCACAGCTTCGGCTTTTCCGGCAGGTGCTCCGCCGATTTCAGGATCGCGGCTGCCGAGACTGCCGCCAGCGTGCGCGTCCCGTCCGCCACATTCAGCTCCTCGGCTTCAGCTAGCGTGAAATCGCTGCGGTCGAGCGACTTCGGCCCGCCCTGCGCAAAGAACGGTTTTGCCAGATAGCGGGCGACAACCTCCCGGACCGTGGTGCCCTTGCCGGCGATCGCGCCATCGGCATCGAAAGGCACGCCCGCCTCTCGCGCCACCCACTGGTCGATCAGCCCGTTGCCCGGCCCCGTGTCGAACGCGATCGGTTCGCCATGTTCCGGCACATAGCTGATGTTAGAAATGCCGCCGATATTGACCAGCACCACCGGGAACCGCGCAAGCCCGGACGGCAGCGAACGTGCCAGCGCGGCATGATAGGCCGGCACCAGCGGCGCGCCCTGCCCGCCATGGCGCATGTCTTCGGCGCGCATGTCGAACACCACCGGCAGACCGGTCAGGTCGGCCAGCATCTGCCCGTCGCCGAGCTGAACGGTGAGCGCCTGCTGCGGCCGGTGCAGGACCGTCTGCCCGTGAAAGCCGATGAGTTCGGGCTTTCCCCATGAGCCTGCCGCACCGGCGAGAAATGCAGCCACCGCATCGGCATGGCGGCGGGTTATCTCCTGCTCAAGCGCTGCAAGGCTGCCCGGCCGCTCCACCCGCTGTCCGATCTGCTTTGCCTCTTCCAGCCCCGCCACGATGCGCGCGCGGAATGCGGCGTCATAAGGCACGAAAGAACCGGGACCCTGTTCGACGATATCGACGCCATCGGTCCGCAGCAGAGCGAGATCGATACCGTCCATCGAGGTGCCGCTCATCAGGCCGAGTGCGCAGATTGTCGCCATTTGGCTCGCCGTCCTTGTGATTCCATGTCAACGGATGCTAAACGCGCGCGGTCACACTTGCCACGCCGGTGCCAGTTTGCCGGTGCTTTCGGGAAAAGAAAAATGACCGCCTTCAAATCCGACTTCCTGCGCATCATGAGTGAACGCGGCTTCATCCACCAGATTTCGGATGAATCCGGCCTCGACGAGCTGTTCGCGAAGGAGACGGTATCGGCTTATATCGGCTTCGATCCGACTGCGCCGAGCCTTCACGCGGGCGGTCTGATCCAGATTATGATGCTGCACTGGATGCAGAAGACCGGTCATCGTCCTGTGGCCCTGATGGGTGGCGGCACCGGCATGGTCGGCGATCCCTCGTTCAAGGACGAGGCGCGCAAGCTGATGACGCCGCAGACCATTCAGGAAAACATGGATGGTATCAAAAAGGTGTTTTCCAACTACCTGACCTTTGGCGAGGGCCCGCGCGATGCGCTCATGGTCAACAATGCCGACTGGTTGCTGCCGCTGAACTATCTGGAATTCCTGCGCGATGTGGGGCGGCACTTCTCGGTCAACCGCATGCTGTCCTTCGATTCCGTGAAGCTGCGACTCGATCGCGACCAGTCGCTGTCGTTCCTCGAATTCAACTACATGATCCTGCAGGCCTACGACTATGTGGAGCTGAACAAGCGCTATGGCATACGCCTGCAGATGGGCGGCTCTGACCAGTGGGGCAACATCGTCAACGGCATCGATCTCGGCCACCGCATGGGTACGCCGCAGCTCTACGCGCTGACCACGCCGCTGCTCACCACCGCTTCGGGCGCCAAGATGGGCAAGTCGCTCGGCGGCGCCATCTGGCTCAACCCGGACATGCTGAGCCCGTATGATTTCTGGCAGTACTGGCGCAACACCGAGGATGCCGACGTCGAGCGCTTCCTGAAGCTCTACACCACGATGCCGCTCGATGAGGTCGCGAAGCTGGCGGCACTGGGCGGTGCCGAGATCAACGAAGCGAAGAAGATCCTCGCCACCGAGATCACGGCTCTGCTGCATGGCCGCAAGGCTGCCGAAGAGGCCGCGGAAACGGCGCGCAAAACCTTCGAGGAAGGCGCACTGGCGCAGACCCTGCCCACCGTCGAGGTGGAGGGCGCAGCACTTGAGGCCGGCATCGGCATCCTGTCGCTGCTGGTCAGTGCCGGTCTGGCATCGTCCAACGGCGAGGCCCGCCGGCACATTCAGGGCGGCGCCGTCCGTCTCAACGACCAGCCCGTGGCCGATGACAAGCTCGTCGTGACGGCTCAGGATCTGAATCCGGAAAATGTCGCAAAGCTTTCTCTCGGCAAGAAAAAACACCTTCTGGTTCGTCCGGCCTGACCGGACCGGCCAGATTCCTTTTTCCGGATGGGTGCGACGCGCAGCACCCGTCCGGCCGCGTCGCCCTTGACTTGTCGCCGAAGAGAGCCCATCTGGAGCATCGGTTGCTGGCGCCTGCCGCCCGCGGATCGCGTGATCCATGGTGAAGCCCAGCCTTATCGATGACCCTTCGGTTGTTTTCTCCCAGGGCGCATCATGGCAATGCGGGCTCCCATGCAGGAAGTCGCCTCCATTTCGGAGAGACCCGACATGTCTTTATCCCTCGACACCCCATCTTCACAATCGCTGAAGACCGAGGCCAGAAACCTTCGTGAGCATCACGCCCGGTCCGGCCAACCCATGACCCACAGCGCTGCTCTTGAAGCGGTAGCCCGCTCCCATGGCTACCGGGACTGGAACACCGCGCGTGCGGTTCTGCCGGAACGCACGGCCGTGCCCTTTCAGATCGGCATGCGTGTGCGTGGCTTCTATCTCGAACAACCCTTTTCAGGGGTTCTGATCGGCGCGCAGCTTGTTTCCGGCATGCGGCGCCTGAAAGTCACGGTGCTGTTCGACGAGCCGGTGAACGTCACGCCCAACCTCATGTTCGCCGCTTTGCGCCAGCGTGTTACCGCCACTGTGGACGAGCGCGGTGTTTCGCCGGCCCTGCGCGGCAATGGCCAGCCGCAGATGCGGTTGATGGCGGAGTAAGCGCGGCACTGCCCTGCCTGCTAAACAATGGCAGGCAGGGCAGCCTCGTTCAGGCTCTATCTGTATTCAAAGATCGAGCGAAAGATTCCCGGTGCGATGACCGAAAGCGGATTGATTTCGAGTTCCGGCTTTTTCACTTTTCCGCGCAGCCTGTAGGTGACGCCGATCAGACCCCGGTCGCGGCCATTGCCCAGAATCGCGCCGACCAGAGGCAATTCGCCGAAAATGCGATTGAAACCATAGGCCGGCATGAAAGTGCCGGTCATGTCCATATTGTCGTTCTGATCGTAGAGGATGCCCTGGAAAGTGGTGCCGATCAGCGGTCCGCGCAACACGCCATTGGCGAGCTTCACATAGCCGGTGCCAGTCTCCACCTCCGTGAAACCGCGCTCGAACTGAACGCGGGAAGTGTCCATGTCACCGCGTACAGCCTGATTGAGGCTGCGGCTGTCGCCCTTTGGCGTGGTGGATACGATCGAGGCGAGCTTCGGCTCGTTGACCACCAGAAAATCGCGCGCATCGATCTTGCCGCGCAGCGGGCCATCAACGCCACCTTGCAGGGCAATGGAAATGCCGCCACCCTGAACGTTCCGGTACACATCGAGAAAACGCAGCACGGCTCCCGCATTGGCGGATCGCATCGTCATGGTGCGCTGGTTGCCGCTTGTGCCGGCCTCGGCTGTCACCGTGGCGCCATCGCCGGTCATCGCGCTTGCCTTGAGCGCGTTGATACGCGAGCCGGTCGCGTCGTAGTTCAGCCTGAAGCCGCCGAGCACCTCGCCATGGAAGCCGCTCAGCCGCGCCACGTTGGCGGTCAGGGAAATCGCGTCGCGATTCGTCCCCTTCTTGCCCGAACCGGCGGGCTCGGCGGTAAACTGCCTGATCACCGAGCGGGCATCGAGAACAGCGCCTGACACATCCACCTTGTAGCCAGACCCGTTGCGGCGAATCGAAACGGCGACATCGTCATCACGGTTCAGCCGTACCTTATCGAAGGTCGCGGAAGACAGTGCGCCGCCTGCAAGCTGCACCTCTCCGCGCAGGGAGAAGCTTTTTCCGTCCAGACTGATATTGGAAAGCCTGGTGTTGGTGCCTTCGGTCTTCATCAAAAGGGAAAGCCGGGCAGGGATGCCCGCTCCCTTGCTCCAGCCTACCCATGGGATCGTCAGCTTTGTCGACGTCAGATCGGTGGTAAGGGCGCGCAAGCCGTCGGGCCTGTTCTCCAGCCCAACCTTCATCGTGCCGCTGAGGAGCCCGGCAAGTCCGGGCATCATCTTCTCGCGCAGCTTGTCATCCAGTATCAGAGCGACCTTGCGGCTGCGGGCATCACTCTCCCCCGGTTTCAGGGGCTCCACCAGACTGATTTCCGCCGGGATGCCGTTCAGGGTGGCGTTAGCGGTAATGGTGGCCTTATCCGGGTCCACCACGATCGAGCCGTTGGCGCCCGACACGTTCTGGCCGTCGAATTCGCGCTGAAGCCCCAGATCCGTGTAGTCGAGCGCAACCAGCCAATGCAGTTTGCTGACATCGGCGCCAGACTGAAGGGGGATATCGGCCTTCACATTGCCGGTCACATGGCCGGAAAAATCCTCCGGCTTCATGCCCACATAGCGCATGGCGCTGATCGGCTCGTAGGAGGCAAGCTCGACAATCGCGTCGGCCTCGCCCTCGACATCGATGTCCAGCTTGCCGATCACCGGGCGCTTCTCGGCGTCGTCGACCGTCAGCGTGCCGTTGCTTGCCGCAGCAATGCGCCCGCTTGGCATGTAGACGGTTCCGGAATCGAGCGAGATGCGCACTTTCGTGCCCTCGAACTCGATCCGCCCCACCGCATCGCGCACCGGCGGGATATGCCCGGCCGTATCGAAACGCGTGTTTTCGACATCGAACCGGCCAAACACCTCCTTAGGTCCCGGAGGCAAACCGGAGCCAAGACGTCCCGGCGGCAAATCGTAGTGCAGGCTGGCTTCCTTCACCCGCCCGCCGAAGAGATTCTTCAGCACCCACTGGCGGGCACTTCCGGCCGCCATCCATGGCCACAGCTGCTTGGCATGGGAGACGGGCATATCGTGAACCGTCAGCGCCAGAAACACGCCCGGCACCTTGCCCTCGGCAAACTGGACCGCCCCCATGCCGACGGCATCCCCACCCGCGCCCGAGCGAACAGCGATGGTATCGGCAACGAGCCTGCGGCTCTCCACGTCGTAAGTGCCGGCAATCCGGGTCAGGAATTTCAGCGCCGGCTCCGACGAATCATCCGGAGAAAGGCTCGATCCGTCGCTGACGAAATCATAACGGTAGGCAGGCTTGTCCTCCGGCGACGCGCCAACCGGCCGGGGTCCGATCGAGCCCTCAAAGGCGAAGCTCGACTGGCCGGTGTTAAGCTGCAACCGGCTGACATCGATCTTGTTCGAGCCGTTTTCCAGAACGGCTTCGATGGCAAGGTCTCCAGCCACCAGCCCGTTTTTTCCCAGATCCAGTGCCGAGCCCTGAAGTTTCAGCACCGCGTTCAGCCGCGACTGATTTTCTCCGGCGCCTTCAGCTCCGGTCAGCCGAAGCGTTCCCGAACCAACTTCATGGCCTGCGCCCGGCCAGAAAAGCTCACGCCGGTCTCCGGCTATCTCGATGGTGGCGTCGAGATCGGTGATGCGCCGCGTTCCGGCTTCCTGCGCCGCAGTTCCAGCCACTGTGATGGCCCGGCCATCGATCGAGGCCGATGTGGAAAGCTCCATGCGATCGGCCCCCGCCTGCCGGACCACGGCATCGGCGATCTTCACGGATCCCAAACCACTTGCCTCAGGCAGCGCCACCTCGACATTGATCAGCCTGATGCTGCGCACGGAATCGAGCCTGACGGCATCCAGCGCCTCGCGAACCCCGTCAAAGACAGCGGCAATGACCTTGTCGGGATCGATCAGCCCCTGCCCGTCTCGCAGCGAGGACGCCCAGTCTCCCCCGGCTGAAGGCAGCGCCGCAAGGTCGATGCGCGCATCGGACAGTCTGGCGCTGGTCAGGCGAACCTCGCCCGTCACCAGCGGCAAGGCCCGCATACCGAACCGGACACTGCCCGCCTGAAGCATGGGCCTGCCATCTTCGCTCAGGAGGCTGAGGTCACGGACCTGAAGGGCAAGGAAGCTGGATCCGTCCAGCGTGACGCCTGCCGGGCCGCTCTCGACCTTCACATCGGTCTCGGCCAGCCGGCGAATGGCAGCCTCAGCCTCCTGCTGGAGGCGCGCTGTTCCGACACCCGACGCACCGATGCCATAGACCGCCACACACAGCAGCACCGCGAGAATGGCGACGGATGCAAGAAAACGCTTCAGCCAGCGCGCACGCCGCCGCAATGACGCGCGTCCAAGCGGCGGGGCGCAGCCGGCAGAAGGCAGGGCGCCGAGATCCACGATCTCCGTGCGCCGAAACCTGATCTTCTCATGTTGCGGAAGTTGCTTATCCACACCAATGCCCGGTTGGAAGCTCAGACCACAAAGCCGTCTTCGGGTTTTGCTTGCCGCATCCTATGCTCTTGCCATCATCTGTGCTCAAACGCGAATCCCGGCAGAAGCTTATATTGCTGAGCCCCACCGCGTAACCTCAAACAAGGGCATAGCTATGACAGCCACAAGGGAAATCGAACTTCAGATCGGCGACACGGCCCCACTGTTCGAACTGCCGGGCGACGGCGGCGCCACGCTGCGGCTGGCCGATTTCGCCGGCAAACCGGTGATCGTCTATTTTTATCCAAAGGACGACACCAGCGGCTGCACCAGCGAAGCCATCGCCTTTTCGCAGCTCAAACCCGAATTCGACAAGGCTGGCGCGACAGTCATCGGCATTTCTCCCGACAGTGCTGCCAAACATGACAAATTCAAAGCCAAACACGATCTGACCGTCTCGCTTGCCGCCGATGAGGAACGCAGGATCGTGGAAGCTTATGGGGTCTGGGTGGAGAAGCAGATGTACGGGCGCAGCTACATGGGCGTCGAACGCTCGACATTTCTGATCGGTCCTGACGGACGCATCGCGCAGATCTGGCGAAATGTAAGGGTGAAAGGCCATGCCGAAGCCGTTCTTGAGGCAACCCGCGCTTTGTAGCGGGAACCTTTCCTCCGCAAGAGACGTTGAGACCGCAACAAGCCAAGGAGGACTATATGCGAAGCGTGCTGTTGTGGGCGATTGGAGTTCCGATCCCGATCATCATACTGTGGTGGATATTCGGGTAAGCTTTTTACGACTGCCTCCCCGTCAATGGCCCGCTGTTTCGACAGCGGGCTTTTTTCATTTCGCAAGGCCATCCTGCCCTTCGCCATCAAGAGGCAAAGCTTTGTTAACCCTAACACCGCATAAATCGGAGGTGGGAATGGTTAACGGGGCGTATCGTGACCGCAGTTCAGTCATCGGTATTTGGCAAGCGCAGGGAGCCGCACACGGTGATCATCGCCCGGGGCGATGAGATCCGGCATTTTACCGTGCGGCCATGGATCGCGGCGCTGGCCGGGTCCCTGGCCATTGCACTGTCGATCGGCTATCTGGGCGCCACATCCTATCTGGTATTGCGCGACAACATCATCAGCGCCGCCACAGCGCGACAGGCGCGGGTGCAGCAAGCCTATGAGGATCGCATCTCTGCGCTTCGCGCGCAGGTGGATCGCATAACCAGCCGGCAGCTGCTGGACCAGCAGCTCATGGAAACCAGGGTCACCGAACTGATCGAGCGTCAGAGCCGACTGAGCGATCGCCATGGCCGGCTGGGGCCGATCCTCGACCGTGCCGGCCGCGAGATCTCCGGACCGTTGCCGCTCAGCGCTCCCCTGCCCTCGCAGCGCAACAGCGCCGTTCCTGAAATCACCGGCTCGATCGAAAAACCTGAGAAGCCGGTCAGAGCCGCTGCTGTCGGGGCCAATCCCTTCGCAAACTGGACCACGCGTGGCGCGGATCCGGCGTCCATGCCGGTCATGACAGCCTATGCCTCGCCTGCACAGACTGGATCGCAAGCCGATCGTGCCGACGAGCTGTTCGTCACCATCAACCGCTCGCTCAAAGAGATCGAGGACGATCAGCTTGCCCACATCACGCAGCTGGCCGATGCGGCTTCATTGAGCGCCGATGCTATCTCCAACGCCCTCGAAACGGCAGGCCTGCCGGTCGATCTGGATCTTCCGGCCGACGGCATGGCCAGAACCGATGTCGGTGGGCCGCTGATTCCGGTCGACACGGCGAATCTTTTCGACTTGAGGCTCAGGGAACTCGATGAAGCCCTGCAAACGCTGAGCCACGTCAAGAGCGAGGTGCGACGGCTGCCTCTATCCAATCCCGCGCCCGGCCATGCCGTAACCAGCACGTTCGGTGTGCGCAGGGATCCGCTGATCGGTTCGGCTGCTTTCCATTCGGGCATGGATTTTCGAGCCCCCGTGGGAATGGAGGCCAGAGCATCCGCGGCGGGAACCGTGGTCAAAGCTGAATGGAGTGGCGGCTATGGGCGCATGGTCGAGATCGACCATGGTCAGGGTTTCTCAACCCGTTACGCTCATCTCAGCCGAATCTCGGTGAGCGAAGGGCAGAAGGTTGAGGCTGGTGACATTGTCGGACGCACCGGGAACACCGGCCGGTCGACCGGCCCGCACCTCCACTATGAAGTCCGCCAGAACGGCACACCGCTCAATCCGCTGCGCTTCCTCAAGGCCGGTAAGGCAATCGAGAAATATCTGTAGCATTCGCGCATCGTTCGGCGGCCGGCATCAGCATGCGATTTCAGGCCGGCCGAAAGCGAACCGCATGCTGAACGCCTCCTGAATGGCGTTTACAGCGAAGGTTCAAACAGAGGCAGGCATCCTCCGGCATGTTCAAGAGGAGGAATGAACCATGACCATCAAAACCATCGCCAAAGCCGCCATTGCGTCCGTCTTACTTCTCGCTCCGGTCACCGGCGCCTATGCGTATTCAATCCACGTGCTCAACGGCGTTTACACGATCAAGTGCGAAAACGGCGTGACCTCGACCGGAACCACTTTGCAGGTTTCCCACGCGCAGGCGGCCTATTTTTGCAAGGTCCGGGGCAGCAGCATGACGACGAACAAGGGCGACGCTGCACCGAAGGCGCAGGCGGCTCCAAAGAAGCAGATTGCTCCCGGCCGCTGAGACGTTTGATTATCCGAAAATGAAGCCCCGGTTCCGGCCGGGGTTTTCGTTTTCCGTGACCGGCTGACCTGTTCAGGGCCGTCTACGATCGGTGAAATCTGACATGCAGGCTGTGTACGTCGTCTGCGAATTCCTCGACAGGCCCATCAACAGCCGTGCCCCTGATCACCTCGCCAATCGGCAGCGGGCGCACTCTCGATGCAGGAACGTTGAGCTCCGTCAGCCAGATGGTCAGCTGCTTTGAAGAGCAGGCATAGACGATCCTTCCCAGCCCAACCCATCCATGTGCCGCCGCGCACATCGGGCAGTGCTCACCGGATGTGTAGACGGTGGCAGCCGCTCTTTCATCAGGCGTCATGTTTTCCGCTGCCCAGCGGGCAATCGCGAATTCTGGATGCTGCGTGTGATCGCCGCCAGCCACGTGGTTGTGATCCTCGAACAGAACCACGCCATCCCGGGATACGAGAAGCGATCCGAAAGGCTCGTCGCCAGAAGAAAGCGCCTCGGCCGCCAGCTCAACGCAGCGCCTCAGATGCTTCCTGTCCACATCACTGATCATCGTCCGGCCCCTTTCCCGATATTACCAGCCGCATCAAAGCATCAGAGCTTCTCTGCCTTCAAGACGAGAGCATTCCCACAGGGGATGATTGCCCGTGCCGTTCCGCATCATAGGGCACAATCGAGGCCATGCCCTGCCCCAGTGCAACTGCAAGTGCATGTCATCCACCGGATTACCGGCGCGATATTGGCGCGTCTTCGCTGGTCCAATGAACCCGCAGAGCGCTTCGCGACAAAACCGAAAAATCCTGAAAGCTATGGTGGGCGATGACGGACTCGAACCGCCGACATCTTCGGTGTAAACGAAGCGCTCTACCAACTGAGCTAATCGCCCATAGCGGGGCGGAGCAATACGAAGTTCCGTTCTGCTTCGCAAGCCCCAACAGGCAATTCCCCCTCTCTGCCTGTGGTAAAACAGGGCCTGAACAGGCTTTCGGGAAAAACATTCGATCTTTTCACAGAACCGTCACCGGAGCGCTTGACACCTGTCAGGGAACCCCCTATTCAGCCGCCAACGACGAACACATCAACGGTGTCCGTCCGAAGCGCGGGTGTAGCTCAGTCGGTTAGAGTGCCGGCCTGTCACGCCGGAGGTCGCGGGTTCGAGCCCCGTCACTCGCGCCATTTTACAATGGCTTAGAAGCATATTGTTGAAGCAGAGCTTTGAATGCCGGATGGCAATTCAGAGTTTGATATTTTCCCCCTCTTAGTAGTTTTCTTTTAGGCATATCTGTCTCGTGGAAGCGAGCCGGTGGTCATCTCTATAAGCTGGCCGAGGTCCGTTTCCGCTTGGCTTGTATCCCTTCGAGAGCATCCAATTCCGATTCGCAGGCTGTCTGTTCTTCAATGCGCGGGCCATGAATCAGTTGACGCTCGACAGGCGAAGCAGATTCATATCTGGTGGCATGGCTTTTGGGGGGAACCGCCGATGAAATTTGCCAGAACCGGCCTTGCACTTGTCTCCATTATCATTGCATCCACCGCTCTTCCCGCACATGCCGTTGAGCAGCTGCTCGGGCGGACGCCTTCGTCCGAAACACCTTCATCCGGTGGCCACGATGTGCGCGGCACCGCGATGCATCCGCTTGTCATTCGCAAGGGACCGGGGAAATCCTTCACCCGGCTGGGCGAGTTTCCCAAAGGAAGCTCTCTCGTATTCCTGTCTCCTCCCGGATGCATCGACGGATACTGCTTTGTGCAGGGTCCGCGCGGCGTTCGCGGCTGGGTCCTTGCCGAAGCTGTCGCGCGGACGCCTGACAGCCGGGCCGGAAAAGGCACCCGAAGCGATATCATCGGATATGCGGTGTCACGCAATCCGCTCAATCTGAGGTCAGGTCCCAGCGAGTATGACAACAAGCTCGGTATTGTGCCCCGTGGCGAGACCATCCATCTGCTGAGGTCACCACCCTGTCGCAATGGCTACTGCTACGTTGAAACGCAGAACCGCAAGCGCGGATGGGTTCTGAGGTCGGCGATCTCCCTTCACGGCTACTGATCGCCGGAAGTGAAGGTCTCGAGGCAAGCAGAATATGCTGCTTGACTGGATAAGCGAACTCACAGGAATTCAGAGGCGGCACAGCGCATGGGTTATGCCTTGCGGCTCCCTGGGAGATATGCAGCCAACCGCCCCCTGCCGTCTCAGGTAGCCCGCTGCAAGGCTTTGGCGCAAGCGCACCCTCACAGGCTCGCCAGCAGCTCTCTCCAGATCACGACAACATCATCCGGCTCACGTCCCTGCAATGCTGCGTGACCGTTCCATGCCGTGACGGGGGTTACAAAGCCCGAACTCAGTCGTCCTTGCTTTCAGGCGCTTCGTGATAATAATTCTCGCCAAGCACGACCGGTGAGCGGCCCTGATTGCGGCGGTGAATGTTCGTGTCACGCAGAGAATAGACACAACCGCAATATTCCTGCTGATAGAATTCTTCGCGTTTGCTGATTTCGATCATGCGGGCGGCACCGCCACCCTTGCGCCAGTTGTATTCCCAATAAGACAGCCCCTCATAGGGAGCAGCGGCGCGCTTGCCGCAATCATTGATCTGGGCCATGTTTTTCCAGCGCGAAATGCCCAGCGAGCTGGTCATGATGGGAAAGCCATGCTCGTGAGCGTAGAGGGCCGTGCGCTCAAATCGCATATCGAAGCACATGGTGCAGCGGATTCCCCGCTCCGGCTCCCACTCCATGCCTTTGGCGCGGGCAAACCAGTTGTCCTTGTCGTAATCGGCATCCACGAATGGCACGCCATGCTTGTCGGCAAAGCGGATGTTCTCGTCCTTGCGCAGGAGATATTCACGCTCGGGGTGAATGTTGGGATTGTAGAAGAAGATCGTGTAGTCGATGCCGGAGGCGAGCATCGCTTCCATTACCTCACCGGAACAGGGCGCGCAGCATGAGTGCAGCAGCACCTTGCGGTGACCGTCGGGCGGGGTGAGAACAGGGCGGACCAGATCATTCATGATGCGCCAGATAGCAGCTTTTGCCGCCGAAATCCAAGCTTGCGGCAAATCAGTCCGGACACCTGCGGCCTCGCCACAATCCGACACCGGTCAATTGCCACAGCCCCCCTTGCACCTGCGTGGCAACACTGAGCCCAAACGGAAAAAACCCCGCCGATCAGTCGACGGGGTTTTAGCAAGTCCCGAACGAGGCATGCACTGCCCCGAGGAGATGGCTGCACCTTAGTTGACAGCGTCCTTGAGACCCTTGCCGGCAGTGAACTTCGGCACGGTGCGGGCGGGGATCTGAACTTCGGCGCCGGTCTGCGGGTTACGGCCGGTCGAAGCCGCGCGCTTGGACACAGAGAAGTTGCCGAAACCGACAAGCCGGACGTCGCCACCGTTCTTCAGTTCGCCGGTGATGACGGAGAAAACCGCATCAACCGCCGACTGTGCGTCAGCCTTGGAGAGTTTCGCAGCATCGGCGACAGCGGACACCAGTTCGTTCTTGTTCATAAACTTTCCCTTTCATGAGAAAACCGGGACGAAAGACTCATCCGGCAGGAGCTGAACTTTAAAAAGAAGCGAGGCCGCAACCAAGCGAAATCACGGCTTTCAGCCCCGAAAATCCCCTGTTTTCCGGGCTTTTCAGCAAAAAAGGCCGGGCTTTTTGCCCGGCCTTTCGATTCATGCACTGCAATGTGAGCAGTTTCTAATGCGCCAGCGACTTTCCGGCGTCGTCAGAAGTATCGACGGCAGCCGGCGTACCAACCGGCTCGACCCACTCGATCGGCTCCGGCATGCGCAGCAGCGCATGCTGAAGAACCTCGCCCACACGGCTGACCGGGACGATTTCCAGACCGTTTTTCACGTTGTCCGGAATCTCGGCAAGGTCCTTGGCGTTCTCTTCGGGGATCAGCACCTTCTTGATGCCGCCACGAAGTGCTGCCAGCAGCTTCTCCTTCAGCCCGCCGATCGGCAGAACACGCCCACGCAGCGTCACCTCGCCGGTCATCGCAATATCAGCGCGCACCGGAATGCCGGTCAGCACCGAGACGATGGCCGTGACCATGGCGATACCGGCCGAAGGACCGTCCTTGGGCGTAGCACCTTCCGGCACGTGGACGTGAATGTCGCGCTTGTCGAAAAGCGGCGGCTCCACGCCGAAATCGATAGCCCGCGAGCGGACATAGGATGCCGCCGCCGAGATCGATTCCTTCATCACGTCCTTCAGGTTTCCGGTCACGGTCATGCGACCCTTACCCGGCATCATGACGCCCTCGATGGTCAGCAGCTCGCCACCAACCTCGGTCCATGCCAGACCGGTGACGACACCGACCTGATCGTCCGTCTCGGCCATGCCGAAGCGATAGCGCTCGACGCCAAGATACTGGTCGAGGTTTTCGCGGGTGATCTTCACCGACTTCTTCTTGGTGCGCAGGATCTCCGTCACCGCCTTGCGGCCGAGCTTCATCAGCTCGCGCTCCAGAGACCGCACGCCCGCCTCGCGGGTGTAGGTCTGGATGATCGCGCGGATGGCGTCGTCCGCAACCGAGAACTCCTTCGGCTGAAGGGCATGGTCACGCACCACCTTGGCCAGCAGGTGCCGCTTAGCGATCTCGACCTTCTCATCCTCGGTGTAACCGGCGATGCGAATGATCTCCATGCGGTCCATGAGCGGCGCCGGGATGTTGAGCGAGTTTGCCGTCGTCACGAACATCACGCTCGACAGGTCATATTCGACCTCGAGATAATGGTCCATGAAGGCGGAGTTCTGCTCGGGATCCAGCACTTCCAGCAGGGCCGAAGACGGATCGCCACGGAAATCCTGCCCCAGCTTGTCGATCTCGTCGAGAAGGAACAGCGGGTTGGACTTCTTCGCCTTCTTCATCGACTGGATAACCTTGCCGGGCATCGAGCCGATATAGGTGCGGCGGTGGCCACGGATCTCGGCCTCGTCACGCACGCCGCCAAGCGCCATGCGCACGAACTCACGACCCGTTGCCTTGGCGATCGACTTGCCAAGCGAGGTCTTGCCGACGCCGGGAGGGCCGACGAGGCACAGGATCGGACCCTTGAGCTTCTTCTGGCGGCTCTGCACGGCCAGATACTCAACGATGCGCTCCTTGACCTTCTCAAGCCCGTAGTGATCGGCGTCGAGCACGCCCTCGGCAAATTCGAGGTCCTGCTTGACCTTGGAATTGCGGCCCCACGGAATCGACAGCAGCCAGTCGAGATAGTTGCGCACGACGGTGGCTTCCGCCGACATCGGCGACATGGTGCGCAGCTTCTTCAGCTCCGCTTCCGCCTTCTCGCGGGCTTCCTTCGAAAGCCGGGTCTTCTTGATGCGCGCTTCCAGTTCGGCGGCTTCGTCGCGGCCGTCCTCGCCCTCGCCGAGTTCCTTCTGGATCGCCTTCATCTGCTCGTTGAGGTAGTATTCGCGCTGGGTCTTCTCCATCTGGCGCTTGACTCTGCTGCGGATGCGCTTCTCGACCTGAAGCACGGAAATCTCCGCCTCCATGAAGCCCATGGCGCGTTCAAGACGCTCCTTCACCGAAAGCGTGGAGAGCATTTCCTGCTTTTCGGGAATCTTGATGGCCAGATGCGAGGCAACCGTATCGGCGAGCTTGGAATAGTCGTCGATCTGGCTGGCGGCACCCACCACCTCGGGAGAAATCTTCTTGTTCAGCTTCACGTAGTTCTCGAAGTCCGAGACCACGGACCGGGCAAGCGCCTCGATCTCGACCTCGTCCTCGGCAGGCTCCTCAAGCGTGGAAGCATGTGCCTCGTGAAAATCCGTGCGATCGGTAAAGCTGTCGATGCGGGCACGCGAAGTGCCTTCCACCAGCACCTTGACGGTGCCGTCGGGCAACTTCAGCAACTGCAGCACATTGGCGAGCGTGCCCACCTCATAGATGGCGTCGGCTTCGGGATCATCGTCAGCGGCGTTCATCTGGGTGGCGAGCAGGATCTGCTTTTCCTGACCCATCACCTCTTCGAGAGCCTTGATCGATTTTTCACGGCCGACAAAGAGCGGCACGATCATGTGCGGAAAGACCACGATGTCGCGCAGCGGGAGAACTGCGAACACACCGCTGCCTGCGGACCGGGCTGTTTTGGCCATTGTCAAACCTTTCCTTCGCGCACGCTTTTAGCCGAACGCGAATCCTATATTAACGACCGGGGATCGTTCCGCCTACCACCGTTTGCGACGGAGGCTCATGCAGCGCGGACTTGATACCCGAACTCACCCGTTAGGTGGATGCCGGCAAAGCAAAGATCAAGTGGCGATATGCGCCATAAACCGGGTGGAGGTCTTAAAGCGGCTCTGGCGCGCTTCACTCTGGCCCGTTTATGGGGCCGGCCGGTCTGTCTGCCTTGCGGATGAGCCCGTCATTGCGCCTGCGAGACAAGAGCCCGGAGACCGCCTGGCGGCTTCCGGGCCTGATAACGTCAGGCGCTGACGTTACCCTTCTTTTCCTTGGCGTCCGAGTAGATGTAGAGAGGACGCGCATTGCCGGACACCACCTCCTCGGAGATGACGACCTCGCGCACGCCTTCCAGCGCCGGCAACTCGAACATGGTGTCCAGCAGGATCGCTTCCATGATCGAACGCAGGCCGCGTGCACCGGTCTTGCGCTCGATGGCGCGGCGGGCGATCGCGGCAAGCGCGTTTTCGTGGAAGCTCAGCTCGACATTTTCCATCTCGAACAGGCGCTGATACTGCTTCACCAGCGCATTCTTCGGCTCGGACAGGATCTGAACCAGCGCGGCCTCGTCAAGATCCTCAAGCGTCGCCAGAACCGGCAGGCGGCCGACGAACTCGGGGATCAGGCCGAACTTGAGCAGATCCTCCGGCTCGACCTGACGGAACAACTCGCCCGTGCGGCGCTCTTCCGGCGAGGCGACACTGGCGCCGAAACCGATCGAGGTCTTGCGGCCGCGGTCGGAGATGATCCGGTCGAGGCCCGCGAAAGCACCACCGCAGATGAACAGGATGTTGGCGGTATCGACCTGCAGGAATTCCTGCTGCGGATGCTTGCGGCCGCCCTGCGGCGGCACGGAGGCAACGGTGCCTTCCATGATCTTCAGAAGCGCCTGCTGCACGCCCTCGCCCGAGACATCGCGGGTTATCGAGGGATTGTCGGACTTGCGGCTGATCTTGTCGATTTCGTCGATGTAGACGATACCCCTTTGGGCACGTTCCACATTGTAGTCGGCCGACTGGAGCAGCTTGAGAATGATGTTCTCGACATCCTCGCCGACATAGCCCGCTTCGGTGAGCGTGGTGGCGTCGGCCATGGTGAAGGGAACGTCGATGATGCGCGCCAGCGTCTGGGCCAGCAACGTCTTGCCGCAGCCCGTCGGGCCGATGAGCAGGATGTTCGACTTCGAAAGCTCGACGTCGTTGCTCTTGCCGGCGTGGGCAAGGCGCTTGTAGTGGTTGTGAACTGCAACCGACAGCACGCGCTTGGCGTGCGGCTGGCCGATCACATAATCATCAAGAACCGTGATGATTTCCTGCGGCGTGGGCACACCCTCGCGCGACTTCACCATCGAGGTCTTGTTCTCCTCGCGGATGATGTCCATGCACAGTTCAACGCACTCGTCGCAGATGAACACCGTGGGACCGGCGATCAGCTTGCGCACTTCGTGCTGGCTCTTGCCGCAGAACGAGCAGTAGAGCGTGTTCTTGGAATCTCCGCCGCCGCTGTTGCTGACCTTGCTCATCTTCCAGTCCTTTCATGACCGTCCACCGGGGCCCCGATCAGCAGGCGCATTCCCATGAGCCCGGGAAATCCGCCTTTACCGACCTGTCCAGCACCTGCAACGTATTCCGTACGAAACACCAATCAGAAAACGCGGCATTGATTCTCTTAAAGCCTTTGCTGAAGCTAAGCCGTCGAAAATCAACATTGCCTTAACGTAGGCAATCGCGCGAGCCGTGGGAACAGCAAATTGTGGCCGAAATGCCGCAAATCTTCTCAAAAGCGCGTCATCCCGGCCCAAGCCTGCCTTATGCCGAAGCGGTGTCTGCCTCAGCGGCCTCACGCGTGGAGTGAACCTTGTCGATCAGGCCGAAGGCCAACGCCTCTTCCGCAGTCATGAAATGGTCGCGGTCGAGCGTCTTTTCAATGGTCTCGTAGTCTTTGCCTGTGTGCTTGACGTAGACTTCGTTGAGACGGCGCTTGAGCTTGATGATGTCCTGGGCATGGCGCTCGATGTCGGATGCCTGGCCCTGGAAGCCGCCCGATGGCTGGTGAACCATGATGCGGGCGTTCGGCGTCGCAAAGCGCATGTCCTTGTGACCGGCGCAAAGCAGCAGCGAGCCCATGGAGGCGGCCTGGCCGATGCACAACGTCGAAACGGCCGGCTTGATGAACTGCATGGTGTCGTAGATCGCCATGCCGCTCGTCACCACGCCGCCCGGCGAATTGATGTAGAGGGAGATTTCCTTCTTCGGGTTTTCGGCTTCAAGGAACAGAAGCTGCGCGCAAACCAGCGTCGCCATGCCGTCCTCAACCGGACCCGTGATGAAAATGATGCGCTCCTTCAGGAGGCGGGAGAAAATATCGTAGGCCCGCTCGCCGCGATTGGTCTGCTCGACCACCATCGGAACGAGGTTCATATAAGTTTCGATCGGGTCTCTCATGAAGTGTCCTTGTCGAGATGGTCCGGCACGGAACGATGGCAAGGCCGGCATTGAATCATTCTGGCTTCTCATCCCGTAAATAGGATGGCCTCTCACCCTTGCGCAAGGGTGAGACTGATGCAGTTATCGTTAAGATTGCCGCAAGCCGGAACGAAACGCCGGCCCACATATGAAGGCCGGCGCATATCTTCGACAGGCAGGAAGCGTCAGATCTTGAGCGTACGGTTTTCCTCGCGGCCGACGCCACGCACTTCGAGGCGGTCACCATAAACCTCGACGACCGCATAGGCGGTGGTGTCGGGCGTATCGACCATGCCCTTGAAATTGAGGAAATGCTTGCCGCCGGTCTCGCCATAATTGCCGGCGTGGTTGTGGCCGTTGAAATAGGCGACGAAGTTGTCGTAGTCGGCCAGCATCTTCACGATGCGCTCGGAATCCCACTGGTTGTGCTCATTGGCCGGATAGACGGGGTAGTGATTGAGAACGATCACCTTCTCGCCGGCGGTCTGCGCCTTCTTCATGGTTTCCTCGGCCCATGCGAACTGCTCGTCGCTCAGCGAGCCGTTCCAGCTTTGCGCGTTTTCGGCGCCCTGCGCCTTCAGTTCGTCCAGACGTTTGGTGGCGATTTCGCGGCGCGGATCGCCTTCCGGCGGCGCAAAGGTGCTGACATCGTTGCCGTCGAGCACGATGAAGCGATAGCCGCCGCCGGTGAAGTCGTAATAGGCCTTGTCCATGCCCACGGTGCGGACGACCGAGGCCAGATATTCCTTGGCGATGTCATAGTCGTGGTTGCCCAGCACGAAGAAGTGCTCGTGCTTCAGCTTGTCGTAAAGCGGCAGGATATGGGAAAAACTTTCCCAGTGGCGATCGATGATATCGCCGAGCGTGGCCACGAACTGAAGGTCTTCCTTATTGAAGGCCTCGATGGCTTCGGACAGCTTCCAGAGGCTGTTGGCGTAGTAGCGGTTGGACTTCAGGTTGGGGACGACGGGCGCATATTGCGGATCGGCGACGATGCCGAAGCGGAACAGCGGCCCGCCCTGCGCGGCAGCGCCGGTGACGGTGAAACCGGCGAAGGGTGCGAAAAACGCGGCCGCAGCGCCGCCCTTGATGATGTTTCTGCGGGTGACCATGAGAGGCCTCCTTGGCTTGTTGGAAGGACAAGCCGCAGCTACCTGCCGGTCATGACATCCGGGTGACGATCAGCCGATCGCTCAGAGGCGGATCACATATTCCTTGCGAGTCGTTTCAAGGACTTCCCAGCTTCCTCTGAAGCCTGGCCTGAGGATAAAGGAATCGCCGGCCCGTACGGTTCTGGCTTCACCACCCTCCCCGGAGATCACCGAAACGCCGGACAGGATACGGCAATACTCCCATTCGTCATATTCGATGCGCCACTTGCCGGGCGTCGATTCCCAGACGCCCGCGTAAAGGCCTCCGTCACGCTCCTCGGCGCTCCAGGTGCGGAACACGGGTGCCCCCGATATGATGCGTTCCGGCGCGGGCGCACCGGTTTCCGGCTCGATGCCGGAAATGTCGAGCGTGAGGAATTTCTGTTCCGACATATCGTATGCAGACCTGAAAAAAGGGCTCCGGTCCGAACCGGAGCCCTTATTGGCGTGAAGATCAGGCCTTGGCCAGAGCCTGTTCCAGATCGGCGATGATGTCCTTCACATCCTCGATGCCGACCGACAGGCGAACCGTATCGGGGCCGGCGCCGGCCAGCGTCTTCTGCTCGTCGGAAAGCTGGCGGTGCGTGGTCGAGGCGGGGTGGATGACGAGCGACTTGGTGTCGCCGACATTGGCGAGGTGCGAGAACATCTCCAGTCCCTCGACGAACTTCACGCCGGCGTCGTAGCCGCCCTTCAGGCCGAAGGTGAACACGGCGCCCGCGCCCTGCGGCGAATACTTCTTCTGCAGCGCATTGTTCGGATCGGAGGCAAGGCCCGGATAGGAAACCCACGACACCTTGGGATGCTTTGACAGCCATTCGGCCACCGCCAGCGCATTGTCGCAATGGCGCTGCATGCGCAGCGGCAGGGTTTCAAGGCCGGTGAGGATCATGAAGGCGTTGAAGGGCGAGATGGCCGGGCCGAAGTCGCGCAGGCCAAGCACGCGCGTGGCGATGGCGAAGGCGAAATTGCCAAAAGTCTGGTGCAGCACGATGCCGCCATATTCCGGGCGCGGCTCCGACAGCATCGGATATTTGCCGGACTTCGACCAGTCGAAGGTGCCACCATCGACAATGATGCCGCCGATGGAATTGCCGTGACCGCCGATGAACTTGGTCAGCGAATGGACGACGATGTCAGCGCCATGCTCGATCGGGCGCACCAGATAGGGTGAGGCCAGCGTGTTGTCGACCACCAGCGGCAGACCGTGCTTGTGGGCGATGTCGGCAATGGCCGCGATATCGACGAACTCGCCATTCGGGTTGGCAAGGCTCTCGACAAAGATGAACTTGGTGTTCTCGTCGATCTGGGACTCGAATGTCGACAGATCCTTCGGGTCGCCCCAGCGCACTTCCCAGCCGAAATTCTTGAAGGCATGGCCGAACTGGTTGATCGTGCCGCCATAGAGACGGCGTGCCGCAATGAAGTTTTCGCCAGTCTTCAGCAGCGTATGCGCGACGAGAAGCTGCGCGGCGTGGCCGGACGCGACGGCAAGTGCTGCCGTGCCACCCTCAAGTGCCGCCACCCGCTCTTCAAGCGCGCCCTGCGTCGGGTTCATGATGCGGGTGTAGATGTTCCCGAATGCCTGCAAGCCGAACAGCGAGGCCGCATGATCGGCATCGTTGAAGACGTAGGATGTGGTCTGGTAAATCGGAACCGCGCGGGCTCCTGTGGTCGGATCTGGCTTTGCACCGGCGTGAACGGCGAGCGTGTTGAAGCCGGGGGCATTCTGCGACATTTCATTCCTCCAGAAAGGGAAAACCGGAAACTCAATGCTATCATTGAGACCAACAAGGCAAGTTGCAAAGCGGAAAACTCCATCCATGCAATTTGTTTGGAATGAAAATCCCCATTTTGCCCGGATACGAAGAATTAAATTCCATCCCCGGTCATTTCATATTCCGCCACCTCTCCCAGCCGCCTGCCTGGTGAGGTCTGCATGCTCCTGTTGGAAGTTTCACGGCAAATGTGCTTCTCATAGGCGGCATTCGACCGGAGCCATGCCATGCCAGCACAGACGACGCATAACCCCGGCCTGACAGTCGATCAGGTCAACGAACTGATGGGGTCCATCTATCCCCAACTCAACGAAGGCGGACGCGATTATGAAGCCATCGAGGTGTTTTCCGGCGGATGCACGGTGCGCCTTAATGCCGACGAACGCCATCTGCGCCCCGGCGGCACGGTATCCGGCCCCACGCTGTTCACCCTCGCCGATATTGGCGGCTATGTCCTGGTGCTGACCCATGCGGGCGCCGATGCGCTTTCGGTGACGACCAACCTGAACATCAATTTCACGCGCAAGGCCGAGGCAGGCCCCATCGATGCGCACTGCCGGATTCTGAAGCTCGGCAGGAGCCTCATGGTGTTCGATGCCGACATCGTGGCCGGGCCCGACAGGCTGACGGTCGCGCACGCGACGGGCACCTATTCCATCCCCCCTGCCGGGAAGAGACCCGTCTGAACGGAGGACAGATCCACATGATGCTCGACCTCATGAACCTGATCGCGACCTCCGTGCTGGCGGTTGCCGCTGTCGTCATCGCCCGCAACGCCAATTCGATCTCCCAGAACGCCAACGAGCTCGCCGATCATTCAAATCAGATTTCGAAGCAGGCGATCCGACTGGAAGCGGACAAGCAACTCATCGAATGGGGACAGCGCGTGCTCGGCTGCGCATCATCCCTCGTATCCCTTCGCATCCTAACAAAAGATGAGATTTGCCAAGATGCGTTTACCCAGAAGCGGCGCGAATTACGGGCAGCACTTTATGCACTAAAAGGGGAAGGTGAGTTGCTCTTCCGAATTTCCGGAAACCACAGCGAGGGAGAATGCCCCAATGCCCTCAAAGCCATTGATGATCTGACTAAACTTGCCAACGGCGAACATTTCCAGTTTCCATTATCAAAGAACGACAATCACGGCGTATGGAAATTGCAGAAAGAAATTCGAACATTCATCAGCGACATTCAGGACCGGGTTTCCGATCACTGGGTGAGGTAAAATAATACCTCAAATATAAGATATTGTTTTTACTTTATATTTTTGGAATTCACCCAATTAAGCCTGCTTGACGGGGTTGTCGCCCTCTCCTATAAGCCCCTTGCTGACAGTGGCCTTGCAGGCTGCTGTTTGCTGTTGGCTGCGCAAGCTTCCAACCCAAGCAACAAGAAACGCCGTGTCGGCCGCAAGGCAGGCAGGGTCTCAAACGGAAACAAAACCATGACAACCTTTTCGCAGAAGCCTGCGGACGTGGTGAAGAAGTGGGTGCTGATCGACGCCGAAGGTCTCGTCGTCGGCCGTCTCGCCTCTCTCGTCGCCAACCGTCTGCGCGGCAAGCACAAGCCCACCTTCACCCCCCATGTCGACGACGGTGACAATGTCATCATCATCAATGCCGACAAGGTGGTGCTCACGGGCAAGAAGTACACCGACAAGAAGTACTACTGGCACACCGGCCATCCCGGCGGCATCAAGGAGCGCACCGCGCGCCAGATCATCGAAGGCCGCTTCCCGGAGCGCGTTCTCGAGAAGGCCGTTGAGCGCATGATTCCGCGTGGCCCGCTCGGCCGCCGCCAGATGAAGAACCTGCGCGTCTATGCAGGCACCGATCATCCTCACACCGCCCAGCAGCCCGAAACGCTCGACGTCGGCGCGCTGAACGCCAAGAACAAGAGGGCCTCGTAATGGCTGAGCAGCTTTCCTCGCTCGCAGAACTCGGCTCCGTCGCCCAGGCTTCGCAGCCGGCCGCGCCGGTCCATGTCCAGAAGCTCGACAAGTCGGGCCGCGCCTATGCCACCGGCAAGCGCAAGGACGCCATCGCCCGCGTCTGGGTCAAGCCCGGCTCCGGCAAGATCACCATCAACGGCAAGGAGTACGACAAGTACTTCGCTCGTCCGGTCCTGCAGATGATCCTGAACCAGCCGCTCGTCGCCGCTGGCCGCGTCGACCAGTACGACATCGTCGCTACCGTCGCCGGTGGTGGTCTGTCGGGTCAGGCCGGCGCCGTGCGTCACGGCATTTCCAAGGCTCTCACCTATTACGAGCCGACGCTGCGCGGCGTGCTGAAGAAGGGTGGTTTCCTCACCCGCGACAGCCGCGTGGTGGAACGCAAGAAGTACGGCCGCGCCAAGGCTCGCCGCTCCTTCCAGTTCTCGAAGCGCTGATCCGCTTCCGGTTTCAGATATCGAAAAGGCCGCCTTCGGGCGGCCTTTTTGTTTGCGCCCCTCTCAGGCTGGATCCCGTGCTCAGGCCGGATCCTGTGACGAAACTCAGTTGATCCGCGCCGTCCGCTCGGTTTCCTCGGGGCCGTCGCCTTTGCCATCATAAGGGATGCGATAGCCGTTCGCGGCCAGCCATTCGATGGCGAGACCGGGCTCGTCGGTTTGGATGATGGTGGCGCCGCGCTCGGCCCAGAAGCCCCAGCTTTCCGCCGGCATTCCGGCCAGCGTGGCCAGCTCATCGCCGCGTCCCCCGGACAGGAAACCGCCCGGCTTGTTGACGATGGCATAGGTGTTCGCCCAGATATGCCAGTTCCCGCGAACCGCCGCCGCGCGCATGCGGTTCGAGAACAGGGGACCGCCGGCGGGCGTCAGCATATCCGCGCCATTGCGCCAGTTGATCAGTTCCATCGCATTCGATGGCAGGCCTGAATGGACCGTCTCGGCAAAAGCCGGTTCGTGCACGGCATCATCGGCGATGATGGGCATGAAATGCACGTCGCCGCCCAGTTGACGGACCATATCCTGCGCCCCGGCAAGGCGCTGTTCGTTCCACAGGTTTTCCTTGATGACGATCTGGTGCGCCACACCGAGCCCGCGTGCAACGGCAACCATTTCGGGAAATGCCTGCCTGTCGAGCTTGTTGTCGATATTGACCAGAATGCGTCCCTTTGCGGCCATCAGGAATTCGGTCAGCGTCGGCACATGTTCCGCTGTTGCGGCTCCGGTTCCCTCGACCACGAGGCGGCATTGCCGCAACTCCGCCAGCGTGCGCGGGGCGACCTCGCCCTTGCAGGTCGTGGTGCGGTCGAGCCAACTGTCGTGCATGACGATGAAAATGCCGTCAGCCGAGCGTCGGACATCGACCTCCACCATTTCGGCGCCATCGGCGATCGACGCTTCCAGCGCCGCCAGCGAGTTTTCTGGGTAAAGCGCCTTGGCTGAGCGCAGGCCCCCTGCCCGGTGTGCCACAATCATCACATGATCGCGCCAGAGGTTGGCCTGCTCGAAGCGCTGAAGGATCTGGTCGACCCGGTTTTCTGCCACCGCACTTGCATTAGCAGAAATCAGGCAGGTGCAACCGAGCAGCAGGCTTTTCCAGAACATTCGCATCAGAATCACTCCGCCGAACGTGTAGAGGCCAAACGTGTCGGGTGTGATCTATGCGGACACCATGACGCCCGCGTGAACGAAGCCGGCTTATGAGGATATGAAAAAGGCCCCGACAAGCGGGGCCTTTTTGAATTTCGGGGAGAATTGCGATCAGTTACCGCCGGCCTTCGCCTTTTCCTGCTCTTCCTTGAGCTTCTTGGCGAAGTCCTCGTTGTTCTTGCTCACGAACTCCTGAAGCTTCTTCTGGCGATCTTCCAGATCCGACTGCTGAAGAGCCGGGCCGTCGAAGGCGCCGGTGAAGCCTTCCAGCGAAATCTGGATCGGGTTCGGCTGATTCTGGAAATTGACAGAGGTCAGCTGAATAACCGAGCCTTTCTTGAACGACGCAACGAGCTGATCGGTCATCGGAACCTCGGCCACGCAGCGGTCCGGGAAACAGATCACGTAATCAAGCTTCTGCGCCTTGCCGCCATCGACCTGGAGGGCGATGCCCGGAGGCACGAGACGGCCGCTCGGCACGGTGACCTGGAAGACCTTGCGGTTTACCTTGCCGCGCAGGTCGATCATGCTGACGCCGGTGACGAGCTGTCCATTGCCGGCGGTCACGATGTTCTGCACGTTGCAGATATCGACATCTTCCTGCTTGGAACAGGCCTTGAACCAGCCCTGCGGAATCTGCTGTGCCGAAGCCTGCGGCAACCCGGCTGCGAGGAACCCGGCCACGCCAGCGGCCATGACCGACAGACGGTATGCTTTGGATTTCAGGCTGGACATTAGGTGCGCTTCCTCTCGACTTTGTGCCCGCGGCGCTGGCCCACGCCGCACCGCAACGTTACCTGTTGCGCAAATGCGGCAACAGGATGGCTCGGCCGCGTGTTACACCGCCGGCTTCGCCGAATCCAGCCTGCGCAACGCATTTCTTGACTGTGACCACCGTATTTGCGCATCGCGTGGTAACTTGGCCACCGAATCATCAAGCCTTGCACAGAGACCCGTCATGAGCCGCACCGCTTTCTGGCTGACCGCCGCCCTTTCGCTGCTGTCGATAGCGCCCCAGAATGCCGGGGCCCAGCATATGGTGGCCCAGCATACAGGGGCAGAGCCGCGCCACGCCATTTCCATGCAGGGCGAACCGGCCCTGCCCCGCGACTTCACGCATTTCGGCTATGCCAATCCCGATGCGCCGAAAGGTGGCGAGGTTACCTATTGCGTGGTCGGCACTTTCGACAATCTCAATCCGTTCATCCTGAAAAGCCTGCGCACCACGGCGCGCGGCGTCATCGACACCATCTTCGGCAATTTCGTCTTCGAATCGCTGATGCAGCGCAATATGGACGAGGCCTTCAGCCTGTACGGCCTGCTGGCCGAAAGCGTGGAGATGGACGAAGACCGCAAATGGATCGAGTTCCACATCAACCCGCAGGCGAAGTGGTCGGACGGAGAACCTGTTACGCCCGAGGACGTGCTGTTCACCTACGACGTGTTCACCGACAAGGGCCGCCCACCCTATTCCGACCGCATGAAGCGCGTGGAAAAGCTGGAAAAGACCGGCGAGCGCAGCGTGCGTTTTACCTTCAACGAGCATGCCGACCGCGAATTCCCGCTGATCATCGCCGCCACGCCGATCGTGCCGAAACACTTCTTCGACAAGGAGAGTTTCGATCGTGGCACGCTGAAACCGGTGACCGGCTCCGGGCCCTATGTCATCGAGCAGGTGGTGCCGGGCCAGCGCATCGTGTTCCGCCGCAACGACAATTACTGGGGCCGCAATATTCCGACCAAACGCGGCTTCGATAATTTCGACAAGATCACCATCGAATATTTCCTCAACGCCACGGCCCAGTTCGAAGCCTTCAAGAAGGGTATCTGCACCGCCTATGCCGGGCCGCTCTATACGGGCATGGGGCCGCTGCAGGTCGAGCGCGAGTTCAATTTCGCCGCCGCAAAGGACGGCAGGATTACCGTCGAGGCCTTCAATCTCGGCATTCCGCCGGTGGTGACCGGATTCCTGTTCAACACGCGGCTCTACAAATTCGCCGACCCGGCCGTGCGGCGCGCGCTTGGCATGCTCTACGATTTCGAGTGGGCCAACAAGAACATGTTCGGAGGCAAGCTTGCCCGCACCACAAGCTACTGGCAGGGCTCGGAGCTTTCCGCGCTCGGCCACCCGGCCAGCGAGAAGGAGAAGGCATTGCTTGCCCCCTTCCCCGGCCGGGTTCCGGCCGATGTCATGGACGGCACATGGCGGCCTCCGGTCAATGACGGATCGGGACAGGACCGCGCGGCCCTCAAGGCTGCTCTCGACCTTCTCAAAAGCGCCGGCTTCAGGATCGAGAATGGCGTCATGCTCGATCCGGACAGCCAGCCCTTCGGCTTCGAAATCCTCACCGCATCGCAGGACGAGGAGCGGCTGGCGGCCCTTTACCAGCGCACGCTGGGCAAGCTCGGCATTGCCGTGACCATCCGCGCGCTCGACGGCGACCAGATCCAGTCGCGCAAGCAGCGTTTCGATTTCGAGGTGCTGATCGGTTCCAGCGGCTTCAACAATTCGCTGTCGCCCGGCATCGAGCAGATCGGGCGCTGGGGCTCGGAGGCGGCAGATATCGAGGGTTCGTTCAATCTGGCCGGCGTGTCCGATCCAGCTGTCGATGCCGCCATCACCGCGATGCTGAATGCGCGCGAGAAGGACGACTTTGTCGCCGCCGTGCGGGTGCTCGACCGGCTGTTGATCTCCGGCAACTACATGGTGCCGATGCAGCACAATCCGCAGCAATGGATCGCCTACTGGAACAAGCTCGCTCATCCCGGCAAGGAGCCGCTGTTTGGTTTCCAGCTGCCGACATGGTGGGTTAAACCGAACTGACAGCCCGCGAAAAGGAGCAGGCCATGACCCCCACCGCCCCCCTGACCATCGATGTCGTTTCGGACGTCGTATGTCCATGGTGTTTCATCGGCATGAAGCGACTGCAGAAGGCCGTCGCGGCGGCAGGCGTCGAGGTGCAGGTCAACTGGCGGCCTTACCAGCTTGATCCCACGGTTCCGGCCGAAGGTCTTGATCGCAAGGCCTACATGCTGGGCAAATTCGGCAGCGAGGATAAGATCCGCGAGATCCACGGCCGCATCGAACCGCTGGGCCGTGCTGAAGGCATCGCCTTCGATTTCGACGCCATCACCGTCGCTCCCAACACGCTGGATGCGCATCGCCTCATCCGCTGGGCCGGCGCCAGCGGTGCCGCCGTTCAGGGCAGGCTGGTCGCGCTTCTGTTCAGCCTCTATTTCGAGAAGGGCGCGAATATAGGCGACCGGGCTGTTCTGGTCGAAGCGTCGCGCGAGGCCGGCATGGATGCGTCCGTGGTCGAAGCCCTGTTGCCGACGGATACCGGACTGGAGGAAGTTCGCAAGGAGATCGCCACCGCGGCGCAGATGGGCGTTACCGGCGTGCCGTGCTTCCTGCTGGAGAGGCGCTATGCGATCGTGGGCGCTCAGGAAGCAGACACGCTCGCCGACGCCATCCGGCAGGTCTCTGCCGCAAAAGCGCGCGGGGAACTGAACGACGCGGGCTGATCGCGGGAGCTATCGGTTGGCAGCGGCAGACTTTCAGGAGCGGTGACCGGAGCCGGGCGTGTCATCGAGGCTGCCCATGCCACCGCCCATTCCCATCCCGCCGCCGCCCATTCCGCCACCCCCCATTCCGCCACCTCCACCACCACCGGAACGCTGGCCTTGTCCACCTTCGCCCTTGCCGCGCCCGCCAGCGCCCGAGGGGCGGGTCGGGCCCTGCATGGGCAGGGAAAGGTCGGCGGGTATAGGTCCGATATCGAGCGCTTCGCGGATGAAATCGCGCAGCGAGACGACAAGCTCGTGCGTATGCACGGGATGGCCGGCGACCAGTTCGCGGGCTGCCCTCTCGGCCAGCCGCACCTGCTCTTCGGTGCCGAGCAGAATGATGTCGGAGAGTGCCGCCTCCACCGCATCGCGGATGCGCCGGCTGCGGTCCGAACCCTGCTCCGCTCCCGGAACAACGACGCTGACGGTCCGGACCTCTTCCGGGTCCTCATCGTCAGCATCCGGCGGATCGAGGGCAAGCGGGTCCTGCCGGCGCAGATCCCGCATGTGGCGCGGATCGACCGTCAGGTCGCCCGTAAAGGACCCGCCCAGCACCTTGTAGGCAGCGATCAGCGTGCGCAGCCGCTCGTTGATCTGGCGGTTCATGCGTTCACGCCGCTGCTGGATGGTGAACATCATGATGAGCCTGATGCCCATGCTGATGAGCGTGAACAGCGCCAGGCCGACCACGGTGAACAGAACGCTCTGCCAGGAACTGAAATCGAGATTTCGGAACAATCAGGCCTCCGCCCGCAACCGGCCGGCACTGTTGCCTCCGGTATCAGCTTGCAGAGTTAGGGCAATTTTTCCGCCCGATCCAGAGCAACCTCAGGCAGCGGCCAGTTTTGCAAGCTGGGTCATCAGCACCGCCGAACCCGCCAGACGCTTGTCGGCGTTCGGCCAGTCACGGATGAAGACCACGCTCTGGTCGGGCCTGATCTTCGCCAGAATGCCCTGCTCGCCGATGAACTGCACCAGTCCGGCCGGATTGGAAAACTGCTTGTTGCGGAACTGGATGACCACGCCCTTCGGCCCCGCATCCAGCTTCTCGACATTGGCCTTGCGGCACAGCGCCTTGATGAAGACGATCTTGAGCAGGTGCTTCACCTCGTCAGGCAGAGCGCCGAAACGGTCGATGAGTTCGGCCCCGAAGGCGTCGATTTCTTCCGGCGTCTCCAGATCGCCAAGGCGGCGATAAAGCGCCAGACGCAATTGCAGGTCGGGTACATAGCTTTCGGGGATCATCACAGCCGTGCCAACCGCAATCTGCGGCGACCAGCCGGTGTCTGCCGCGACGCTGCCCGAATCCTTCACCTCGGCCACGGCCTCCTCCAGCATCTGCTGGTAAAGCTCGAAGCCGACCTCCTTGATGTGGCCCGACTGCTCCTCGCCCAAAAGGTTGCCGGCACCGCGAATATCGAGGTCATGGCTGGCCAGCTGGAAGCCTGCGCCCAGCGAATCCAGCGATTGCAGCACCTTGAGGCGGCGATCCGCCGTGTCGGTCAGCTTGCGCTTGGCCGGCAGCGTGAACAGCGCATAGGCGCGCACCTTGGAGCGGCCGACCCGGCCGCGAAGCTGATAGAGCTGGGCGAGACCGAACATGTCGGCGCGGTGCACGATCATGGTGTTGGCGGTCGGAATATCGAGACCGGATTCCACGATGGTGGTGGACAACAGCACATCATACTGGCCTTCGTAAAAGGCGTTCATGATGTCGTCGAGACGGCCCGGCGGCATCTGGCCATGCGCCACGGCCACCTTCAGTTCCGGCACTTCCGCCTTCAGGAATTCCTCGATCTCGGAAAGGTCGCTGATGCGCGGCACGACATAGAAACTCTGGCCGCCGCGATAGCGCTCGCGCAGCAGGGTTTCGCGGATGACCAGCGGATCGAAGGGCGAGATAAAGGTGCGCACCGCCATGCGATCAACCGGGGGCGTTGCGATCAGCGACAGTTCGCGCACCCCCGTCAGCGCCAGTTGCAGAGTGCGCGGGATCGGAGTGGCCGACAGCGTCAGCACATGCACATCGCTCTTCAAATCCTTCAGCCGCTCCTTGTGCTTGACGCCGAAATGCTGTTCCTCGTCGACGATCAGCAGGCCGAGATTGCGGAACTTTATCGAAGAGCCCAGCAGCGCATGGGTGCCGACGACGATATCGACGGTGCCGTCCTCCAGCCCCTTCTTCGTTTCCGCCAGCTCCTTCGTGCCGACCAGCCGCGAGGCCTGCCGAACCCGGACCGGAAGGCCGGCGAAGCGCTGCGAGAAGGTCTTGTAATGCTGGCGCGACAGGAGCGTTGTCGGCACAACGACCGCGACCTGAAACCCTTCCATGGCGGCAATGAAGGCGGCCCGCAAAGCCACCTCGGTCTTGCCGAAGCCGACGTCGCCGCAGATCAGACGGTCCATGGGCCGCCCTGCCGACAGATCTTCGGTCACCGCATCGATGGCGCTTTGCTGGTCGTCGGTTTCCTCATAAGGGAAGCGCGCGGCAAACTCGCCATAGATGCCTTCGGCCGGGATCATGGTGGGCGCAGCACGCATCTGACGCTCGGCCGCGATGCGTATGAGGTCGCCCGCCATGTCGAGCAGGCGCTTCTTCAGCCGGGCCTTGCGGGCCTGCCATGCGCCGCCGCCGAGCTTGTCCAGCGTCGCCTCGGCCGAATCCGAGCCATAGCGCGACAGAAGCTCGATGTTCTCCACCGGCAGGAACAGGCGGTCATCGCCGGCATAGTGAATTTCAAGGCAATCATGCGGTGCGCCAACGGCCTGAATGGTCTTCAGGCCGATGAAACGGCCAATGCCGTGATCGGCATGAACGACGATGTCGCCGGCCGACAGCGATGCGGCTTCGGAAATGAAATCGGCGGCGCGTTTGCGTTTCTTCGAGCGGCGCACCAGCCGGTCGCCGAGAATGTCCTGCTCGGCCACGACGACCATGCCGTCGGTCTCGAAGCCGGTTTCAAGTTGCAGAACGGCAAGTGCCGCCTGCCCTTTCTCCAGCTTTTCGGTTTCGGCCAGCGTGGCGGCCCGCCTGAGATTGCCCAGGTGATGCTCGGCCAGAATCTGTCCCAGACGGTCGAGCGAACCTTCCGTCCAGCCTGCAATGACGACACGGCGACCGGCGGCGCGCTCGTCGGCAATATGCTTCACCGCCTCGGTGAAGACATTGGCGTTGGGGTCGGCGCGTTCCTCGGCAAAGCTGCGGCCGGCCTTCGCACCGGCATGGAACACCTTCCTGTCACCCGCCTCGGGTGCGGTGAAAGGCGTGAACTCGATGGCCGTGCGCGTGCCGGTTGCAGCCTTCACCTCGTCCGGCGACAGATAAAGCAGTTGCGGCGCCACCGGCTTGTAGGGCACCGCGTCCTTCAGCGCGCCTTCTGATTGCTGTTTGCGCGATTCGTAGTGGTCGAGGATCAGGACGTGACGCTCCGACAGCGCCTCATGAGCCAGATGGTCGAAGACGACCGGCGCATCCGGCAGATAGTCGAACACGGTATCGAGCTGCTCGTAGAAGAAGGGCAGCCAGTGCTCCATGCCGGCGAAACGACGGCCTTCGCTCACCGCCGCGTAAAGCGCATCATCGCGCGAGGGCGCGCCGAAGGCTTCGATATAGGCGCGGCGGAAGCGGCTGATCGTTTCCGGTGTAAGGGCAACCTCGCTCATCGCCTGCAGGGTCAGCGCGTTGCGCTGGCCGGTGGTGCGCTGGCTGGCGACATCGAAGGCGCGGATCGATTCCAGCGTATCGCCGAAGAAATCGAGACGCAGCGCCTCTTCCGCACCCGGCGCGAACAGGTCGAGGATGCCGCCGCGCACGGCGAACTCGCCCACTTCGCGCACCGTTGCGACACGCTCGAAACCGGACATTTCCAGCCGTCTGGCCAGCTTGTCCATATCGACCTGATTGCCGGGCTTGGCGCTGAAGGTCTGCGCCTCGATCAGTTCGGCCGGCGGCACGCGCTGCAACAAGGCGTTGGCGGTTGTGAGGATGACGGCCCGGTGCGGGTTTTTGCCAAGCGCTGCCATGGCTCCCAGCGCATCCAGCCGTCGTGCGGCGGCATCCGAACCCGGCGAGACGCGGTCATAGGGCAGGCAATCCCATGCCGGCAGTTCCAGAACCGGCAGGCCCGGCTCGGCAAAAGCCAGCGCCTCGATGATGGCCGGCAGGCGCTGGCCGTCGCGGGCAACGAAGATCAGCGGCCGCTCAGGCGCGATTTCACGGGCAGACTGCGCCAGCGCAAATGCCTCATAGCCATCGGCCACGCCATCGATGACGAAGGAACCGATGCCGCTTTTTGGCAGGCCGATTTTCGGAATGAGGCTCATGGCTTGCGACTTTGTCCGGGGGGATGGTTGCGGCGTGCGGAACTCAGATAGTTCAGACGGTCTGGGACGCAACCCTGCCGCGCCATTCAAGAACCCGCCCCAGCAGGGGCAGATCAATACCGGTCGGGATCGGCGTCTGCCCGGTGATCCATGGCAGCAGCTCGGTATCGTTGATTTCCAGCACCCGCTCGAACTGGTCGAGTTCGTCTTCGCTCAGGCGCTCGATTTCCGCATCGGCGAAGCTGCCGAGGATCAGGTCCATCTCACGCATGCCGCGATGCCAGGAACGAAACAGCAGCTTGCGACGGCGGGTATCCAGCCCTTCGCTTGTTCTCGTCGTTCCGGTCATGGCAGCTCCTTTTTCAGGTTGTGGCGCATATAGCGTGGATAGAAGGCGGTGTCAGCCTTGCAACGCGGAGCGGAGTTTCTAATCTGCGCGCATGCGCCCTTCCCTGCTCGATCCACTGTTTGCGCCCATCACGTCGCTGGCCGGCGTCGGCCCCAAGGTGGCGGCGCTGATCGAACGCGTGCTGCCGGTCGATCTGGGTGACCGTGAAGCACGCGCCGCCGATCTGCTGTTCGTGCTGCCGAACTCGGTGATCGACAGGCGCAGCAGGCCGGGCATCGCCAATGCAGCTCCCGGCGCCATCGTGACGCTTGATCTCACCGTCGACGGACACCAGCCGCCGCCGCGCGGCAACCGTTCGGTGCCCTACCGGGTCTATGCCCATGACGACACCAGCGACATCACCCTGACCTTCTTTCACGCCCATGCCGCTTATCTGGAAAAGCAGATGCCGGAAGGCGCGCAGGTGATCGTTTCCGGGCGCATGGAGTGGTTCAACGGCCGCCCCTCCATGGTGCATCCCGATCACATCGCGCTTGCGGAGGATGCCGCCGGCCTGCCGCTGGTCGAGCCGGTCTATCCGCTCACCGCCGGTCTGTCGGGCAAGGTGCTGCGCCGTGCCATCGGGCAGGCGCTGGAGCGCGTGCCGGCAATGCCGGAATGGCAGGACGCCGCGTTCCTGCGCCGCCAGTCCTTCCCCGGCTTCGACGCAGCGCTGGAGCGTATCCACAACCCGGACTCGCCCATAGACGCCGCCCCCGACAGCGCCGCCTGGCGCAGGCTCGCCTATGACGAGTTTCTGGCCGGACAGGTTTCGCTTGCGCTGGTGCGGGCACGGGTCCGCAAGCTCTCGGGCCGCCCCCTCACCGGCGACGGGCGGCTGGTGCAGGCATTGCGGGCCGCCCTGCCCTATGCGCTGACCGGCGCGCAGGAAGCCGCACTTGCCGAAATCCATGCCGATCTGGCAGAGCCTGAGCGCATGCTGCGCCTGCTTCAGGGCGATGTGGGCTCCGGCAAGACGGTGGTGGCACTGCTGGCCATGGCGCGCGCAGTAGAGGCCGGCGGGCAGGCGGCGCTCATGGCGCCGACGGAAATCCTCGCCCGCCAGCATTTCGCCACCATCGCGCCGCTGGCCGAAGGCGTCGGGCTGAAGGTCGCTGTGCTGACCGGCCGCGAAAAGGGCCGCGAGCGCAGGGAGGTGCTTGAGGGACTGGCCGATGGCGGCATCAACATGGTCATCGGCACTCATGCGCTGTTTCAGGAGAGCGTGAGCTTCAACAACCTCGTGCTGGCCGTGGTCGATGAGCAGCACCGTTTCGGGGTGCATCAGCGGCTGGCGATGACGGCTAAGGGCGATGCGCCCGACATGCTGGTGATGACGGCGACGCCCATTCCGCGCACGCTGGTGCTGACCGCCTTCGGCGACATGGACGTCTCGCGCCTCACGGAGAAGCCAGCCGGCCGCCAGCCGATCCGTACCGTTACGCTGCCGCTGGAGCGGCTTTCGGAACTGGTCGGGCGCATCCGCGATGCGGTCGCGGAAGGACAGAAAGTCTACTGGATCTGCCCACTGGTGGAGGAATCGGAAGAGGTGAAGCTGATGTCGGCGGAAGACCGCTTCGCTTCCCTTCAGCCTGTCTTCGGCGACCGTGTCGGCCTTGTCCACGGCCGCATGAAGGGTGCGGAAAAGGACGAGGCGATGCGTGCTTTCAAGGACGGCGAGACGCGGGTTCTGATCGCCACCACGGTGATCGAGGTGGGCGTCGATGTTCCCGACGCCACCATTATCGTCATCGAGCACGCCGAGCGCTTCGGCCTTGCCCAGCTTCACCAGTTGCGCGGGCGCGTGGGGCGCGGATCGAAGCCTTCTTCCTGCGTGCTTCTCTACAAGGACCCGCTGGGGGAAACGGCCAAGCGCCGGCTTTCAGTGATGCGCGAGACCGAGGATGGCTTCCTCATTGCCGAGGAAGACCTGAAACTGCGCGGCGAAGGTGAATTGCTCGGCACCCGCCAGTCGGGCACCCCGGGATTCCGGATCGCGCGCATCGACACCCATGCCGATCTGCTCGAAGCCGCGCGCGACGATGCCCGGCTGATCCTCGCCACAGATCCCGAATTGCAGACCCCGCGCGGCGAAGCTCTCAGGCTTCTGCTTTATGTGTTCGGCAAGGACGAGGCAGTGCGCTTGCTGCGCGCCGGCTGAACCTCTTCCAGCTTCGGATTGGCGATTGTGACGGCTTCCGCCTCGGGGCCGTGCCTGCGCTTCACCTTTGGCGCGACGAGACCGGCCGAAACGATCAGGCGCGCGCCTTCCTCGATGGTCATGTCCAGCATGACGATCTCGGACTTGCGCACATACATCAGGAAGCCGGTGGTCGGGTTGGGCGTGCAGGGCATGAACACGCCGATCAGCGGATCGCCCTCGACATCCAGCTTCTCGTTGATCTCTGTTTCCTTCTCACCGGACAAAAACACCAGCGACCACACGTCCTTGCGCGGATATTCGACCATGCCGACATGCTTGAACATGTCGCCGTGATTGGACAGCACCGTTTCGAAAATCTGCTTCAGCGAGCGATAGATGCCGCGCACCAGCGGCATGCGGCCAAGCAGCCGCTCGCCGAAATTGACGATGGCGCGGCCGACGATGTTGGCGGCAAGAAAGCCGATCAGCGTGATGAGCACCAGCGCCACGATGAGCCCGAAACCGGGCACCGCGAAGGGCAGATAGGTGTCGGGGCTGTAGCGGGTCGGAATATAGGGCTTTACCCATGAATCGACCCAGCCCACGAATGACCATGTCAGATAGGCGGTGATCGCCAGCGGGGCGCAGACGATGAATCCGGTCAGGAAATAGTTCCTGAGCCGTGTCATTGCCGATGTTCTTATAATGTCCGACATGCTCACTCGCTTCGTTGCGCCGCAACATTAAGCGAGTGAAAGCTGCTTTGGAACACCGAACTTGCCGGCCAGCCGATGCAGAATCCTATTCCACCGTCACCGACTTGGCGAGATTGCGCGGCTGGTCGACATCGGTGCCCATGAACACGGCCGTGTAATAGGCCAGCAACTGGATCGGCACCGCATAGACGATCGGCGAGATGATCTCCGGCACATCCGGCAGCACGATGGTCTCCATCGTTTCCACCGTGGCGTTTGCCGCGCCTTTTGCGTCGGTGATGAGGATGATCCTGCCGCCCCGCGCGGCGACCTCCTGCATGTTGGAGACCGTCTTTTCGAAGATACGGTCATGCGGCGCGATCACCACCACCGGCATCTTTTCGTCGATAAGGGCGATGGGGCCGTGCTTGAGTTCGCCGGCCGCGTAGCCCTCGGCATGGATGTAGGAGATTTCCTTGAGCTTCAGCGCTCCTTCCATGGCCAGCGGGAAATTGGTGTCGCGGCCGAGATAGAGCACATGCTTGTAGTGAGACAGTTCGCGCGCCAGTTTCTCGATCTGGTGCTCGACCTTCTGGAGAACCTGATTGGTATAGCGCGGCGTTTCCGAAAGCGCGCGCACCAGCGCCTTTTCTTCCTCGGCCGAGACCTTGCCGCGATCAGCAGCGGCGCGGACGGCCAGCGAAGCCAGCACCGAAAGCTGGCAGGTGAAGGCCTTGGTGGAGGCGACACCGATCTCAGGGCCGGCCAGCGTCGGCAGCACCACGTCCGATTCGCGTGCGATGGTCGATTCCCGCACGTTGACAACGGCGCCGATGCTCATGCCGGCCTTGCGGCAGTAGCGCAGCGAGGCCAGCGTATCGGCGGTTTCGCCCGACTGGGAAATAAAGAGCGCCGCATCGCGCGCCGACAGCGGCATTTCGCGGTAGCGGAACTCCGAGGCGATATCGATATCCACCGGCAGCCGCGCATAGCGCTCGAACCAGTATTTGCCGACGAGACCGGCAAGATAGGCCGTGCCGCAGGCCGAGATGGCAAGCCGGTCGATGGCGTTGAAGTCGAACGGCAGGTCGAGATCCCTGGCGGTGCCGTTGGCGAAATCGAGATAATGCGCCAGCGTGTGCGAGATCACTTCCGGCTGCTCATGGATTTCCTTTTCCATGAAATGGCGGTGATTGCCCTTGTCCACCAGATAGGCAGCGCCCATCGACTGCTGGCGGCGGCGCTCGACCGG
Source organism: Aquamicrobium sp. YD-1-mutant5 (assembly GCF_059509755.1). Taxonomy (NCBI): domain Bacteria; kingdom Pseudomonadati; phylum Pseudomonadota; class Alphaproteobacteria; order Hyphomicrobiales; family Phyllobacteriaceae; genus Aquamicrobium; species Aquamicrobium sp. YD-1-mutant5. The sequence continues at coordinate 83,723 of NZ_JCAKKP010000007.1, forward strand.
CTGGCCGTCGATGTCGAAGATGGACACGCCGCCATGACGCACGACCGCCCAGTCGCCATCCTCCAGATAGGTGATGGAATTGGTGAACGGCGCCAGCGCGATGGCGTCTGACCCAAGGAACATCTCGCCATCGCCATGGCCGACGGCCAGCGGCGGGCCATTGCGGGCGCCGACCACCAGATCCTCATCGTTCCTGAACATGATGGCCAGTGCAAAGGCACCCTGCAGCCGCTTGACGGCAGCATGGGCAGCATCGACGGGCGCGGCACCGCGCTTCAGCTCGCGCGCGACCAGATGCGCCACCACTTCCGTGTCGGTCTGCGAGGTGAACTCGTAGCCATCTGCGGCAAGTTCATCGCGCAGTTCAGCGAAATTCTCGATGATGCCGTTGTGAACCACCGCGACGTCGCCGGAAAAATGGGGATGGGCATTGGTCTCGTTGGGAACGCCATGCGTTGCCCAGCGGGTGTGGCCGATGCCGATGGTTCCGTCCAGCGGCTCATTCTTCAGGCGGTTTTCCAGATTGACGAGCTTGCCCTCGGCGCGGCGACGCGCCAGCGCACCGTGCTCGATGGTGGCAACCCCGGCGGAATCGTAGCCCCGATATTCCAGACGCTTCAGCGCATCCACGATCAGCGGAGCCACCGACGTTTTGCCCACGATTGCAACTATGCCGCACATATATGCTCTGTCCCTGATCCTGATGGCCCCGGCCGCCTTCTAGAGACGCCCGCTGCAGACGGAAAATCAAATTGCGTTGCGCCGCGTAGCAACATGCAGGCGGCGTTTGTTATTTCTTCCTTGCTGCATCGGCCCGGCGCTCGCGCAGTTCGCGCGCCTTGTCCGGCAACGTTTTCTGGCGGGCGCGGCCAAAGGCCAGCGCATCGTCGGGCACGCTTTCGGTGATGACCGAACCGGAAGCCACATAAGCGCCATTGCCGATGGAGATCGGGGCGACCAGCGAGGAGTTGGAGCCGATGAAGGCGCCTTCGCCAATCTCGGTGAGGAATTTCGAATAGCCGTCATAGTTGCAGGTGATGGTTCCGGCACCGATATTGGCGCCCGCGCCGATATGCGCATCGCCTATATAGGTAAGGTGATTCACCTTCGCACCCTTTTCCACGACGGCCTTCTTGACCTCGCAGAAATTGCCGACCTTGGCTTTTTCCTTCAGATCGGTGCCGGCGCGCAGGCGGGCAAACGGGCCGACCTCAGCACCGGAAGCAACCTTCGCGCCCTCCAGATGGCTGAAGGCACGGATGGTGGCCCCCGACGCGACATGGACACCCGGCCCGAACCAGACATTGGGCTCCACCAGCGCATCGGCCTCGATCAGCGTATCATGCGAGAAGAAAACCGTATCCGGCGCGATCAGGGTCACGCCTGCAAGCATGGTTTCGCGGCGACGATGTTTCTGCCAGATGGCTTCTGCTTCCGCCAGTTCAGCACGGTTATTGATGCCGAGCGCGTTTTCAAAGCTCGCTTCGGTGGCAACCACCGGAAGCCCCCGGGCTCCGGCGATCTCCACGATGTCGGTGAGATAGTATTCACCCTTGGAATTGGCGTTGCCGACCCCATCCAGAAGTTCGAGCGCATGGCGGCCGGAAATGGCCATCAGCCCGCTGTTGCAGAAGGTGATGCGGCGCTCATCGTCGCTGGCGTCCTTTTCCTCACGGATGGCGAGCAGCTTGCCCTCGCTTTCGATGAGACGGCCGTAACCGGTCGGATTTTCGGTGCGGAAGCCAAGAACGACGACGGCGGCTCCATCGGCCAGCCGCTGGCGGGCGGTGGCAAGGGCGGTGGCATCGATGAGCGGCGTATCACCAAACATCACCAGCACATCGTCATGGCCGCGCTCTATCGCCTTGCGGGCGGCCAGCACCGCATGGGCGGTGCCGAGACGTTCGGTCTGCTCGAAGATTTCGGCTTCCGGCGCAAAGCTTTCGGCCGCAGAGCGCACCTTCTCGCCGCCGTGCCCAACGACCAGCGCCAGATTCCCGGCACCGGCACTCTGCGCGGCCTTTGCGACATGCGCGACCAGCGGCAGGCCGGCGATTCCGTGAAGCACCTTTGGCAAGGTGCTCTTCATGCGCGTTCCCTCGCCGGCTGCGAGGATGATCGAGAGGCAGGTTCGCTGGTTCATCTGGAACAACCGCATGCTGATTGCAGAAACGAGACTGTGGAACGCTGGTGAAGCGCTGATGCCAATGCATTCGGGTCAAGTATTGGCTACAGAGCGCGACACTTAAAGCATCGCCCCTGCAAATATCAACCCAGCCTGCCCAGAACAGGAAAGGTTTCCAGCAGCCAGAACGCCAACGTCTGCACACCGCCGGTAAGGAAGAAGATGCCCGCGATCACCAGCAGCGCGCCGATGACCTTCTCGACCCGGCCGAGATGCACCCTGAAGCGCCCGAGAAAGCGCATGAATGCGCCCGAGAACATCGCAGCGATGAGGAAGGGGATGCCAAGGCCAAGCGAATAGGCGGCAAGCAGCAAGGCGCCCTCGCCCACGGTGTCGCGTCCCCCGGCAAGGGTGAGGATCGGCCCCAGCACCGGACCGATGCATGGTGTCCATCCGAAGGCGAACGCCAGCCCCATGACATAGGCGGCAATGGCGCTGGCGGGCTTGCCCTGACTCTGGAAGCGCGCCTCGCGCGACAACAGCGGAATGCGGATAAGGCCGAGGAAGTTCAGGCCCATGATGATGATCAGCACGCCGGCGGCCATGGCCAGCGGCTCCTGCCACACCCTGAGCAGGCGGCCGATCGTCGAAGCGCCGGCCCCAAGGGCGACGAAGACGGTTGAAAAGCCCAGCACGAAAGCCAGCGATGCCGCCAGCAACGGTGCACGCGCACCAGCTTTGGCAGCCACGGCCTGATCGCCGCGGAAATCGTCGACCGAAACGCCGGCCATGTAGCACAGATAGGGTGGCACCAGCGGCAGGACACATGGCGAGAGAAAAGACAGCGCACCGGCCCCGACCGCGCTCACATATCCGATGTCCAGTGCCATATCCTGCATTCCCGCGATTTCGCCGCCCTATAGCGGCCGGCTGCCCGCTCCTCCAATCACCATTGCGTGGTTATGTACCGGAAGGCAGGCCGGAACAAAGCAGTTTACCTCCACGTTGGTAAAGACGGGTGCGACCCAATCGCGCATCCGCTTCTATCTCATAGCGAAACTTTTGGCTCAGGGAGGATTTGCCATGACGACGCAGGCATTCGCACGATCATTCGCATTCACGCTGGCCGTTTTGTTTTCCGGAACGGCTGTATCGCTCGCAGCGGAAGCCTGGAAGGAGGCCGAAGCCGGCGGCGCAAAGATATATACGGACGCCAACGGCATGACGCTTTACACCTACGACAAGGATAGCAACGGCGTATCGAACTGCTATGATGCGTGCGCAACCAATTGGCCGCCGCTTCCGACAGCCGCGGATGCACAGCCGCAGGGCGACTGGACCATTGTCGAACGCACCGACGGGTCGCGAATGTGGGCCTATGAAGGCAAGCCTGTCTATACCTTCGCAAGGGACCAGAAGCCCGGCGACACGACCGGCGACGGCGTGAACGACGTCTGGCACATCGTGAAGGCAGACTGAAATCCGGAGGCGCACGACATCGCGCCGGGTGAAGCGACCGAGTGAACAGGACCGACTACGCCAAAGCCCGCACACCCTTCCTGCGGTCGCTTGTGCGATGGGGCTCGTTCACCGTCGCCGGCTGCGTGATGCACGGAGCCTACAGGGCATCCGTGCGTCTGGCCTGATGCACATTTGCAGGACGTTCGCCACGTATAATGTCGCTCGCCTCCAGATACGCCATCTCGATAAGATAAGTCAGCATGTCACAGCGTTCAGCTTCTGCCATGGCGCGAAGTTGACCAAGCATGGATTGCAGATAATCGAGGGTTTCGGTCCGTCGCCTGCTGTACATGTTGGCCATCGAAAATCACACTCCTCCCCGCCGAATGAACCACGCGGTCTCGTTCGGGGGCCCCATGAGTAATCCGGTACCCAGTCCGGGTTGCCAAGATGTTCCAATCTTATGTCACCTATATTAAAAAGTGCAATACAAATTTATAATCACTCATAAGTTGCATAACATTAAAGCTCAGGTTTTTGCCCTGCCCCTTGACCCGGCGCAAAAGCACGGCCATTTGACGGTACCTGAAGATTTTCCCGTCGCGGTCACAGGAAACATTCCCCGCCGCAGACCCAGCATACACGGTAAATATGGACGTCGTCGTCGTCGAGTCGCCCGCAAAGGCGAAGACAATCAACAAATATCTTGGTCGCAACTATAAGGTTCTGGCTTCCTTTGGCCATGTCCGCGACCTTCCCGCCAAGGACGGATCAGTTCGCCCGGACGAGGACTTCGCCATGTCCTGGACAGTGGATGGTGCCTCCGCCAAGCGCCTCGCCGACATCGCCAAGGCGGTCAAGGACGCCGATGGCCTGATCCTCGCAACCGACCCGGATCGCGAGGGCGAAGCCATTTCCTGGCATGTGCTCGATGTTCTGCGGGCGAAGAAGGTGCTGAAGGACAAGCCTGTCAGCCGGGTAGTCTTCAACGCCATCACCAAGCAGTCCGTGCTCGATGCCATGGCCAATCCGCGCCAGATCGACACGCCGCTGGTGGACGCCTATCTGGCACGGCGCGCACTCGACTATCTGGTTGGCTTCACGCTCTCTCCCGTGCTGTGGCGCAAGCTGCCCGGCGCCCGTTCGGCCGGCCGCGTCCAGTCGGTGGCGCTGCGGCTCGTCTGCGACCGCGAAGCCGAGATCGAGCGTTTCGTGCGCGAGGAATACTGGAATATCGCGGCCATTCTCGACACGCCGCGCAAGGACAGTTTCGAGGCACGTCTGACCGCCTTCGACGGCAAGAAGTTGCAGAAGCTCGACATCAAGAACAAGGAACAGGCCGACGGCATCAAGGCGATGCTGGAAGGCGCGCGTTTCAACGCGGTTTCGGTGGAAGCCAAGCCGACAAAGCGCAACCCCGCCCCACCTTTCACCACATCGACGCTGCAGCAGGCGGCGTCCTCGCGCCTCGGCTTTTCCGCCAACCGCACCATGCAGGTCGCACAGCGCCTGTATGAAGGCATGGACATAGGCGGCGAAACGGCCGGTCTCATTACCTATATGAGAACCGACGGCGTGCAGATGGCCCCCGAGGCGATCTCGGCCGCCCGCGCCGCCATCGGCAAGGAATTCGGCGACAGGTACCTGCCGGAGAAGCCGCGCTACTACACAACCAAGGCCAAGAACGCGCAGGAAGCGCACGAGGCGATCCGCCCGACCGACTTCTTCCGCACGCCGGCCTCCGTGCGCCAATATCTGGATGCGGATCAGGCCCGCCTTTACGAACTGGTCTGGAAGCGCGCCATCGCCAGCCAGATGAATCCGGCCGAGATCGAGCGCACCACCGTCGAGATCGAGGCGGTCAACGGAGCGAAGACCGCCGGTCTTCGTGCTGTCGGCTCCGTCATCCGCTTCGACGGCTTCATCGCGGCCTACACAGATCAGAAGGAAGAGGATTCGGAAGACGAGGACAATCGTCGCCTGCCCGAAATCCGCTCCGGCGAGGAGATGGCGCGCGATGCGATCAACGCCACGCAGCACTCGACCGAGCCGCCACCGCGCTATTCGGAAGCCGCGCTCATCAAGAAGCTGGAAGAGCTCGGCATCGGCCGCCCTTCCACCTATGCGGCCACGCTGAAGACGCTGGAAGACCGCGAATATGTCACCATCGACAAGCGCCGGCTGATCCCGCACTCGAAGGGCCGCATCGTCACTGCCTTCCTTGAAAGCTTCTTCGACAAATATGTCGAATACGACTTCACGGCCTCGCTGGAAGAGAAGCTGGACGAGATTTCCGACGGAAAGCTCGAGTGGAAGGATGTTCTGCGCGACTTCTGGAACGACTTTTCGGCCTCGGTCGACGATATCAAGGAACTGCGCGTTTCGGATGTCATCGACGCGCTCAACGACGATCTCGCCCCGTTGCTGTTCCCGGCACGCGAGGACGGATCGGACCCGCGCATCTGCCCGAAATGCGGCACCGGCAACCTGTCGCTGAAACTCGGCAGATATGGCGCATTCGTCGGCTGCTCGAACTATCCCGAATGCGGCTATACGCGCCAGTTCGGTGAAAATGGCGAAGGCGACACTGATGCCGGCGGGATGGAGAACGGCAACAAGGTTTTGGGCACTGATCCCGAGACGCAGGAAGAAGTCACCCTGCGCACCGGCCGTTTCGGTCCCTATGTACAGCGCGGCGACGGCAAGGAAGCCAAGCGCTCCAGCCTCCCAAAGGGTTGGTCGGCTCCGTCGATCGACCTTGAGAAGGCTCTGGCGCTTCTGGCACTGCCGCGCGAGGTCGGCAACCATCCCGAGACCGGAAAGATGATCTCGGCAGGTCTCGGGCGCTATGGGCCTTTCGTCCTGCATGATGGCACCTACGCCAATGTGGAGTCCATCGAGGACGTGTTCACCATCGGCCTCAACCGCGCCGTCACCGTTTTGGCGGAAAAGCAGTCCAAGGGGCGTGGCGCACGCGGCGGTGCCGCGGCGGCAGCGCTCAAGGAACTGGGCGACCATCCCGATGGCGGCGGCAAGATCACGGTTCGCGACGGCCGCTACGGGCCCTATGTGAACTTCGGCAAGATCAATGCCACCCTGCCCAAGGGCAAGGACCCTCAGGCGATCACGCTGGAAGAAGCGCTTGTGCTGATCGCTGAAAAGGAAGCCAAGGGCGGCGGAGCGAAGAAACCGGCCCGCAAGGCGGCGGCACCGAAGAAGCCTGCGGCGGCAGCAAAGAAGACTACGGCGGCCAAAAAAACCGCAGCAAAGAAGAAGGAATAGAAGCTTGGCGCGAGGGATCTCCGGAAGAAACCACGGCGATCCCCGCGCCGGTGACACGCGGCGCGGGACAAAGGACCAGTATCGCCCCTCGCGTGACGAAATCCTTCGCTACATCGCCGAGAACCCCGACCGTTCCGGCAAGCGCGAGATCGCAAAGGCGTTTGCCCTGCGTGGCGACGACCGCGTATGGCTGAAGGATATGCTGCGCGACCTCGAAGACGAAGGGCTTCTGGAAAAGAAGCGCAAGCGGCTGTCGCGCCCCGGCAATCTTCCCACCATCGCCGTTCTCGACATCTTCGCACGCGATGAAGATGGCGGCCTTCTGGCCCGACCGGCCGAGCAGGACGAAAACGGGAATTCTCCCACGGTTGCCATAAAGCCGCCGCGCGGCGGGCCGGCTCCCGGCATCGGCGACCGTGTGCTGGCCAAGACCTTCTCAACCGGCAAGGAGGAAGGCCCGGCCTATACCGCGCGGATCATCAAGATATTCGAGAAGCGCGCGCAGGCCGTGCTCGGCATCTTCCGCACGCTTTCCGATGGTACGTTCCGCATCGAGCCGGTCGAACGGCGCCAGCCGGAACTCATCGTCGACAAGGAATTCCGCAACGGCGCCAACAATGGCGATCTGGTTGAGGTCGAGCCTTCACGCACGCCGCGCTATGGCCTGCCCAAGGCAAAGGTCATCTCCGTTCTGGGCTCGCCGCTGAACGAGAAGGCGGTCTCGATGATCGCCATCCACGCCCATGACATTCCCCATATCTTCCCGGCAGACGTGCTGGCTGAAACGCAGGCGCTGCAGGAGGTGCGGACCGAAGGCCGCGAAGACTGGCGCGCCCTCCCGCTCGTCACCATCGATCCGGCCGATGCAAAGGACCATGACGATGCGGTTTTCGCCGAACCTGACAGCGACGAGAAGAACCCCGGCGGGGTGATCGTCACCGTGGCGATCGCAGATGTGGCGGCCTATGTGACGCCGGGCTCCGCGCTCGACCGCGAGGCCCTGAAGCGCGGCAATTCGGTCTATTTCCCGGATCGGGTCGTGCCCATGCTGCCCGAGCGCATCTCCAACGACCTGTGCTCGCTGCGTGAGGGCGAGGAGCGGCCTGCAATGGCGGTTCGCATGACCTTTTCGGCCGAAGGCCGCAAGATACGCCATTCCTTCCATCGCGTGATGATGAAATCGGCGGCGAAGCTCGCCTATCCGCAGGCTCAGGCGGCCATTGACGGCACGCCGGATGACAAGACCGGGCCGCTGCTCGACACGGTGCTGAAGCCGCTCTGGGAAGCCTATGCGGTGCTGAAGCGAGGTCGCGAACATCGCCAGCCGCTCGAACTCGACCTCCCGGAGCGCAAGATCATCCTCAAGGAAGACGGCACCGTCGACCGCGTGATCGTGCCGGAGCGCCTCGACGCTCACAAGCTGATCGAGGAGTTCATGATCCAGGCCAATGTGTCCGCGGCGGAAACGCTTGAGGGCAAAAAGCAGCCGCTGATCTACCGCACCCATGACGGGCCCTCGCTCGCCAAGCAGGAGGCGCTGCGCGAATTCCTGCAAAGCATCGGACTGTCACTGGCGCGCGGTGCGCAGATGCGCCCCTCCCAGTTCAACGGGCTTCTGGAGCAGGTGCGCGGGACCGACAACGACGCGCTGGTCAACGAAGTCGTGCTGCGCACGCAAAGCCAGGCCATATACACGCAGGACAATATCGGCCATTTCGGCCTCAACCTGAAACGATACGCGCATTTCACCTCTCCGATCCGCCGCTATGCCGATCTGATCGTGCATCGTGCGTTGATCGGCGCGCTTGGGCTTGGACAGGGCGGGCTCACCCGTGACGAGGAGTCGCAGCTTGCCGAGATCGCCGCCCTCATCTCCACCGCAGAGCGGCGGGCCATGGCGGCAGAGCGCGAAACCGTGGATCGCCTGATTGCGGCGCATCTGGCGGAACATATCAACGAGAGTTTTCAGGCCCGCATTTCGGGCGTCACGAAAGCGGGACTTTTTGTCCAGTTGCCGCAATTTGGCGCAGATGGTTTCATCCCGGTGTCGTCCCTGGGAGGGGATTACTATATATACGACGAAACGGCACGATCGCTGTTTGGAGAACGAAGCGGCAAAGGTTATCAGCTCGCGGACAATGTCGAGGTCCGTCTCGTCGATGTAGCGCCAATGGCCGGAGCCATGCGCTTCGAGATGTTGAGCGAACCCAAGCCTCTGTCAGGCTCCACCCGGTCGTATCACAAGGCGAAAGGCCGTATCCGCGCCCTGAAAAACAGATCAGGTTCGCGCGGCAGGAGACGATGACATGACGACAGGCAGCACCGAACAGCAGGTTTTCGGCGGCGACAGCAAGCCGCAACGGCCGACACGGCCGGTTGGCGAAGCGATGAAGCGGGGTTTTCTTGGCCGATGCCCCGCCTGCGGCGAAGGCAAGCTTTTTCGCGCTTATGTGAAATCCGTCGACACATGCTCGGTCTGTGGCGAGGAAATCAGCCATCACCGGGCGGACGACCTGCCGGCCTATCTCGATATCGTGGTGGTCGGCCATATCGTCATCGCCGGCTTCATGGCGGTTGAAATGCGCTATGTGTGGCCGATGTGGGCGCATTTCGCCGTCTGGGCGCCGCTCACCCTGATCCTCGCCCTGTTGTTCCTGCAGCCGATCAAGGGCGCGGTCATCGGGCTGCAATGGGCCTTTTACATGCATGGCTTTGGCGATGAGCCGGACCAGCTTGAGCCGCATCCGGAACATTAGGGCCTTCGGTCCGTCAGGTCCGTCGACTGGTGCAATGGCAAATGCGAAAACGACTCTTTCGCAATGGGCGGCTTTCGGCTAGGTGCGTTGCATGCAGGGCATGAGCAAAGCTGAAGTCGACAAGGTGGAAGGTGCCGAGATGGAAACGAAGGCGCCTCCCCTGCGCCCGCGTGACGCGGCCACCCTTCTTCTTCTCGACCGGCAGGGCGGAGAATTCCGCGTGCTGATGGGCAGGCGCCACTCCAGCCACGTCTTCATGCCGGGGAAATTCGTCTTCCCGGGCGGACGCACTGATCCCAGCGACGGCCGCGTCGTTGTCGCCGACGGGCTGCATCCCGAGGAAGAAGCCAAGCTGACAATTCGCGCAAGCCGCACCACGCCAACGCGCGCACGCGCCATCGCCTTGTCGGCGATCCGCGAGACTTACGAGGAAGCCGGGCTGCTGATCGGCAACAAGGGTTCGTTCTCCACGTCACGCCCGGACTGGCAAGGCTTTGCCGAACACGGTGTCATGCCTTCTCTCACCGGGCTTCGCTTTGTGGCGCGCGCCATCACGCCGCCCGGAAGGGTCCGCCGTTTCGACACGCGCTTTCTGGCAGCCTTTCGCGATGACGTGGCCGTGGAGCTTCCGCAAGGCGGACCGACCAACGAACTGGAAGAGCTTGTCTGGCTTTCGCTCGATGAAGCGCGCGCGGCGGATGTGCCGGCCATCACCCGCACGATTCTGGGAGAGGTGCAGCAAAGGCTGGCCGGCGACCCGCGACTGAGCCCTGGCGGGCCCGTGCCTTTCTACCGAATGCTCAACAATCGCTTCGTGCGCGATCTGCTTTGACCGGGGTGCCTGCGTTGCCGTTTCACTGCTTCCCTATCCTGTCCGGATGCAGCCCGCTGCCTGCATGCAGGATGATCCTGCAATGACCGCACAGGTGGAAACCCGCGACGACGAGCGGGTGCAATGGCTTCCAATGATCGCCGCGATCTCGGCAATCAGCGTTGTCGGCATCGCCATCGGCCTTGGAATGCCGCTTCTGTCGGTCATTCTGGAAACGAGAGGCTATTCGGCCTCGATGATCGGGCTTAACACGGCTATCGCCGGCATCGCCTCCATTGCAGCGGCGCCGCTGGCCACACCGCTTGCCGCCCGATTAGGCGTGGCCTGGACGATGCTCGCCATGATCACCACGGGCGCGCTTGCCTTCACCGGCTTTTATTTCGTGCCCTATTTCTGGATGTGGTTTCCGCTGCGCGCGCTGCTGCACCTTTCGCTCACGGTGCTTTTCATCCTTTCCGAATTCTGGATCAGCACTTCCGCCCCGCCGCACCGGCGTGGTCTGGTGCTGGGCATCTACGCCACCGTGCTTTCCCTCGGCTTCGCCGCCGGCCCGTGGATTTTCTCCAAGCTGGGAAGCACCGGCTTCATGCCGTTCGGAACAACAGTGGCGCTTGTCGCACTCGCCGCCATCCCGATCATTGCCGCGCGCAACGAAAGCCCGCCCATTCACCGCGATGGTGAGACGAAAACCGGTTTCCTGCGCTACATCTGGCTGGTGCCCACGGCCACAGCAGCGGTTCTGGTGTTCGGCGCGGTCGAAACAGGCGGCTTTGCCCTTTTCCCGGTTTACGGAAGCCGGATCGGATATTCCGAGGCCGATGCGGCACTGCTCCTGACCATGATCGGCCTTGGCAACGTGCTTTTGCAGATCCCGATCGGCATGCTCAGCGACAAGGTGTCGGACCGTCGTTACCTGCTTTTGCTGTGCGCCAGCGTCGGCATGGTGGGAACGGCCTTCATGCCGCTGTTCGCGCAGAACTGGCACCTCATGGCCGGGCTGCTCTTCCTGTGGGGTGGCGTTGTCGCCGCGCTCTACACGGTGGGCCTCGCCCACCTCGGCTCGCAGCTTTCAGGCCATGAACTGGCATCCGCCAACGCCGCCTTCGTGCTGTGCTACGGCATCGGCATGGTGCTGGGGCCGCAGGCCATCGGTATCGGCATGGATCTGTTCGGCCCGCCCGGCTTCGGTTGGTCGCTCGCCCTGTTCTTCGGCGCCTATATGGTGCTGTCGATCGGCCGGCTGCTGTTCAGGATCCGTACCGGGTGACCACCCCGGATCTGCCTCCCCACGACGCATGGCAAGCGTGGAAACCGCATGAACTTGCGGAAAAACTCCGAAATGTGAAAGCCCCATGGTGCATAGCCGGGGGATGGGCGCTGGATCTGTGGCATGGCCGGCAGACCCGGGACCATGAAGATATAGAGTTCACGATCATCCGCAGCGATTTGCCGATATTTCGCAAGGCGCTGTTCCCGTTGCAGTTCTGCACCGCGTCGAGCGGAATCGTCGAGCTTCTGCCTGCGCATCGGGAGCCAGGGCCGGACGTGTTCCAGATATGGTGTCTGGACACAGCAGAACACTGCTGGCGCACCGACATGATGCTGGAACCGGGTGACGCTGACATGTGGGTCTGCCGGCGCGATGCGCGCATCAGCCGCCCACGCAGTGAGGTTTTCGCAATCACACCGGATGGCGTGCCCTATCTGAAGCCGTCAATCGTGCTGCTGTTCAAGGCAAAGCACATGCGGGCAAAGGATGAAGCGGACTTTGCGAGAGCCCTGCCCCGGATGAACGCCTCCGAAAAGGAATGGCTGAAGCGATGCCTCGATCTGGTTCATCCCGGGCATCCATGGATCGGGGCTCTGCAGGGCTGACAAGGCTGATTTGACGGCATTTCATGCCTGATAACGAACGGCCGGGGTTGTGTTCGCGCCGTTTTGCTTTATAGACGCGCTCAATCTGCCGGTCCCGATTGGGGGCTGAACGGAGGGCCGCTGGTTCGTGAGAGCCATCGACAGGAAGCCTGAAGCGCTTCTGCCTCCCGTGTCTCCGCTCTCGACCGTCTCGTCCATGCTCCTTTCTTCCCCGTTCCGGGTCAAGAGAAGTTGCAGAGGCTTAGCCGTCGGGAACCGGGAGAGAAACGAAGAAAGGCAAGACTATGGCTCTTTACGAACATGTGTTTCTTGCCCGGCAGGATCTGTCGCAGCAGCAGGTCGATGAGCTCGTTGAACGTTTCAAGGGCATCATCTCCGAAGGCGGCGGCTCGGTTGGCCGGGTTGAGAACTGGGGACTGAAGTCCCTCACCTACCGCATCAACAAGAACCGCAAGGCGTATTACACGCTGATGGATCTCACCTGCCCGCCCGCAGCTCTGAACGAGCTGGAGCGCCAGATGGGCCTGTCGGAAGACATCCTGCGCTTCATGACCATCAAGGTCGAGCAGCACGAGGAAGGCGCCTCCGCCATGATGCAGAAGCGCGAAGAGCGCTCCGAGCGCGGCAATTTCGGTGACCGTCCCCGCTTTGGCGACCGTGACCGTGGTGGTGATCGCGACCGTGGCGGTGATCGTGGCGACCGTGGCCCGCGTCGCCCCCGCGAAGGCGAAGGAGAGTAAACGATGGTCGACATCAACCAGATCCCGACCCGGCGTCCGTTCCATCGCCGCCGCAAGACCTGCCCGTTCTCCGGCGCCAATGCTCCGAAGATCGACTACAAGGACGTGCGTCTGCTGCAGCGCTACATTTCCGAGCGCGGTAAGATCGTGCCTTCGCGCATCACCGCCGTCAGCCAGAAGAAGCAGCGCGAGCTCGCTAAGGCAATCAAGCGCGCCCGCTTCCTCGGCCTGCTGCCTTATCTGGTACGCTAAAAACTTTTGGAGCGGACGGTTCTCCGTCCGCTCCTCTCATTCGTGACGGGCACGTTTGAGACGCATGAAAATCCCGGGTTGGGTCCGTTTCGGTCCCTAACTGCCTTGGACAGGCAGGACAGCGAACAAGGTGCCGAGGCACCACCGGCTTTCCCTGACTGTCCCTGATTCAATCGGCCGTTCCCCGGCCCTGATCACACGTCTGAAAGGACAGCACATGGACGTCATTCTCCTCGAACGCATCGCGCGCCTCGGCCAGATGGGCGACACCGTCAAGGTCAAGGACGGTTTCGCACGCAACTTCCTTCTGCCGAAGGGCAAGGCCCTGCGCGCCAACGAAGCCAACAAGAAGAAGTTCGAAGCCCAGCGCGTCACGCTGGAAGCCCGCAACCTCGAGCGCAAGACCGAAGCCGAGGCCGTTGCCGAGAAGCTCGACGGCACCACCTTCATCGTCGTGCGCTCCGCCGGTGAAACGGGCCAGCTCTACGGTTCGGTTTCGACCCGCGACATCGCCGACTTCCTCGCTGACGAAGGCTTCAACGTCGCCCGCAACCAGGTCGAGCTCAACCATCCGATCAAGACCATCGGTCTGACCAACATCGCCATCGCGCTGCACCCGGAAGTCGAGGTCACGATCACGCTCAACATCGCTCGTTCGACCGACGAAGCCGAGCGTCAGTCCCGCGGCGAGCTGCTGACAACTGCCGAAGCCATCTATGGCGACGACATCAACGAAAATGCCCGTCCGGACAACTTCTTCGACCCGAACGAAGAGTTCGAAGAGGGCGAGGAAGAAGCGTAAGCTTCGCCTTCCAGCTCAATCTGGACCAAGAACCCGGGCTCTGCCCGGGTTTTTTTGTGCCACATTGGAACTTTTCAAACCGGAATCATTTCTGCAAGATTGCATATCAGTGCTGTCTTGGACCGTTCCATCGTTCCAGTGTAGCGATGAAGCTGTCCAACTCTTTGGCAAAGAGCGATCTCCCGCGCCAGTTTCCGGCCGCAGGATTCGCGCAGGAAGAGGCTGGCGATGAATATTCTTCTGCAACGCATAATCGACAAGATCGTCCACACCGGGACTCTGACCGTGACCGGACCCAACGGCGCAACCCGGACCTTCGGCGACGGAACCGGCCCCAAGACCCATGTGGTCATCCACACCAGACGGGCAGAACGCGCTATCGCGCTGCATCCGTCACTCGCCATTCCGGAAGCCTTCATGGAGCAGGAACTCGATTTCGTCGAAGGCGACGTGCTGAGCTTCCTGCATCTGGTCTACCAGAACATGGGCATCTCCTGGACCGATTCGAACTGGGGCAAGCTGCTCAACACCGCGCGTCTCGCCTTCCGGCCCTTGCAGCAATTCAACACGCACCGCCGCTCCAGGAAGAATGTCGAACATCACTACGATCTTTCAGGCGAGCTCTACAAACTCTTCCTCGACGACGACATGCAGTATTCCTGCGCCTATTTCGAGCGGCCGGACATGTCTCTCGAAGAGGCACAACTCGCCAAGAAGCGGCACATCGCGGCCAAGCTGCGCATAAAGCCCGGCCAGACGGTGCTCGACATCGGTTGCGGCTGGGGAGGCCTCAGCCTCTATATCGCCAAAGCCTTCGAAACGGATGTGCTTGGCGTCACGCTGTCCCATGAGCAGCATCAGGTGGCCACGGAGCGGGCGCAGGCGGAGGGGCTCGACCAGCATGTGCATTTCGAAATCCGCGACTATCGCGATCTGTCCGAACGGTTCGACCGCATCGTCTCGGTCGGCATGTTCGAGCATGTCGGCATCACCCAGTACCAGACATTCTTCGACAAATGCGCCACATTGCTGAAGCCGGACGGCGTGATGCTGCTGCACACGATCGGGCGCACGGCCCCGCCGACAACGACGAATGCCTTCATCCGCAAGCACATTTTCCCCGGAGGCTACATTCCCGCTCTGTCCGAGATCATGCCCGCGATCGAAAAGTCCGGACTGGCGATCACCGATGTTGAGATCCTGCGCCTGCACTATGCCGAGACACTCAAGCACTGGCGCGAGCGTTTCCTCGCCAATCGCGACAAGGTGAAGGACATCTACGACGAGCGCTTCTGCCGCATGTGGGAGTTTTATCTTTCGGGCTCGGAAGCCTCGTTCCGCTGGCAGGATCTGGTCAATTTCCAGATCCAGCTCACCCGCAGGAACGATGCCCTGCCGATCACTCGCGATTACATGTCCAAGTGCGAAAAGGCGCTGGAAATGCACGAAAAGGCGCATAGCCCGGATGCACCAGCAAAGAAGCCGGCAGCAAAGCCAACGGCAAAACGCCGCGTTTCCGGCGGAAAATAACCCGGCCCCCTGCGCAGTCATCCTTTAGCGGGGTTGTAAAATGGAGGAATTGCGATGAATAGGGGCTGACACCCATCATCGGAATTCCTCCATGATCTATGTGATCTACGCCGCCGCCGCCCTTGCCGAGATCGCCGGCTGCTTCGCTTTCTGGGCGTGGTGGAAGCTTGGCAAATCCGCGCTCTGGCTGGTTCCGGGAATCCTCTCCCTTGCCCTGTTTGCGTGGCTGCTCGCGCAGGTGGAAAGCGAAGCGGCAGGGCGCACCTATGCGGCCTACGGCGGTATCTACATCGCGGCTTCGCTCGGCTGGCTGTGGTTCGCGGAAGGGCTGCGGCCAGACAAATGGGATGTCGCGGGCGCACTCATCTGCCTTGCGGGAGCCTCGCTGATCCTGCTTGCGCCCCGCGGAGCCTGAGCGTGCAACTGCCTTCGCAACTCAGAGCTGCCGTCGATGCGCTTCTTGAAGACACGCCAATCGATGTGCTGAAACAGGCGGCGCGCCGGCTTTCCGAGCGCTACCGTGCGGAACTGCGTGACGGTCGCCTGCATATGTCGGAAGATCTCGCGGTGAAAGCCTATCTGGCGACCCGCCTGCCAGCCACCTATGCCGCCGTGTGGGCCAGCCTCGATGCCGTAGCAGAGGCCCGTCCCGACTGGTCCCCCGCCTCGTTGCTCGACATCGGTTCCGGCCCCGGAACGGCGCTGTGGGCAGCAGCCGATACATGGCCTGAGCTGAACCACGCGACGCTTCTTGAGGCCAGCGACCCGGCACGACGAATCGGCCAGAATCTCGCCGGCCACCTGCCCTTTCAAAGCGAATGGAAAAGCGGTGACGCGACCCGGAACCTCAGCGATCTTGCGCCTGCCGATCTTGTAACCTGCGTCTATGTTCTGGACGAACTCGAACCGGTTGCCCGCGTGTCTCTGGTCGACCAGCTCTGGAGGCTCGCAGCCGATACGCTGCTGATCGTCGAGCCCGGCACTCCGGCCGGATGGCAGCGCATCCTCGCCTGCCGCGCGCGGCTGATCGAGGCCGGCGCACATGTTCTGGCCCCCTGCGTCCATGCCGCTCCGTGCCCGCTCACCTCGCCCGACTGGTGCCATTTTTCACGCCGCGTCGCGCGTTCGCGCATTCACCGCCTCGCCAAGGATGCGGAGGTTCCGTGGGAAGACGAGAAATTCGCCTATATTGCCGTTTCCCGTCACAGGCCCGATGATGAATCACAGAGGATGCGCGTTCTTGCGCCGCAGAGGGCAGGCTCCGGAAAGGTCGAGCTGAAGCTGTGCTGCCCGGACGGCATTGCCGCGACAAGGCTGTTCACCAAACGCAACGGCGAGACTTTCAAAAGAGCGAAGCGCGCCGACTGGGGCGATGCCCTTACCGACTGAGCGGCATGTTCTTGATACGTTCGGCGGCGGCTGTTAAAATTTCCATCTCGTTCCCGAGTCAACCTGATTCTGCCGGAAATCCGCCTTTCGCCGGCCTCCCCTGTGGATGGCGCGTGCAGGCTGTGGATCACGGGCGTAGCGGACAGATTGTCGGGAAGAGATGGACTCAGGCGATCCTTCGTCTGCTAACCACAGGCATCGGCAACCCGAGGGAATCATGGCAGAGGCAGCACGCAAACTGGCTGCGGCGGACACGCCGCTCTATCGCGAGGCACCCAATAACATTGAGGCCGAGCAGGCTTTGCTTGGCGCCATGCTCGTCAACAACGACGCATTTTATCGCGTTTCGGATTTCCTGAAAGCGAACCACTTCTACGAACCCCTGCACCGCAAGATCTTCGAGGTCGCATCCGAACTCATCCGGATGGGCAAGATGGCCAACCCGGTGACGATGAAGACCTTCCTGCCCGCCGACGAGAAGGTGGGCGACATGACGGTGGTTCAGTACCTCGCCCGGCTGGCTGCGGAAGCGGTGACCGTCATCAACGCTGCAGATTATGGCCGCGCCATCTATGATCTGGCCACGCGCCGCGCCCTGATCACTGTCGGCGAAGACATGGTCAACGTCGCTTATGACGCGCCGGTGGACATGTCGCCGTCCTCCCAGATCGAGGAGGCGGAACGACGCCTGTTCGAACTGGCCGAAACCGGCCGTTACGATGGTGGCTTCGAGGATTTCTCAACCGCCCTGAAGACGGCCATCGACATGGCCAGCGCCGCCTATATGCGAGATGGCGGGCTCTCCGGTGTCGCGACAGGACTGCGCGACCTCGACAAGCGCATGGGCGGCCTTCAGCAGTCCGACCTGATCGTGCTCGCCGGCCGCCCGGGTATGGGCAAGACCTCGCTTGTCACCAACATCGCCTTCAATATTGCCGATGCCTATCAGCCCGAGCAGCAGGCGGATGGCTCGTTCAAGGCCAAGAACGGTGGCGTGATCGGCTTCTTTTCCCTCGAAATGTCGGCCGAGCAGCTCGCGACGCGTATCATTTCCGAGCAGGCGGAAGTGCCCTCCTCCAAGATCCGCCGCGGTGATCTGACCGAGGCCGATTTCGACAAGCTGGTCAACTGCACCCAGACGCTGCAGCGCATTCCGTTGTTCATCGATTCCACCGGCGGCATTTCCATCGCTCAGCTTGCCGCGCGCGCGCGCCGGCTCAAGCGCCAGCGCGGCCTCGATGTCATCATCATCGACTATATTCAGCTGATGCAGGGCTCTTCCGCCAAGGCCAGCCAGAACCGCGTGCAGGAAGTGACGGAAATCACCACCGGCCTGAAGGCGCTGGCCAAGGAGCTCAACGTTCCCATCATCGCGCTCTCACAGCTCTCGCGTCAGGTTGAAAACCGCGACGACAAGCGCCCGCAGCTTTCGGACCTGCGCGAATCGGGCTCGATTGAGCAGGACGCGGACGTTGTGATGTTCGTGTACCGTGAAGAATATTACCTGAAAAATCAGGAACCTAAGCTCGGCACCGAGGAATACATCAAGTGGGAAGGCGCCATGAACGAGGTGCGCGGCAAGGCGGAGGTGATCATCGCCAAGCAGCGTCACGGACCAACGGGCACGGTTTCGCTGGGCTTCGAAGGTCAGTTCACCCGCTTCTTCGATCTGGCGGAAGAAAGCCACCTGCCGGAGAGGTTCGAGTAGGATTTTGCTGCACGCTCTCCATCCGGCGGCAACAGGCTGTGGCCTCCTGAAAGGGAGCGCTCCGCATGGCTAAGGCGCCGCGCACCCAGTTCATCTGCCAGAATTGCGGCGCGGTGCACCAGCGCTGGGCCGGCAAATGCGATTCCTGCGGCGAATGGAACACGCTGATCGAGGAAGGTACGGCGGGCGGCATCGGCGCGGGACCTGCATCCCTGCGCAGCACGCGCAAGGGGCGCGCCGTCACCCTCACCTCGCTCGACGGTGACATCGAGGATGCTCCGCGAATCGTTTCCGGCATCGGCGAGCTTGATCGCGCCACCGGCGGCGGCTTCGTGCGCGGTTCGGCCCTGCTGGTGGGCGGCGATCCCGGCATCGGGAAATCGACATTGCTGACGCAGGCTGCGGCGGCACTCGCCAGCCAGGGACACCGCATCGTCTATGTATCGGGCGAAGAAGCCGTCGCCCAGATCCGGCTGCGCGCTCAAAGGCTTGGCGTCGCCAAGGCTCCCGTGGAGCTTGCCGCCGAGACCAATGTCGAGGACATTCTGGCCACCATCGCCGACGGCCGGAGGCCGGATCTGGTGATCCTCGATTCGATCCAGACGCTGTGGACCGACCTTGCCGATTCCGCCCCCGGCACGGTCACGCAGGTGCGCGCTTCGGCTCAGGCGCTGATCCGCTACGCCAAGTCGACGGGGGCAGCCATCGTCATGGTCGGCCACGTCACCAAGGAAGGGCAGATTGCCGGCCCACGCGTGGTCGAGCACATGGTGGACGGGGTGCTTTATTTCGAAGGCGAAGGCGGCCATCACTACCGCATCCTGCGCACGGTGAAGAACCGTTTCGGGCCGACCGACGAGATCGGCGTGTTCGAGATGTCCGACAAGGGCCTGCGGGAGGTGGCGAACCCCTCCGAACTGTTCCTCGGCGAGCGCCATGCCAAGGCGCCGGGTGCTGCCGTGTTTGCCGGCATGGAAGGAACGCGGCCGGTTCTGGTCGAGATCCAGGCGCTGGTCGCCCCCTCGCCGCTGGGCACGCCGCGCCGCGCCGTGATCGGCTGGGACAACGCGCGCCTGTCGATGGTGCTGGCCGTGCTTGAAGCCCATTGCGGTGTGCGGTTCTCGCAGCACGATGTCTACCTCAATGTCGCGGGTGGCTACCGCATCTCGGAGCCGGCGGCGGACCTCGCCGTGGCGGCAGCTCTGGTTTCCTCCCTTACCGGTCTTGCCCTGCCGCCCGATTGCGTCTATTTCGGCGAAATCAGCCTTTCGGGAGCCATAAGGCCGGTTGCGCATGCGCAGCAGCGCCTCAAGGAAGCCGAAAAGCTGGGGTTCGCAAATGCCGTTCTGCCGCTGGCGAGATCCAGAGGCAGCGAGGAGGTTTCCGGCGGCATGGGAGACGGTTCGTTCCGGCCCGGCGAGCTTGCCGACCTCGTGGCACGCATAGCCGGCTCACGCCGCAGCCGTGCTGCGGACGATGAATGATACGGTCCATGAAGTGGGGCGAGAACCATGCCGATTACGCTGCTTGACGGAATTCTCGTCGGCTTCACTCTGGTTTCCGCCATGCTGGCCATGGTGCGCGGCTTCTCGCGCGAGGTGCTTTCGATAGCCTCGTGGGCAGCGGCGGCGGCGGCGGCCTTCTTCTTCTACAAGCCCGTTCTGCCCTATGTGCAGCCCTATATCGACAACGAAAAGTTTGCCATGGCAGCCGCGGCGGCGATCGTGTTCGTGGTCGCGCTGATCCTCGTCACCCTCATCACCATGAAGATCGCGGATTTCATCATCGATTCGCGCATCGGCGCACTCGACCGCACGCTGGGCTTCCTCTACGGCGCGGCGCGCGGCATTCTGGTGGTCGCAGTCGGCCTTCTGTTCTTCAACTGGCTTGCGGGCGAGCGCACGCCGGCATGGATTGCCGAAGCCAAGTCGCGGCCTTTGCTGGAATCTGTTGGCGCCAAACTCGAAAGCCTGCTGCCAGAAGACCCGGAAAATGCTATACTGAAGCGTCTTCACCGTGACGGACAGGCAGCCGAACCGGGCGCTGCAACAGCGCCCTCCCCGGAAGCACCTGCCGCCTCCGGCACAGGCGAGGACGACGGCGCCGGTGCGCCGCCTGCTGAAGACGCCAACTGATTGAGAAAAGCGGCCGGGAGGCGGGGCAAACTTCCACATTGCCCCGGAGCGGCCCAGGTTCTATATACCGGCTTTAGCGGAGCTTGAGCTTATGGCAGATGGACTTGGCGCTTTCGTCGCCGAAGACGATGATCATTTGCACGAAGAATGCGGCGTATTCGGCATTCTTGGCCACGAGGATGCCGCCGCGCTGACCGCGCTTGGCCTGCATGCTCTCCAGCACCGAGGGCAGGAAGCCGCAGGTATCGTCTCCTACCACAACCGGCGCTTCCATTCCGAACGCCATATGGGCCTTGTCGGCGATCATTTCACCGATGCCGCCACCCTGCACCGCCTGCCCGGCGACCGCGCCATCGGCCATGTGCGCTATTCCACCACCGGCGAAACCATTCTGCGCAATGTGCAGCCGCTGTTCGCGGAGCTGGAAGTTGGCGGCATCGCCATTGCCCACAATGGCAACTTCACCAACGGCATTACCCTGCGCAAGCAGCTGATCGCTTCCGGCGCGATCTTTCAGGCGACCTCCGACACCGAGGTCGTGCTTCACATGATCGCCCGCTCGCGTCACACCTCCTCCAGCGCGCGTTTCGTCGATGCCATCCGGCAGGCCGAGGGCGGCTACGCTATGGTCGCCCTGACCCGCACCAAGCTGATCGCCGCGCGCGATGCGGTCGGCATCCGTCCGCTGGTGATGGGAGAACTGGACGGAAAACCGATCTTCTGTTCGGAAACCTGTGCTCTCGACATCATCGGCGCGAAATATATCCGCGACGTGGAAAACGGCGAAATCGTCATCTGCGAAATCCAGAAGGACGGATCGATCACAACCGAGTGCATCAAGCCGGAAAATCCGCAGCCGGAACGGCTGTGCCTGTTCGAATATGTCTATTTCGCCCGGCCGGATTCCGTGGTCGGAGGCCGCAGCGTCTATGTGGCGCGCAAGAACATGGGCACGAACCTGGCAGAGGAAGCACCTGTCGAAGCCGACGTGGTTGTGCCGGTGCCTGATGGCGGCACCCCGGCCGCGCTCGGCTTCGCGCAGGCCAGCGGCATCCCGTTCGAATACGGCATCATCCGCAACCATTATGTCGGCCGCACCTTCATCGAACCGACGCAGCAGATCAGAGCGCTTGGCGTCAAGCTGAAGCATTCCGCCAACCGCGCCATGATCGAAGGCAAGCGCGTGGTGCTTGTCGACGATTCCATCGTGCGCGGCACGACATCGGTCAAGATCGTGCAGATGATCCGCGACGCGGGCGCCAGAGAGGTTCATATCCGCGTGGCGAGCCCGATGATCTACCATCCGGATTTCTACGGCATCGACACCCCGAATGCCGAAAAGCTGCTCGCCAATCAGCACAAGGACCTTGCCTCCATGTGCCGTTATATCGGCGCGGATTCGCTGGCTTTCCTGTCCATTGACGGGCTTTACAGGGCCGTAGGAGGCAAGCCACGCGATCCGCAGGCTCCTGCCTTCACCGATCATTATTTCACGGGCGAGTATCCCACCCGCCTCGTCGATCAGGATGGCGAAAGCAATGTGCACACGCTTTCGCTGCTGGCCAGTAACGGCTGATTTCCTTACACGCATTCAGAGGACAGGCATGAGCATCGACCTGACGGGCCGTCTGGCTCTTGTGACGGGCGCTTCGCGCGGCATCGGCTATTTTCTTTCGCGCGAACTGGCAAAGCGCGGCGCACATGTCGTTGCCGTGGCCCGCACAGTGGGCGGGCTTGAGGAACTGGACGACGAGATCAAGGCCGAAAACGCCCGCACAGGCAAAGGCGAAGCCACGCTGGTGCCGCTCGACCTCACCGACATGGAGGGCATCGACCGCCTCGGCGGCGCTCTTCATGAGCGCTGGGGCAAGCTCGACATCATGGTGGCCAACGCCGGCGTGCTGGGCGTCATCGCCCCGCTCGGCCATGTCGAGGCAAAGGTGTTCGACAAGGTTATGGCCGTCAACGTCACATCCACATGGCGCCTGATCCGCTCCGTCGACCCGCTGCTGCGCCAGTCGGATGCAGGCCGCGCCATCGTGCTGTCCTCGGGGGCCGCCCATTCCGCGCGGGCTTTCTGGGGACCTTACGCAGCGTCGAAGGCGGCCGTCGAAGCCATGGTCCGTTCATGGGCGGATGAGACGCGCAACTATCCGCTGCGCGTCAACGCGGTCGATCCCGGCGCCACCCGCACCGCCATGCGCGCCCTTGCCGTTCCCGGCGAAGACCCCAACACGCTGCCGCATCCGTCAGAGATCGCCCAGCGCATCGTGGGGCTTGCCAGCCCCGAACTGACCCGCACCGGCGAAATCTATCAGGCACGACACAACCGCTGGGTTTCCTACCGCATGCCGGAATAATCCGCTTCCGTTGCGATCCGACGTACATCCGGGCATCGCGGTTTGCGTGTTCCCCTTGTTGCTGCCCTCATCGCAGGACCAGACAGGCATGTTGACGTGAACCGGGGTTCGGTTACTTTCCGGGCTTAATCGGGCTCGGACAATCTTTCGGAGCATCGGTCCGAAAAGTGGACTCCGGTTTTCGGACCGATGCTCGATCTATAATTCAGATCGTCCTTTGTGCGTCCGAATGGACGCAGGGCGATCTAAGAACAAAGGCCGGAGCACCACCGCATATGGTCCTGATCCTCGCGTTGCTGGCTGCCATTGCCCTGATCTGGGGCCTGACTGCCATAGTCGAGAAGTTCCGGCTGGGGCTCAGCCTTTCGCAGGCCATCCTCTATGCACCGCTGAAGCTCATCTACCGCATCTCCGATTCGCGGATCAGTATCGCCACGGAGGCAACAGCACCCGTCATCTATGTGGTTACCCACCAGTCGCGCCTCGACCCGGCACTGATGCTGTCGCTGCTGCCTGAAAACACGCTGCACATTCTCGATCCCTATTCGGCCAGATCGCTGTGGCTCGAACCATGGCGGGAACTCGCCCGCACCATCGCCTTCAATGCCGAGCATGTTTTCGTTTCGCGCCGGCTGGTAAGGGTGCTCAGGGGCAAGGGGCGGCTGGCTGTCTACATTCCGGCGGCGGTCGAGCCGGATACCCGCTCCTTCCGGCTTTATCGGGCCGTGATCCGCATCGCCATGCAGGCGGACGCGCGCATCGTGCCGATCTTCATCGGCAACGCCAATCTCCTGCCCTTCCAGATCGATGGCAGATCCCCATCGCCGCGGCGCTGGTTTCCCCGCCTTTCGATGTCAGTGCTCGAACCGATGACCGCCGAGGATCTGGTCGCGCGCAACGGCAGCCCCGCCACCAGAAACGCACATGCCCTGTTCGACAGAATGGCGGAGGCCCGGCTTGCCGCCACCGATCCGGCTCTTACCGTGTTTCAGGCGGTGCGCGACGCCGCCGAGCGCTTCGGGCCCGGCCGCATCGCCGTGGAAGACGCCACCGGCAGCAGCCTGAGCTATCGCGCGCTGCTTGGCGGTGCGCATATTCTGGGCAAGCGCTTCTCAGCCCTCGCCGAACCGGGCGAAGCTGTCGGCATCATGCTGCCCAACACGACTGGCGCGGTGCTCACCCTGCTCGGCCTTTCCAGCGCAGGGCGGACGGCGGCGCTCATCAACTACACCTCCGGCCCCGCTAATGTCTCCGCCGCCGTGGGCATGGCCGTCATCCGTACCGTGGTGTCGTCGCGAACCTTCGTTGAAAAGGCGGCGCTCGGCGACATCGTCCATGCCGTGGAAGAGGCGGGCGCGAAGCTGGTGTGGCTAGAAGACCTGCAAGCCGGCATCACCGCAATGGACAAGCTCGCAGCTGCGCTGCTCTGGCGTTATCCGCTTGGCAGGCAGGATGCACGAAAGCCTGCGGCCATCCTGTTCACGTCCGGCACCGAAGGGCTGCCGAAAGCGGCGGTCCTTTCCAGCCGCAACCTGATCACCAACGCCATGCAGGCGGAAGCCCGCATTACCATCACCACCGAGGACGTGGCGCTGAACGTCCTGCCGATGTTCCATTCCTTCGGCCTGACGGCGGGAACCATCCTGCCTCTGGTGGCCGGCATGCGACTGTTCCTCTATCCCTCGCCACTGCATTACAAGCTGATCCCGCAGGTTGCCCGGCGGCTGAAGCCGACCGTCATGTTCGGCACCGACACCTTCCTCGCCCACTACGCGCGCACCGCCTCAGAGGGCGACTTCTCGAGCCTGCGCTTTGTCGTGGCGGGAGCGGAAGCGGTGAAGCCGGAGACCCGCCGCGTCTGGCGCGAGCGCTTCGACACCGCGATCATAGAGGGGTACGGGCTTACCGAAGCCGCGCCCGTCGCCGCAGTCAACACCGCTATCCATAACCGCGACGGCACGGTCGGGCGGCTTTTGCCCGGCATGAAGATGCGTATCGAGCCCGTGGAAGGTATCGCCGAAGGCGGGAGAATGTTTCTTTCCGGCCCGAACGTCATGATGGGATACATGTCGGCGGATCGTCCGGGTGAAATCCAGCCCCTGCCATCGGGATGGCAGGACACCGGTGACATCGTGAAGGTCGATCGCGAAGGCTTCATCACCATCACCGGGCGGGCAGCGCGCTTTGCCAAGATCGCCGGCGAGATGGTGCCGCTGGGGGCCATCGAGATGCTGGTGCAGTCGCTGTGGCCGGAAGAGAGCCACGCGGTGGTGTCCGTGCCGCATGCCAAACGCGGAGAGCGTATCGTGCTCGTCACCACCGCGGCGGCGGCAGATCCGGAAAGCCTGCGCAAGCCCGGCAAGCAGGCGGGGCTGGCCGAACTGGCGGTGCCGGGAGACATCGTCAAAGTAGAAGAGATTCCGGTTCTGGGTTCCGGCAAGACGGATTATCGCGCCACCCGCGAACTTGCCATCCGGCATCTGGCAGCCGGAAACGCGGCGTAGTTTTTTTGGAGCCGTTCAGTTGTTTCAGGGAATCACTTGAACGGCTTCAAGTCTTTGGTTTGTCGTGTTTCCGAACCGGAAAAACGTTTCCACGTTTCCTGGAAACGCTCTGGCCACGCTGGCAGGGCTCGCACCGCTGCAGCTGCATTTTCAAACATCGGATTATGAAAAATGAAGCCCGCACGGCCGATTCCGCCCGTGAGCGCTTCGTGAGTTTCGGTCACTCGCTTATGCGGGCATCCACATCCGGCGGCAGTTCCGTCTCTCCCTCCCGCTTGGCGCGGCGGGAATAGGCCAGAACGCTGAGCGGCAGGAAAACGAGATAGCCGATGACCGAAGCGGTGAGCGTGTACCACGGATAGCTGACCAGCAGCAGGAACACGAGCACGATGGCCAGGATAACCAGCAGCATGCGGTCGCCCGGCACTTTGAGGCTCTTGCCCGAATAGACCGGCAGGCGGCTGACCAGCAGGAAGGCCACGATGACAGTGAAGCCCGTGGCGAGGAAAGCGCCGTAGCGGGTCGGCTCGAAGCCGATGAAGGAGAGGTACAGCGGCAGCATCACCACCGCGGCACCCGCAGGAGCAGGAACCCCGACGAAATACTCAGCCTGCCATGACGGCCTGTCCTGCGCCTCCTCCAGCACGTTGAAGCGGGCCAGCCGCATGCCGCAGGCAATGGTGAAGAGCAGCGCCGCGATCCAGCCCGGCGACCCCGCGCGGTCGAGCAGGAAAGCGTAGAGCACCAAGGCCGGGGCGACACCGAAATTGACGATGTCAGCGATGGAATCCATCTGTGCGCCGAATTTGGAGGTCGCCTTGAGAAGGCGTGCCACCCGGCCGTCCAACCCGTCGAGGAACGCGGCGATCAGCACCATCACCACCGCCGTCTCGAACCGTCCTTCAAAGGCAAATCGGATGCCGGACAGGCCAGCGCAGATGGCGAGAACCGTGAGCAGGTTCGGGAACACCATCCGCAAGGGGATTTCGCGGATGCGGGGTCCCCCGGATCCGTGTGGCTCGAATTTCCTGTAGGGTGGGGTCATCGGACCGGTCTACGACACGCGCACCACGGGCGCGGTCTCCTTGCCGCCGAACTCGGCAAGCACCGTCTCGCCGCCGACCGCCGTCTGGCCGATAGCGACACGCGGCACCGCCCCTTCGGGCAGATACACATCGACGCGCGAACCGAAGCGGATCAGGCCGAAGCGTTCGCCGGCCAAGGTGTCGGAACCGGTCTCGGCCCAGCACAGGATGCGGCGCGCCACCAGGCCGGCGATCTGCACCGCCGCCACCGTGCCGTTCGGGCTTTCGATGACGAGGCCGTTGCGCTCGTTCTCGCTGCTCGCCTTGTCCAGCTCGGCATTCATGAAGCGGCCCGGACGATGCTCGATACGGGTAATGCGGCCGCGCACCGGCGCGCGGTTCACATGACAGGAAAACACGTCCATGAACACCGAGATGCGGGTCATTTCAGCGCCGCCCAGACCAAGCTCCTGCGGCGGCACCGCAGGGCCGACCGCTGTGACGACGCCATCGGCGGGACTGATCACCAGACTATCATCAACCGGCGTGACGCGTTCAGGGTCACGGAAGAAATAGATACACCATGCCGTGAGTATAGCTCCGACCCACAGCAGGAACCCGGAAAAATAGCCCATCGCCAGTGTCACCACGGCGAAGATGGCTATGAAGGGATAGCCCTCGCGATGGATCGGCACGAATGTCTTCTTTATCGTGTCGAGGAGTTGCATCGTTGCTACACCGGCTCCGTTTCAATGCGGCCTCTCTAGCTGAAACGCCTCCGTGTCGCAATGAAACAATATGTCAGCGCAGAGCCCTTCCCCTGCACTTTCAGATCACCTCCGGCGTGCGCTGCCTGACGATGACGCCCATCTCGTCGGTCTCGCGGGCAATGCGCAGGCGCTCCTCCGCCTCGGTAGCTTCGCGCTGGCGATCCCACATCGAGGCATAAAGGCCGCCCTTGCGCAGCAGCGCCGCATGCGTGCCGCGTTCCTCGATGCGGCCGGCCTTGAGGACAATGATTTCGTCGGCGGTGATGACCGTGGACAAGCGGTGGGCGATGACGATGGTGGTGCGGTCTCGGCTAACCAGATCGAGCGCCGACTGGATCTCCTGCTCGGTGTGGCTGTCGAGCGCCGAGGTCGCCTCGTCGAGGATGAGGATCGGCGGCGCCTTGAGAATGGTGCGGGCGATGGCCACGCGCTGCTTCTCGCCGCCGGAAAGTTTCAGTCCCCGCTCGCCCACCATGGTGTCGTAGCCTTCGGGCAGAGCTTCGATGAAACCGCCGATCTGGGCCAGCTCTGCGGCCCGGCGCACCTCCTCCTCGGAAGCGCCGACGCGGCCATAGCGGATGTTGTAGGCGATGGTATCGTTGAACAGCACCGTGTCCTGCGGCACCATGCCGATCGCGGCGCGCAGGCTTTCCTGCGTGACTTCGCGCACGTCCTGCCCGTCGATGAGGATGGAGCCGGACTGCACATCGTAGAAGCGGAAGAGAAGCCGCGAAATCGTCGACTTGCCCGCCCCCGACGGGCCTACGATGGCCACCGTCTTTCCGGCCGGAACCTCGAAGCTGATGCCTTTGAGTATCTGGCGGTTCGGCTCATAGGCGAACTGCACGTCGCGGAACTCGACCTTGCCAGCCGCCACTGCGAGGGGAACGGCAGCCGGGCTGTCGGTGACTTCCTCCTCGACATCGAGAAGGTCGAACATCTGCTCGATGTCGGTGAGCCCCTGCCGGATCTCGCGATAGATGAAGCCGATGAAGTTGAGCGGCACGGAAAGCTGCATCAGCATGGCGTTGACGAACACGAAGTCGCCAACGGTGTGGGTGCCGGCCTGCACCTCCATTGCCGACATGGCCATGATCACCGCCATGCCGATGCCGAAGATCACGCCCTGACCGAAGTTCAGCCAGCCGAGCGATGTCCAGATGCGGGTGGCGGCGACTTCATAGCGGGCCATGGAGCGGTCGAACCGCTCGGCTTCCATGGCCTCGTTGCCGAAATACTTCACCGTCTCGAAGTTGAGCAGGGAATCGATCGCCTTAGTGTTGGCGTCGGTGTCGCTGTCGTTCATGTCGCGGCGGATATCGATGCGCCAGTCGCTCGCCTTGACCGTGAACCAGGTGTAGAGCAGCACCGTCAGCGCCACCACGGCCACATATTTCCAGCCATAGGCGACGGCGAAGATGATGGCGGTCAGCGCGAATTCCAGCACAGTCGGCACGCTGTTCAGCACCGTGAAGCGCACGATGGTCTCGATGCCCTTGGTGCCGCGCTCGATGATGCGCGAAAGGCCACCCGTGCGTCGCTCCAGATGGAAACGCAGCGACAGGCGGTGCATGTGAACGAAGGTGCGATAAGCAAGCTGGCGCACCGCATGCTGGCCGACCCGCGCGAACAGCGCATCGCGCAACTGGTTGAAAGCGACCTGAATGATGCGGATGACATTGTAGGCCACAACCAGCATCACCGGCCCTGCCAGCACGGCCGGCAGCAGCGGCGGGGCGCTGGCATCGCCGGCAAGCGCGTCGGTCGCCCATTTGAAGAAGTAGGGAACCGCAATCAGCGTCAGCTTCGCCGCGACCAGCAGCACGGTCGCCCATATCACCCGGGCCTTGAGGTCGGCGCGGTCCGACGGCCACATGTAAGGCCACAGATTGACCAGCGTTTTCAGGGTTGATCCGGAATCGGCGGAAACTGTTTTTTCACTCACGAATTGAATGCCTTACATGAAATAGATTTGTCGCGCGCCGAAGGTTTTTTCGGCAGCTAACAATCATCGGAACAGCAGGAGGACGCGAAGCAGGCCAGCATTTCGGCGACCGCCTGCAATGCCGGGCGGTCGATGGCATAGCGCGAGCGCTGACCATCGGCCTCGAAGCGCACCAGACCGGCGGCCACCAGAACCTTGAGGTGCTGGGAGACGGTCGATTGCGCGAGGTCGAGACGGCCCACCACCTCTCCGCAGCAGCAGGAATTGGCCCTCGCCAGACAGCGGAGAATCTCGATCCGCGCCGGATGCGAAAGCGCACCGAGCCGGGCGGCCAGTTCTACGTCACCCAGCTTCTGATAGCTGGCGTCACATTGGGAGGATTCTTTCATCGTATATCGACGATATACGATGAAAATCATCTATGCAATGCGCCTCCGAAAGAAAGCGCGGCCTGAACGCCTGCCCGGCAGGCAGGCTCAGTTCCCGGTTGGAACGGTCACGCGGTCGCCAAGCGCATCGAAATCGGCTTTCTCGCCGCTGTCCGTCTCCTGCGGCAGCTTGAACACCTGCCCCGGCCAGATGCGGTTGGGATCGCTGATCTGCTGCTGATTGGCGAGATAGATGGTCGAGTAGCGCGTGCCGTGGCCGTAGATGCGCCGGGAAATCTGCCACAGGGTATCGCCACGGCGAATGATGACCGAACCATCGGCATGTTCAAGCTTCGGTGCGGACGACGGGTCGGTCTGCGCACCGCCCTGCCCGGTTTCGGAAGGGGCAACGGCGGAGATCGTTTCGCCGGGCTCACGCTGGAACGGCACCGAGGCCCGGACGACGACCTTGTCGCTGTCCGCCGAATCGAGCCCGTCGACGCGGATCGTGTATTCACCGACCGGCAGGTCCCTGCTGGCCTCGACAAGGAAATGACCGTCCGGCGAAGTCAGGGCTTCGCCCAGCAGGATTTCGTTGGCGTAGATGCGAACCTTGCGGCCGGCATCGGCGCGGCCGGCTACGAAAACTTTCGCTCCATCGATCTCGACGGCTTCGACGACGATCCTCGGCACGCCAGTGGGCTGCACGGCCTCTTCCTGTGCATTGGGCTGATCGTCACCGCTTGTCCCGGCTGCACTTTCCTGAGCGGACGCCTGTTCGCCGGCTTCACCGGCAGGCTGTGCCTCAGCGGTTGCGTCCGAAGACGCCTGCCGACCCGGCGCGGGAGCTGCCTGCGGCACGGTCAGGAACTGAGCGGGCATGCCGGGCTCCTCGACCATGGCGAGAACCTGACCATCGGGCTTGTCGGGAACGGAAACAACGGCGGTCTGAACCGAGGTCGAGACGGTTTTATCGCCTTCCGTCGCCCGCAATACGATCTGGTGGTCGCCCGACTTCAGCGGATCATCCAGAACGATCGCGAAGGCGCCATCGGAACCGGCCACGGCTTTGCCGAGCACGGAGGAACCGTCGAACAGCTCGACGGTCGACCCCGGCACGGCCTTTCCGGCGACAACGGCGGAACCGTTCCCTTCGACGCGCAAAATGTCAAAGGTTGGAACGGTTGTTTCTGAGGTTTCAGTCTGAGGCGAGGAAGCCTGCTCACCGACAACTGCATCGACAGGCGCCTGCACCTCCGCACCCGCCTGTGCGGTCTCGCCGCTGGCAGGGGCCGCGACCTTGTTCTCCGCTTCCTGAGCCGGGCCGTCCGTTTCGGCTGCCGGACCTGTTGCCTGCGGTTGCGCTACCTCGGTGGGAGTGCGTCCCAGAAAGCTGTCCAGCGCGCCGGAAAGATAGCCGATAAAGACCGCCACAAGAGCGGCGGCAGCGGCAAACAGAAGTGCCTTCAGCCCATTGTTTTTCATTGTCCTGTCCGGCCCCTCTGTCCCCGGTCGCGTGATGACATCCGATCACACCCGATCTTCGTCGGCGCAAGACCTTTACCGGTACAGTCCGGAAGATCCTGTTCCGCTGCGATCTAGCCTGTTTTGCATGTACCGACAAGAAAAACACAGGAACAGGGTTGACCCATACACAAAGCCCTAGCACCAATCCGATATGAACACGATTCGATCCGTCTGCGTTTACTGTGGCTCTTCTCCCGGCAACGACAAAGCCTATATCGAAGCCGGGCGCGCGCTCGGTCGCGCTCTGGCCCAGTCCAACCTGCGTCTCGTCTATGGCGGCGGCACGAAGGGCATCATGGGTGCGGTGGCCGAGGGTTCCATGCGCGCGGGCGGCAAGGTGCTTGGCATCATTCCGCGCTTCCTCATGAACAAGGAAGCAACCGAAACCGGACTGGACCGGCTGGACGAGGTCGTCATCACCGACAACATGCACCAGCGCAAGCAGCGCATGTTCGAGGAGTCAGATGCTTTTGTCGCGCTGCCGGGCGGCATCGGCACTGTCGAGGAAATCGTGGAGATGATGACCTGGGCCCAGCTTGGCCATCACCGCAAGCCCATGGTCTTCGCCAGCATCGGCGGCTTCTGGAGCCCGATGATCGCGCTGCTCGACCATATGCGCGATGAAGGCTTCATCCATACCGCGCATCACGTGCGCCCGCTCGTCGTCGAAGACGTCGAAGCCATCGTGCCAACCATCCTGTCGGCCGCATCGGCGACAGGCACGCCGGCCGAGGGCGTACCGTCCATTATCGAGAAGATGTAGCGGCTCTGTTTTCCCGCAGGGTCGACCAGGTGTAGATCGCGAGCGCAAACCAGATCAGCGCAAACGCTGCAAGCTGGGCCTTGCCGAACGGCTCGTGGAACACGAACACGGCAATCAGAAACACCATGGTCGGGGCGATATATTGCATCAGCCCCAGCGTCGACAGGCGCAGCGCCTTGGCGCCGAAGGCAAACATCAGAAGCGGAATCGCGGTGATCGGGCCGCAGCCAAGCAACAGCAGCGTATCCGGCCAACTGCTCGAAACCATGTGTCCGGCACCGCTCGCATTCAGCCACACAAGATATATGGAGGCCGGAACAGAAAGGATAAGGACCTCCAGCAGAAACCCCTGACTGGGCCCCAGCGGCAGCGTTTTGCGGAAATAGCCGTAGGCGGCAAACGACAATGCCAGCGCCAGAGACACCCACGGCAAGGTGCCGGTCTCATAAGTGAGGATAGCGACAGCGACAGCGGCGAGCCCAACCGCAAGCGTCTGCACTCTGTTCAGGCGCTCTCCAAGCATCACCGCGCCTATCAGCACATTCACCAGCGGATTGATGTAATAGCCAAGCGCTGTTTCGATCGCGCGGTCAGTGGCGATCGCCCATACATAAAGGCTCCAGTTGAAGGTGATGATGGTGGCTGTGAGGGCTGCCATCGCCATCAGGCGCGGCGAGCGGATCGCCACCTTGAAGTCTGCCGTGCGCCTGAGCCAGACCAACGCGGCCGCCGCAATCGGCAGCGACCAGACCACGCGGTTGGCGACGACCTCCATCAGCGGAAGATGCGCCACCCATTTCATGTAGATCGGCAGCAGCCCCCACAGGAAATAGGCTCCCAGCCCCAGCGCGAAGCCGCGTCTGGCAGTTACGTCGGTCTCGCCCGGCTTTTCAATCCCTTCAATGCTCATGCCGACCATATGGACCCGCCCGACGGACAGAACCATTTCAAACTTCTCATGGTTCAATCGTCTTTCGTTGATGGATCAACGCAGGCGACGCGAGCCTTCCTTACTCGGCGGCAACCAGCCCGGCAAGTTCGCGGTTCTTCATCAGCTTGAAGACGATGGAATCCATCAGCGCCTGAAACGATGCGTCTATGACATTGTCGGATACGCCCACCGTCCACCAGCGCGCGCCGCTTGCATCCTGCGATTCGATCAGCACGCGGGTGATGGCCTCGGTGCCGCCGTTGAGGATGCGCACCTTGTAATCGACAAGCTCCAGATCCTCGATCTCGCTCTGATAGCGGCCGAGATCCTTGCGCAACGCGATGTCGAGCGCGTTGACCGGGCCATGCCCTTCAGCCACGGACATGCGCACCTCCCCCTCCACCACCACCTTCACGATGGCTTCGGAAACGGTCTTGATCTGGCCGTTTACGTCGAAACGGCGCTCCACCATGCAGCGGAAGCTTTCGACACTGAAGAAATCCGGCACCGTGCCAAGCGTGCGGCGGGCCAGCAGCTCGAAGCTGGCGTCCGCCCCCTCATAGGCATAACCTTCCGCCTCACGCTCCTTGACCATGGCGATCAGCGTATCCAACCGCGAATCGTCACGCGAAACCTCGATGCCGCGCCGCTTGAGCTCGGCGATGAAATTGGCCTTGCCGCCCTGATCCGACACCATCACCTTGCGGCGATTGCCGATGCTTTCGGGCTCGACATGTTCGTAGGTGCTCGGCTCCTTGGCCAGCGCCGAGGCGTGGATGCCGGCCTTGGTGGCGAATGCGGATGCGCCGACATAGGGCGCCTGCGCATTGGGCGCGCGGTTCAGAAGCTCGTCGAACGAACGCGACAGATGCGCAATTGTCGCCAGCCGCTCCGGCGTGATCCCGGTCTCGAAGCGATCCGCATAGTTTGGCTTCAGGGCAAGCGTCGGGATCAGGGTGACGAGGTTTGCGTTGCCGCAGCGTTCGCCGATGCCGTTCAGGGTTCCCTGAATCTGCCGCGCACCGGCCTCGACCGCGGCCAGCGAATTGGCCACCGCCTGCCCGGTATCGTCATGGGCATGGATGCCGAGATGGCTTCCGGGAATGCCGGCCGCGATGACCTTGCCGACGATCTCACGCACTTCCGCCGGCTGGGTGCCGCCGTTGGTGTCGCACAGCACCACCCAGCGCGCACCCGCCTCACAGGCTGTGCGGGCGCAAGCCAGCGTGTAATCCGCATTGGCTTTGAAGCCGTCGAAGAAGTGTTCGCAATCGATGATCGCTTCCTTGCCGGCGGCGATCGCCGCCTCCACGGAAGCGCGGATGGCGTCGAGGTTTTCCTCGTCCGTGCAGCCCAGCGCCACGCGCACCTGGTATTGCGAGCTTTTGGCAACATAGCAGACCACGTCCGAACGCGATTGCAGAAGCAGCGCCAGCCCCGGATCGTTCGAGGCGGAGACGCCGACGCGCTTGGTCATACCGAAGGCGGAGAAGCGCGCACGCCGGGTGCGCTTCTCCGTGAAGAATGCGGTGTCCGTCGGGTTGGCCCCCGGATAGCCGCCTTCCACATAGTCGAGGCCGAATTCATCCAGCATGCGGGCAATGGCAATCTTGTCCTCGACCGAGAAATCAATGCCCGGCGTCTGCTGGCCGTCACGCAAAGTCGTATCGTAGAGGTAAAGTCGCTCTTTCATTGCCCTGCTCTTTGCCTGCCCCCGAACCGGATTCTGGCCGGAAGTTGGTAGAAATTCCTGCGCTCAGGCCTTGCCTGCATATGCGTCGGTGGCGCGGATCAGCCGGTCGAGAATGCCGGGCTCCGAATAAGCGTGCCCTGCCCCCTCGATCAGATGGAATTCGGCCTTCGGCCATGCCTTGTGCAGCGCCCAGGCATAATGCGCCGGGCACGGCATGTCGTAGCGGCCATGAACGATGGTGCCGGGAATGTCCTTCAGCTCGCCGGCATCGCGCAGCAACTGCCCTTCCTCCAGCCATCCGGCATGGACGAAATAATGGTTCTCGATGCGCGCGAAGGCGACCGCATAGTCATCCACGGCGAACGGATCGCTGGTCTCGGGTTCGGGAAGGAGCGTGATGGTCTCGCCTTCCCAGATGCTCCATGCCTTCGCCGCTTCCACCTGCGCGGCGCGGTCGCTGCCCACCAGCCTCTTGCGGTAGGCCGAGATCATATCGCCACGCTCCTCTTCCGGGATCGGAGCGATAAAGCGCTCCCATTTGTCCGGGAACATCTGCGAGACGCCGAACTGGTAATACCATTCGAGTTCGGCGCGCGTGAGCATGTAAATGCCGCGCACCACCAGCTCGCTCACCCGCTCGGGATGCGTCTCAGCATAGGCAAGCGCCAGGGTGGAGCCCCATGATCCGCCGAACACCAGCCACTTGTCGAACCCGCACATTTCCCGCAGCCGCTCGATGTCGGCCACCAGATGCCATGTGGTATTGGCCTCCAGCGAGGCGTTGGGCAGCGATTTTCCACAGCCGCGCTGGTCGAACAGGATCACATCATAGAGCGCCGGATCGAAAAGTCGCCGATGTTTTGGCGAGATGGTGCCGCCCGGCCCGCCGTGCAGAAACACGGCCGGCTTGCCGCCTTTCGTGCCCACGCGCTCCCAATAGATGGTGTGGCCGTCGCCGACATCGAGCATTCCGGTCTCGAACGGTTCGATCTCCGGATAAAGGCCGCGCAGTTCCGTGCTCATATGGTCGTGTCCTTTGCAGGCCAGATTTCGGTGTCATGATCGGGATGCTGGAAGGAGACGATGCGGGCGAGAAATTCCACAGCCTGCTCGTCCTCCATGGTGTCCCTGCCCGGCAGGGTGCAAACCGTGTCCACATAGGGCAGCTTTGCCTCGATGCCGAACTGAATGACGGGGGCGATGCCGGACGGATCGTCAAAAGCACCGATGGCCAGCGCAATTCCATCCGGCGCTTCGTAAGTCAGCGGCGTGCCGCAATCGCCGCAGAAGCCGCGCCCGACCAGATTGGAGGAGCGGAACAGTTTGCGCTCGCCGCGCGTCCAGCGAAGGCCTGCTTCATCCACCGAGACCAGCGGCGCATAGAACGCGCCGAACGCCTTCTGGCACATGCGGCAATGGCAGACGGACGCATCGCCCAGCGCACCCTCGACGCGAAACCGCACCGTGCCGCACTGACAGCCGCCGGCCCAGACCGGTTTGTTGTCGAGGCTCATCGACGCTTACTCCGGATGATGACAGACGGCCTCGATATTGTTGCCGTCAGGGTCAAGAACGAAGGCGCCGTAGTAATTCGGATGATAGTGCTCGCGCACGCCCGGCGCGCCGTTGTCGGTTCCGCCAGCAGCCATCGCGGCCTCGTAGAACGCATCGACTTCCGCGCGCTTGTCGGCGGTGAAGGCATAATGGCGGCCGGGGCCTGCCTCCTTCGCCTCGTGCAGCCAGAACTGGGGCCGGTCATAGCCATAGCCGGCAACCTTCAGTCCACCGGTGAACTCCTCGGGCACAGTCATCACCAGCGAAGCGCCAAGCGGCTCCAGCGCCGCATCGTAAAACTTTCGCGAGGCCTCGAAATCGGTCACTGCTATTCCGGTATGGTCGATCATCGCTTCACCTCCCATGTCGTGATGCGTTCGCCGGTGGCAGGGTCCTTGCCATCCTTCAGCTGCACGCCCTGCCCCAGCAATTCGTCGCGGATGCGGTCGGCCTCGGCCCAGTTCTTCTGTGCAATGAAGGCAAGGCGGGCGGCAATCGCCTCATCCACGGCCGCCTTGTCCACTTCGGCACTGACATCGAAGCCGAGAAACTCAAGTGCGGCACGCAGCGAAGCGGCGGCGCTTTCATTGCCATCGATTGCGTCTCCCGCCAGCTGCGTCAGAAACTGGAAGGCAGAATAGGTCGCGAGGTCGTCCGACAGCGCGGCAACCACTTCGGCCGGAATTTCTACGGCGGAAGCGGAAGCCAGATCGGCGGCGCGTTTCCATTTGCGCAGCGTGTTTTCCGCTTCCTCCAGCTTGCGCACGGCGAAATCGATCGGCTCGCGGTAATGCGTCATCAGCATGGCCAGCCGCAGCACCTCGCCCGGCCATTCGCGGCCACCGAAGCTATCGGTTTCCAGCAGTTCGCGGATGGTGAAGAAGTTGCCGAGGCTCTTCGACATCTTCTGCCCTTCGACCTGCAGGAAGCCGTTGTGCATCCAGTAATTGGCCATGACGGACGTGCCGTGCGCGCAGCGTGACTGGGCAATCTCGTTCTCATGGTGCGGAAAGATCAGATCGAGCCCGCCACCGTGAATATCGAAGATCTCGCCGAGATAGGCCGAGGACATGGCCGAGCACTCGATGTGCCAGCCCGGCCGGCCCTTCGGTTTCCCCGTCCAGCCTGCGGCTGTCCACGCCTCCTGGCCCCACGGGCTCTCCCAACCGGGTTCCTCGGGCGAGGAAAGCTTCCACAGCACGAAGTCCTGCGGGTTCTTCTTGTGCGTGTCGACGGCGATGCGCGCACCCGCCTGCTGCTCGTCCAGAGGGCGCTTCGAGAGTTCGCCGTAATCCGGCATGGAGGCCGTGTCGAACAGGACTTCCCCTGCCGCTTCATAGGCATGGCCCCGTTCGATGAGAGATTGAATCAGGCCGATCATGTCGGTACGCCCGTCCTCGCGGGGCTGGACGAATTCGGTCGCGCGCGGCTCGAAATTGGGCGGCAGGCAGCCGAGCGCCTTCACGTCCTTGTGGAACTGGTCGGCGGTCTTTTCCGTCACCTTGCGGATGGCCTCGTTGAGGGTGAGGCGGCCGGCGGCGATATCGTCGCCGAAATCGCGCAGGGCGCGCGCGTTGATCTTGTCGTCCACGTCGGTGATGTTGCGCACATAGGTGACGTGATCCGCGCCGTAGACGTGACGCAGCAGCCGGTAGAGCACATCGAAGACGATGACCGGGCGCGCATTGCCGATATGGGCGAAGTCATAGACGGTCGGGCCGCACACATACATGCGCACGTTCGAGGCATCGATCGGAGAAAAATCCTCCTTCGTGCGGGTGAGCGTGTTGGTCAGGCGCAGGCCACTGGCTGTTGCAGACATTCTTCTCCTTCCCGGCATCGCCGGTTCAATCAGACACGCGGTTGCCCTTCAGCCTGCTGGCCGGGTCGTTTGTCCGATCTGAAAGGAAGATGGGGCGAAAACGTCCGGGCCAGCGCGCGGCTAGCCAATAATTGAAATGCCACAAATGGCGAAGGACATCTTCATCCGGGCTTTATCGCCTTCGATTCTGTTGCCGTCAAGCCGCAACGCCCGACGAAAATGCAGGGCAGGCACCCATCAGCGGCAACAATGAAAGATTTTATTAAACATGTAATCAGAGCCTGAAAGAAGCCCAAAAGAACGCACCGTCACGCCACTATTTCGACGGAATCAGGTATCATTTACTGGAAGTACAAGTTAATCTCGGCATCGGGGAAGAAAAATGTCGAAAAAGCCGCAGCAAAAGCAACCTGAACGACCGGTTCTGGCAAATCAGTACCGCGCCATCGGCCCGGCAGCCGTTGCAGCCGCGCTCATGCACATGACCAAGAAGAAGAAGCCGGTCCAGAAGTTTATCTCGCCG
Organism: Aquamicrobium sp. YD-1-mutant5; assembly: GCF_059509755.1. Classification (NCBI taxonomy): domain Bacteria; kingdom Pseudomonadati; phylum Pseudomonadota; class Alphaproteobacteria; order Hyphomicrobiales; family Phyllobacteriaceae; genus Aquamicrobium; species Aquamicrobium sp. YD-1-mutant5. The sequence continues at coordinate 122,395 of NZ_JCAKKP010000007.1, forward strand.
CGCCCGGCGTGATTATTCAGGCCCGCCACGCAGCGGTCCTGACGGCGTTCATCATGGCGAAGGCTTGCGCAGCTGCATGATGGCCGGATTTTTACTATCTGGTCAAAATAATGACATCTGCGCGTCACCCGGTTTCTTGTTGCCGGAGCTCTCCGGGCCGGACTTGTCTTTGGAAGGCTCCCCCTGTTCGGGAACAGCTTTCTGCTCTTTGACTTCTTCCTGTATTTCCGGCCCCGTATTGCTCACCTTGTTGACAAGACTGGAGACCGGGACAGCTTCGAAGAAATCCGGATCGGCCGGCTTCATCAGATCGGCCACATCCCTCGGTTCCTGCGTGCGGCAATCCAGCCAGCGCGCAAAGTCCTTTTCCCCGATCACGACCGGCATGCGATGGTGAATATGCGCAATTGCCGAATTGGCGGAAGTGGTGAGCAAGGCTCCCGTATCGATCTCCGATCCGCCCGGCTCCGAGTAAGGCTCCATCAGCGCCGCGAAAGCGACGAGCCCGCCATCGCGCGGGCGCAGCCAGTAAGCCTGCCCCTTCCCCGTCCCGGATTGTTTCCACTCATAGAAACCGGAGGCCGGCACCAGAGCGCGCCGATGGCGCATCGCGGTGCGGAACGAGGGTTTTGTGGCCGCCTCCTCCGAGCGGGCATTGATGAGCAGGGGAAAGCTCCGCGTATCCTTCACCCAGGAAGGGATCAGCCCCCAACGCACCAGCAAAGCCTCGCGATCAGGCAGGTTGGAGCCGGGCGGACGCGTGGGAGCCGCCAGCGCCATCAGGATCGGCTGTGTCGGCGCGATGTTGTAGCGCGCCGGAAAATCGTGCAACTCGCCGACACCGAGAAAAGCGGCGGTCTGGTCGGCGGTTGCCGTCAGCGCAAAGCGCCCGCACATGAATGCACCCTTTTTCTGCTGTATTGCCAAGGTGGGCATGGATCAGGGCGCGTGCAACCGCTAAAGCAGCCACAGGCGCTCCTTCCACAAGAACAGTTCGGCGCAGCTGCAACATGATGACATTGGCAAGATGACGACATTGCCGGAAATCCCAGCCGTATCCGTCGCGCTCATGCGCGGCGACACTGTGCTGCTGGTGAAGCGCGGCCGGGCGCCCTCTCAGGGTCTTTATGCCTTTCCGGGCGGCAAGCAGGAGCCGGGCGAGACGCCGGAAGAAGCTGCGCGCCGCGAGCTGGTGGAAGAAACAGCGCTGGAGGGAACCGGCTACAGGCCGGTGCGCACCATCTTCATCGACGGCGCTTCCGACAACCATCCGGTCGACTATCGTCTGACCGTGTTCGCGGCCGCCTATGCGGGTGGCGAAGCGGTGGCGGGCGACGATGCCGCAAGTGCCGCCTTCTATTCGCTGGACGACATGCGCGCCCTGCCGCTGGCCGCTTCGGTGATGGAAGTGGCCGAGGAACTGCTCGCCGGAATCAGGCCGGTGCGCGACATATTGTCCGGCGAGGCAGCATCATGAAACGCCTTGTCCATTCCGTTGCCGTCTGCCTTTCCATGTCGTGCATGCTGGCGGCCACGCCTGCCCCCGCTGCGGAAGCCCCTTTCGAGCCCGGTCTCATGCGCCTTGCCGAAATATTCGGCTCGCTGCATTTCCTGCGCAATCTGTGCGGTGAGGACGGTTCGGAGTGGCGCAACAGCATGGAAAAGCTGCTCGAATCGGAAAATCCCGATCCGGAGCGGCGCGCGCGCTTCATCGCATCCTTCAACCGGGGCTATCGCAGCTTCGGCGAAACCTACAAAAGCTGCACGCCTTCGGCCACGGCGGCCATCAATCGGTACATGAAGGAAGGTGAGGCGTTGACCCGGGACATCGCCTCGCGCTACGGCAATTAGGAAACCATTAACTTTTCCGGCAAAGCGCCCGCACAAATCCGGGAAGGCATGCTAGAAGTCTTAATGGGACATTAAAGGGACGTTTCAACTTTGATCCTAATTTGAAGGATCGTTGCTTGAACAGGGTGAGTGTTGCGTATGGAACACAGTATCAGTGACATCGACGCCATCGTCAGGGAAGAAAAACGCCTGACCGCCGTCGAAAGCCATAACGAAGCCTGGGCCGAAGGCCTTTCGGCCGGTATCGAGCCTGAGATCATCGCCGAGGCCGCGCTGGAGACTGCATTTTGCGAGATGCTGCGCGCCAATGGCGAGAAGGCGGCGCTGAGCATGCTGGACCGGATGCGCGAAAAGGTGATCGGCGGCGCTTTCGAGCCGCATCGCATGCGTCACTGATACCGCTTCCGAATCGTATCGGGCCAGAGCCCGCTCCATACGCTTCCCCACAGCTTCTTTATCTGCAAGTCTTATCCCGAAGCCGATACGGACTTTGACGCAACTGGCGCGGTGGGGCATCATCCGGCTGGACATGGAGATGCGGACCTTGAAACTTCGACTTTCCGGCAAGACCTCTGTGCTCAGGCTTGCCGTATGCGCTCTGGGCCTTTCAGTGCTGACCACCACGGCACTTGTAGCAACGATCCCATCGGCCTCTGCACTCAGCGAGATCAAGCGCGAAGAACTGCCTCCGCCTCTTTCCGCACCAGCCGGTTCGGACGACTCATCGCCCGCGACGGTCCCGATCCCCGATCCCATCCACACCTCCCAGCCGCCGTCCGGCGACGCGGAGAAGCCGGGTGACGCGCAATCGCCCTCACAGGATGGCGAAGATGACGAAGGGCAGGCCGAAAATACCGGAGACACCCCCCTGCCGGAGATCATCTACGATCTTCAGCGCCTGCCTGAACCTGTCCGGCGCATGCACGGCCTCATTCTCGAAGCCTGCAAGACCGGCGACATCAACAGGCTGAGGCCGCTGGTCGGCACCGGGGACAGTGGCACACAGCTTTCCCTCACCGAAGTCGAAGGCGATCCGATCGAATTCCTGAAGGGGCTGTCGGGAGACAGCGAGGGCCAGGAAATTCTGGCGATCATGGAAGAGGTGCTGAGCGCCGGCTTCGTGCACACGGAAGCCGGCACGCCGCAGGAACTCTATGTCTGGCCCTATTTCTTCGCCGTGCCGCTCGAAAAGCTGGATCCGCGCCAGCGGGTCGAGCTGTTCAAGATCGTCACCGCCGGCGACTACGAGGACATGCAGCAGTTCGGGGCCTACATCTTCTATCGCCTCGGCATCACGCCGGAGGGACGCTGGGCGTTCTTCGTGGCCGGCGACTGAAGCGGGAGGAAACTCCCGGCGGCTCCGGAATGGCAGTAGCGGCTGTGCCCCGACTTGCGGGCGCGCGACGGGAGGACTACCTAGAGGCGATCCTTTGCAGACTCAAGGCTCGTTTCCGTCCATGCCCATCGCCCGTCTTGAAGATCGCGCCGTCATCACCGTCGCCGGCCCCGAAGCAGAGCATTTCCTGCAGAACATCCTCACCGTCGATGTCGAGTCCCTTGCGGATGGCGAGGTCAAACCCGGCGCGCTGCTGACGCCACAGGGCAAGATCTTGTTCGATTTCCTGATCTCGCGCGCAGGGCCGGATGCGTTCCGGCTCGAATGCCGGGCAGATGTTGCCGCCGACCTCCATCGCCGGCTGCTGATGTACAAGCTGCGCACCAAGGCTGAAATTTCCAAACCGGAACAAGCGGTTGTAACTGTCGCATGGCAAAATGATTCAGCATCTTCAGAGACTGATTCAACATCACTGCGCGATGCACGTTTTCCGCAAGGCGATGTCGTGCGCATTTATGGCGCGGAGCAAGGCTCCGGGGACGGCGGCGATCTTGCCGCATGGCATGCGTTGCGCATCGCCGGCGGAGTGGCGGAAAGCGGCGCAGACTTCCAGCTCGGTGACGCCTTCCCGCATGACGTGCTGCTCGATCAGATGAGCGGTGTCGGCTTTGGCAAGGGCTGCTATGTGGGGCAGGAAGTGGTGTCGCGCATGCAGCATCGCGGCACGGCGCGGCGGCGCGTCCTGCTCGTTTCGGCCGATGCCCCCCTGCCCGCACCCGGCACGGAGCTTACCGTGGAAGGCAAGCCTGTCGGCGCGCTGGGTTCCGTATCCGGCAAGCAGGGTCTGGCAATTGCCCGGATCGACCGGGTGAAGAGCGCCATCGACAACGGCAGGGAAATCCTCGCCGATGGCATCCCGGTCACGCTTGCCATACCCGGCTGGGCGAAATTCACCTTCCCGGAAGGCGCGACTGCTGCGGAGAACGGCTGATGGCCGACCGCGCCGGAGCACCAGCGCGTGCCTGGCAGCGCATGCTGTCCGGCCGCCGGCTCGACCTGCTCGACCCTTCTCCGCTCGATATCGAGATTTCGGACATAGCGCACGGACTGGCGCGGGTGGCACGCTGGAACGGCCAGACCATCGGTTCTCACGCCTTTTCGGTGGCCCAGCACTCATTGCTGGTCGAGGCGATCTTCTGCGCTCAGGCCAGGACACCTTCGCCCGAGGCCCGGCTTGCGGCCCTGCTGCATGATGCGCCCGAATATGTGATCGGTGATATGATTTCGCCCTTCAAGTCTGTGGTCGGCGGCGGCTACAAGGAATGCGAGCACCGGCTTCAACGCGCGATCCACCTGCGCTTTTCGCTGCCGGCCGTTCTGTCAGCCGGCCTTGTCAGGGATATCAAGCGCGCCGATCAGGTGGCCGCCTATTTCGAGGCGACGCTGCTTGCCGGCTTTTCGACGGCGGAGGCAGCCCAGTTCTTCGGGCGGCCACGCGGGATCAGCGCCGACAGGTTCGACGTGACGCCACGATCCGTCACCTTCGCGCAGGAAGCATTCCTGAAACGCTTCAGCACGCTGGAAAAGCTGCGCGGAAACGGCTCAGTCGCGGTCAGGCGCGCCTAGCGGGAAGAAGGCGCGGTAGGGGCGCGCCTCGTCTATGGCGCGGGCAAAGGACGGACGTTTGTTCAGCCGCTGGCGATAGGCGCGTACATTCGCGAACTGATCCGGGATCGGATGCGACCAGTCCGCGTAGAACAGCGCAGGTGCGGCCGCACAGTCGGCAAGGCTGAAGCCGTCACCGGCGGCCCACTGCCGGCCGGCCATGTGGCCGTCCAGCCAGCCATAGGCCTTTTCCAGCATACGCTTTGCATCTTCCACGCCCTTCGGGTCGCGCTCGCCGGGCGCGCGCAGCACGTCGAGGACCAGCTTCTGCTGCGGCGTGGAAATGTAGTTGTCGAAGAAGCGGTCCATGAAGCGAACCTCTACGGCAAGCTTCGGATCCTCCGGTATGAGCCGCACCGGGCCGGAGTGAAAAGCCTGCAGATGCTCGATGATGATGGTGGCCTCATGTATGGGCTTGCCTTCATCCATGAGCATCGGAAACTTCGCCACCGGCCACAGCGATTGCAGTCTTTCCATCGCCGAAGGGTTTTCCGGCGACAGCATCACATAGTCGAACGCAGTTCCATTTTCGTAGAGTGCAATGAGCGCCTTCTGACAGAAGGAGGAAAACGGATGGGCATAGAGTTCGAGAGCCATTGCTTCAGACCTCGCTGCGCCCCGCTGCCGCCGAGCGCGTCAGCAGACGCTGATAGAACAGGCCGATGCCGATCAGCACCCCGCCAAGTCCGATGAAGGACAGGGCCCGCAGCACACCTTCCAGTTCGGACATATCGAACAGGAATACCTTGAGCACCGCAATCGAAATCAGCGCGGCCGATGCGATGCGCAGCACCTGCGAGCCGAAGCGCACGCCGGCGACCAGCAGAACCACGCCCATTGCCAGCCACAGTGCCGAATAGGAATAGGTTTCCACCTGCTCCATGCCGCTCCACCAGGCAATGTACTCGCCCTTGAACAGGCGACGCACCGACAGGGTGGCATAGGCGAAGGCAAGCAGCGCGCCGAGCAGCGCCAGCATCGCCGAGTACCATTTGGGGCGCTTGCCGCGCGCATACCAGGCCAGCGCGAAGGCCGCAACGGCCGGCAGGAGATAGGCGAGAAACAGGAGGTTGAACACCGGAATGCGCCCGGTCGACTCGTCGGTGACCAGCGGGTTGAGGGCAATGAAATGCTGGCCGCAGATGAACAGCGCCGACACCACGCCGGCCGCCAGCGATCCGACACGCAGGACGGAACTCGGCGAACGCATGTCGAGCGAGATGAGAATGCCGCCGGCGCCAAGCGCGATCAGCGTGTAGATCGCCTGTTCAGCAAGTGTCGGCGCGCCGGAGGAGATCACCCCATCATGCATGGCGTGGCGCACCAGCATGGCCACAGTCAGCAGCGCGAACAGCGCGGAGCCGGCCTCCATGATCAGGCGTGGACGCCCGGCGGTGGTGCGGGCAAGCTGCCAGGCAGCAAAGCCGAATGCCAGAGCAGGCACGCCATAGCCGGGCAGCAGCCAGTTGAACACCGGCGTGCGCGACAGGAACTCAGTTCCCACGATGGTCGGATCGAACGCCACGCGGGCGAGCGCGGTGACGAGGGCCGCTGCGGAAAGCCAGCCCAGCACCGGATAAGAACGGTGACGTGTGGCCAGAGCCGGGATCACGGCAAAAGCACCGGCCAGCACCGTGGTCATGCCGGAACCGAAGCCCATGTGGAGGAACAGCAGCGCAGCCGCCGTTGCTCCCGCAAGCGCACAGGAGACCGCCGCGCCGCCGGTCAGCGGCGGCCGTTCGGCGCGCGCCAGCCATTCTCCGGCAGCCACGAAGCCAAGGCACAGAAGCAAGGCCACGCCAGCACGCAGGTAATCCTGATCGATGTTGCCGAATGTCACCCACGACGACACAAGAAGCATCAGCGGCACAGTCACGGCCCAGAAAACCCATGTGGCGGACAACCATGGCGATCGCAGCAGATGGCGGCGCGCGGCAACAAAACCAGCCGCGAGGAACAGCAGTCCGAGGAACAGGCTGACCGGCAGGGTAAAGCCGCCCCGCACCATGCGCGCCACCCCGTCGATCATGACCGGGCCTGCGGACCATCCGGCATAGAGGTCGAAGACCGGCATCATCTGAATGGAAGCAAGCACGGTGACGATACCGGCGGCATGAAGGGTCGCGACGGATGCAGGACGCCAGAACGCGGCCACGACCATCATCGCCACGATGAATGCCGGTTGCCATGGGCTGGCACTGGCAAGAACAAACATGAAAAGAGAGGTCACGCCGGCAAAGAAGGCCGGGATGATGGACACCAGGTCCGCCCTGTCGTCTTCGTCCGCCGGCCCGGAAAGCCAGATGAAGACCAGAACGGCAAGGACCACGGCGCTGAACACGGTGACGACCATGGGGGCCTGAACCGGGACGGTTCCAAGGTAGAGCAGCGTCCAGATGCCTGTGCCGACGCAAACCGCCGAGATGAGAAAGCGCCAGCGGCGCATGCGCGCGATGATGGCGGCCGCAACCAGAACGATTGCCAGATAGCCGAACAGCGCCCAGGCGTTGGGTGACTGGCTGGACACCAGAGCAGGCGTCGCCAGCGCGCCGAACAGGCCGATGCCGGCGAGCGCCTGTCCGTGGACGAGCGCCGCGACTATGGTTGCGACCGCGATAATTCCCAGCAGGAAGAAGGCGCTTGCCGCCCCGAGGAAGCCATAGACGGCATGGGCGGCAAAGAGCGCGCCGAACAGGGTGAATGCGCCGGCGGCAGTCAGTATCGCCGGTATGTAGGCAGCGGCAGCGCCGGCCACCGGCACCTTCCAGCCCCGGCGGCGCACGAATTCGCCCGCCGCGACGAGAAGCATGCCGAACAGGGCTGCCATGGTGAGGCGCACGCGGGGACCGAATATGCCGGCCTCGATGGTGTAGCGCACCAGGAACAGCCCGCCGAGCGCCAGTGCGACACCGCCGACCCAGACGGCCCAGCGCGTGCCGAGCGCAGTTTCTATGTCGCGTCTGGCCTTTTCTGGAACTGGCGACGCAGCGACGTCCTCAGCCTCTGCATTCGCCGCTACGGCTGTCTTTACCCACGGTCCATCGGCGTCTTCGATGGTATCGTCCGTTTCGGGAGGAACTGCCTCCCCTGCTTCAACCGGCTCTTCCACCGAAAGCGGTTCGGCAGGCCCCGAAACGGAAGGCGTACTGGCTGCCTCCACGGCGGCAACGACCGGCCGGGCACCTTGCTCATAAGACTTACGCAGTGCAACGAGGTCCGCCTCGAAGCGGTTCAGCCGCTTTTGCTGTCTCGCGGCGATTACGAAGAGAACGATGACGGCAATGATTGCAAGCTCGTACATGAGCGCCCCTTAGTTCGGTGAGAAGCCGCCACGGACGATATGCCGTGCGGATCTCATGCGGCTGTGCCTCCGTTCAGCGCCCTTGCGGCAGCGAAATGCCGGCGCAGCGCCGTCAGGAAACCGGCACGCGCATCTGGGGGCTCGATGCCGCGCGGTTCATAGACATGGCGGTTGAGGAAATAGGAGGAGAGACGAAACGCGTCTTCGAGAGCCGCCTCGTCGGCACGGCGGCCCGGGCCCTGTTCAAGAAAGGCAGGCAACGCCAGCATTCTGTCGTGCCAGGGCAGGCCCGCCTCGCGCGACACCGCGCGGCCGGATTTCGGAGAGACATAGACGAGTTCTGCGCGCGCGCCGGTGGCGGCGCATTCGCTGAGATCAAGGCCAAAGCCCAGTTCCTCCAGCACAAAAAGCTCGAAGCGTGCGAGAAGTTCGCCCGCGGCCTCGGGGTCGGCAAGATGCTCGACCATGACCATGAGCGCCTCGTAGAGCGTGCCATGGGAATCCCGCTCCGGCAGCAGGCGCAGATGCGCGGCGACAAGCTGGATCCCGTAGACGGCCACGGCGCTGTCCATCAGCCGCGCCGCATTCATTTCCAGCGCCTCTGCCTGAAATGTGCCCAGATGCTCGTCAAGCCGCGCCCGCCAGATCAGGTCGACGCGGTTGCCGGGCTGGAGAACCGGCTGCAACCGACGCGAACGCCCGCCGCGCACCATGCCCATGTGCCGGCCGTGCGTGCGCGTCATCACTTCGAGGATGACGCTGGTTTCGCCATGCCTGCGGGTTCCGAGAATGATTCCCTCGTCTCTCCATTCCATGGCGGGAGCTTTTCACCGCTTCGCAGGCGAAATCAAGCGCAGCCCGTCAATGCGGGAAATCCAGACCCATTTCACGGTAGCGCTCCGGGTCGTCGCCCCAGTTCTCGCGGACCTTCACGAACAGGAACAGATGCACCTTCTGATCGAGGATTTCGCCGATCTCCTTGCGCGAACTTTCGCCGATCGCGCGGATGGTTTCGCCCTTGTGACCGAGAACGATCTTCTTCTGGCTGTCGCGTTCGACATAGATCACCTGCTCGATGCGCACAGAGCCATCCTTCTTCTCCTCCCATCGCTCCGTCTCGACGTGAGAGGAATAGGGAAGCTCCTGATGCAGGCGCAGATAGAGCTTTTCGCGCGTGATCTCGGCGGCAAGCTGGCGCATCGGCAGATCCGAAATCTGGTCTTCCGGATAATACCACGGCCCGGCCGGCAGCTTTTCGGCCAGATAATCGAGCAGGTCCTCGCAACCGGAGCCAGTGAGCGCGGAAACCATGAAGGTGCGCTCGAAAGCGACACGCTCGTTGGCAGCGGAGGCCAGCGCCAGCAGGTTCTCCCGCTTGACGCGATCGACCTTGTTGAGCACCAGAATTTTCGGCTGGCGCACATCGGCCAGACGATCGAGCAGCGCATCGGCGTCGCCCTTGATGCCGCGTTCGGCATCAATCAGCACCAGCACGACATCGGCATCCTTCGCCCCGCCCCATGCGGTGGTGACCATGGCCGTATCCAGCCGGCGGCGCGGCTTGAAGATGCCGGGCGTGTCGATGAACACGATCTGCGCGGCATGATAGGTGGCGATGCCGCGCACCAGAGCGCGCGTCGTCTGCACCTTATGCGTGACGATGGATACCTTGGTGCCGACCAGCTGATTGACAAGCGTGGACTTGCCGGCATTCGGCGCGCCGATCAGCGCCACGAAACCGGAACGGGTGGCGGGCACATTCTCAGTTTCGCTCATGCTGCATGTCCTTCATCAGCCCACACTCCTTCACGCACCAGCAAGGCGGTTGCAGCCGCCTGCTCGGCTTCGCGCTTCGACCGGCCCCGTCCCTGCGCCGGGGCAAATTTTCCGACCGCGACGCTGACGGTGAACACCGGATCGTGATCCGGCCCCTCGCGACCTTCCACCTTGTAGGATGGCGTGGCCGATGCGGCCTGATGGGCCCATTCCTGCAATTCCGTCTTGGGGTCGCGCTTCGCTCTGGCCATGGCCTGAGACCGCGGCTTCCAATAGCGATGAATGAAGGCGCGCGCGGCCTCCAGCCCGCCATCGAGATAAAGAACGGCGATCAGCGATTCCAGCGCATCCGCGCGCAGATTGACGCGCTTGCGCTCGGCCAGATTGCGCACATCAGCGCCCGCCCGGATCAGCTCGGTGAGCCCGATTTCCTCGGCGATTTCGGAAAGCGCCTCGGCATTGACCAGCGCATTCAGACGCAGGGAAAGCTCGCCTTCCACGGCGTCAGGATAGGCGGCAAGCAGCATATCGGCCACCACCAGCCCCAGCACCCGGTCGCCAAGAAATTCAAAGCGCTCGTAATCGAGACCGGCATGGGCGCTGCGCGCGCTGGCATGGGTCAGCGCCCGTTGCAGGCGCTGCGGGTCGCGGAATGTGTGGCCGGTTCGCTCCCGAACCGCTTCGGCAAGCTGTTCGGCGCTCAACCTCTTCGGGGCGACCATGGAACTAGCGGATGAAGTCGAACAGGCGGCCGAAACGCACCTCGCTCGGCCACTTCCAGATTTCCAGCGGGCTGGCGCCCCCGGCAATCGAGAAGAAGATGATGTTGGCGCGGCCGACCAGATGGTCGTAGGGCACGAAGCCGACGCTGAAACGGCTGTCCGCGGAATTGTCGCGGTTGTCGCCCAGCATGAAATAATGGCCGTCGGGCACGATGAACTCGCGCGTATCGTCGCCGATACCGTTCGGCGTCAGATCCAGCGTGTCGTAGCTTACGCCATTTGGCAGCGTCTCGCGATAGACGTCGACCGGGCGGGAAACTTCGGTGATGTCGGGATTGTCGATCTGGCCGACCTTCTCGCGCGGCACCGCGACATCGTTGATAAACAGCTGGCCGCCACGCATCTGAACCTTGTCGCCCGGCAGACCGACGACGCGCTTGATGTAGTCGATGGAAGGGTTCGGCGGGAACTTGAAGACCAGCACATCGCCACGCTCCGGCTCCCCACCCCAGATGCGGCCCGAGAACAGGTTGGGCGAGAACGGCAGCGAATAGCGCGAATAGCCGTAGGACCACTTGGTGACGAAAAGATAGTCACCCTCCAGCAGCGTCGGGCGCATGGAACCGGACGGAATGGAGAACGGCTGGAACAGCAGCGTACGGATGACAAGCGCCAGAAGAAGCGCCTGGACGATGACGCTGAAGGTTTCGCCAAGTCCGCCCGATTTCTTCTGGGATTTATCCGCCACGCTCATGTCGTCCTCGTTCATGCGTTGGTTCTATAAGGGTTGAACGCGCCGGGAGCAACGCCCGGGTAAAACGCACACCAGCGCGTGAGGCACGATCAATGTGGCGTTATGGCGGCGAACCGTCCGCCCGGCCTTGCAGTCCCTGCCGAGCCGGCAATGCCTCGATGATCACGAAAGCCTGAGCAAGCGGATAATCGTCAGTGATGGTCAGATGAATGGCTGCCTCGTGTCCGGGCGGCAGCATCTTCGCCAATTGCACGGCCGCACCGCCGGTCAGCGCCATGGTGGGTTTGCCACCGGGCAGATTGACTACGCCCATGTCACGCCAGAACACGCCATGGGAAATGCCCGTGCCCAGCGCCTTGGCGCAGGCCTCCTTGGCGGCGAACCGCTTGGCGTAGGAGGCCGCGCGGCCGCGCCGTGCCTCGGAGCGGGCCTGCTCGATATCGGTGTACACACGCTGAATGAAGCGCTCGCCGAAACGTTCGAGCGACTTCTCCACCCGGCGGATATCGATCAGGTCGCTGCCGATGCCGATAATCATGGCGTATCAGATGTTGCGGCTGCCCGGCTTCACCGCGGGAATGGCGGCAAGCTCGGGCGGCAGCGCGTCCGCCGGATAGGCCGGCACCTCATATTCGGCCAGTGCGATCAGCGGCACGCCGACATCGGTCTTGCCGGCCGAACGATCGATGATGCATGCGGCGGCCACAACCTCGGCACCCAGATCGCGCAGACAGGTGATGGTCTCGCGGATCGACAGGCCGGTGGTGACGATGTCCTCCACGATGACGACGCGCGCACCCTTCTCCATCTCGAAGCGGCGCAGCCTGAACACGCCCTGCTCGCGCTCCACCCAGATGGCCGGCACGCCCAGATGGCGCGAGGTCTCGTAAGCCGGGATCAGCCCGCCGATCGCAGGCCCGACCACATAGTCGATCCTGCCATCAACCTCGGCGCGGATACGATCCGCCAGCGCCCTGCACAGCTTCTCGGTCTTGTCGGCATGCATGAACACGCGTGCCTTCTGCAGGAAGACGGGGCTTCTCAGGCCGGAGGTGAGAATGAAATGACCCTCCAGCACGGCGCCGGCGGAGCGGAAAACATCAAGCACTTCGGCAGTATTCATCTGGTCTCGAATTCCGTTTCAGACAGGTTGCTGCAGCGGTCAGCCATTCACCCGGCGCGCAGTGCTGACACTGCCATTCTCCTTGAGCTGCGATAGCAGCCGGTTCAGATGCTTCACGTCCCACACTTCGATGTCGATCAGCATCTCTGTGAAATCGGGTGCGGTGCGAACCATCGACAGCGTATGAATGTTGGCGTCGTTCGATGCAACCACCTGCGCGATATCGGCAAGCGAACCCGGCGCATTGATGGCCGTGACCGAGATGCGGGCGGGGAAACGCTCGCGGTTGTTCTCGTCGATATCCCAGCGCACGTCGATCCAGCGTTCGGGCTGATCGTCAAAGGCGGTCAGCGACGGCGACTGGATCGGGTAGATGGTGATGCCCGCTCCGGGCTGGATGATGCCGACGATGCGATCGCCGGGCACCGCGCCTTCCGGCGCAAAGGTCACCGGCAGATCGCCGCGCACGCCCCGGATCGGCAAGGCATCATCCTTTGGCTGGCTCTTGCCCTTGCGGGAAGAACGCCCCGGCATCTGGAAAATCATGCCGGCGGCGTTGCGGATGCGGGACCAGCCTTCCTCGCGCTGCTTCGGAACCGGCGTGGTGACACGCTCGTCCTTGTAGTCGGGGAACACCGCCTTGATGACATCGGCCGAGGACAGCTCGCCCCGCCCCACAGACGAGAGCACGTCTTCGATATCCTTGCGCGCCAGCCGCGGCAGCACCGGCTTCAGGCTTTCTTTGGTAAAAGGCTTGCCGGTGCGCTCGAAGGCGCGCTCGAGAATGCGCATGCCAAGGCCGGAATACTGTTTGCGAATGGCGTTCTTGGTCGCGCGGCGAATGGCGGAACGCGCCTTGCCAGTCACGACGATCGATTCCCACGCCGCCGGCGGAACCTGCGCCTTGGAGCGGATGATCTCGACCTCGTCTCCGTTCTTCAGCTCGGTCATCAGCGGCATGATGCGGCCATTGACCTTGGCGCCGACGCAGCTGTCGCCGACATCGGTATGCACCGCATAGGCGAAGTCGATAGGCGTCGCCCCGCGCGGCAGAGCGATGACCATGCCCTTTGGCGTGAAGCAGAACACCTGATCCTGAAACAGCTCCAGCTTGGTGTTCTCAAGGAAATCTTCGGGATTGTCGCCTTCCGAAAGCTGCTCGATAGTACGCCGCAGCCAGGCATAGGCGCTGGTTTCGCTGGAAACGTCCCTCCCTGCCCCGTTCTTCGAGGTTCCATCCTTGTAGATGGAGTGCGCGGCCACGCCGTACTCCGCCACTTCGTTCATGGAGAGTGTGCGGATCTGCAATTCGACACGCTGGCGCGACGGCCCCACGATCGTGGTGTGGATCGACTGGTAGCCGTTCTGCTTGGGCGTCGAGATGTAATCCTTGAAGCGGCCGGGCACCATCGACCATGTGGTGTGGATGGCACCCAGCGCCAGATAGCAATCCTCGATCTTGTCCACCACGACGCGGAAGCCGAATATGTCGGAGAGCTGCTCGAAGGACAGCGCCTTGGTTTCCATCTTGCGGAAGACGGACCACGGCTTCTTCTGACGGCTGGTGACGTCAGCTTTGATGTCATATTTCCCGAACAGTTCCGACAGCGCCTTTTCGATGTCGGACAGAACGCCTTTGGCCCGCTCCGAAATCTCGGCCAGCCGCTGGGTGACCATGCGGTGCGCTTCAGGATTGATGTAGCGGAAGGCCAGTTCTTCCAGCTCTTCGCGCATTTCCTGCATGCCCATGCGTCCGGCCAGCGGCGCATAGATCTCCATCGTTTCCTCGGCGATGCGCAGGCGCTTGTCCTCGCGCATATGGCCAAGGGTGCGCATGTTGTGGAGCCGGTCAGCCAGCTTGACCAGAAGAACGCGCACGTCCTCCGAAATAGCCAGCAGAAGCTTGCGCAGATTTTCCGCCTGCTCAGCCTTCTTGGAAACCAGATCGAGTTTCTTGAGCTTGGTCAGCCCCTCGACGAGCTTACCCATTTCGGGACCGAACAGTTCGTCGATCTCGGCGCGGGTGGCGGTCGTATCCTCGATCGTGTCATGCAGGAGAGCGACGGCAATGGTCGCCTCGTCAAGCCGCATGTCGGTGAGAATCGCCGCAACTTCGAGAGGATGCGAAAAGTAAGGATCGCCCGAAGCGCGCTTCTGGTGGCCATGCTTCTGCATGGCGTAGACATAGGCCTTGTTGAGCAGAGCCTCATTGACGTCCGGCTTGTAGCGCTGGACGCGCTCGACAAGCTCATACTGACGCATCATGGGCGCACTCTCGCAACAAAAAATAAAACATGCGCCGCGAACACCGCGACGCATGTCATAGATAGCTGCGAATAAGCGCCGGCGAAAGAGCCGGTCTCGCCTCTAAGGGTCAGAAATCGTCGCTTTTTTCCGGTGCGACAAGGCCTTCGATGCCGGCCAGCAGATCCTCTTCCGACATGCGGTCGAACGTGATGTTCTCTTCCGGCTCGTCGGTAGCCTCTGCAAGAAGCTCGCCCGTCTGAACTGCGACGGCCTCGGCCTCCGGCTCATCGACCTCGACATGCTTCTGAAGCGAGTGGATCAGATCTTCCTTGAGGTCACCCGGGGAAAGGGTTTCCTCGGCGATTTCGCGCAGCGCAACGACGGGATTCTTGTCGTTGTCGCGCGGAACGGTGATCTGCGCACCCTGGCTGATCAGGCGGGCACGATGACCGGCCAACAGGACCAGCTCAAAGCGGTTATCGACCTTGTCGATGCAATCTTCAACGGTGACGCGGGCCATTGGATGCCCCTTTCATGCGAAGGATTTGACGGAAAACAGGCGCGCTCATTAACCCGGATGCCGGAAAAACACAAGCCATGCCCTTGAACGCTGCAACGCAGGTGCCACAAACTTGTGAGCAATTTATACGGAAACAGCATTGGACTGCCACGAAGCTGACGCTATTTGGAGGAATAGCTCTTTTGGATGGGCAGGGGCTCGGGCGCATCGTTGAAAGATGCAGTCGATGCTTGTTTCATCTTCTTTTTTATATTTGCCACAAGGATATTTTCCATGTTCGATCCTCGGGAGAAGATTGCTCTCTTCATCGACGGAGCAAATCTTTACGCAACATCGCGTTCACTCGGCTTCGATATAGATTATCGCAAATTACTGTCGAGCTTCCAGAAACGCGGATATCTTCTTCGTGCCTACTATTACACCGCACTGGTGGAAGATCAGGAATATTCGTCGATCCGTCCGCTGATCGACTGGCTGGATTACAATGGCTACAAGGTCGTCACCAAACCGGCCAAGGAATTCACCGATGCGGCGGGACGCCGCAAGATCAAGGGCAACATGGACATCGAGCTGACCGTCGATGCCCTCGAGCTTGCCGATGTGGTCGATCACTATGTGATCTTCTCCGGTGACGGCGATTTCCGCACGCTCGTTGAAGCGTTGCAGCGGCGCGGACGCAAGGTTTCCGTCGTCTCCACCATGGCATCCCAGCCCTCGATGATCTCCGACGAACTGCGCCGGCAGGCCGATCATTTCATCGACCTTATGACGCTGAAGAGCGAGGTCGGCAGAGAACAGGCGGTTCGCCGCGCTGAACTTGCTCATGCCGACGAGGATGAGGAAGACGACGACTGAGCGTGGCGACAATGCTGGCTGTGACCGATCCGGACCGCAACTGTCCGCTGTGCCCCCGTCTTCATGATTTCATCGCAGAATGGCGCGCGCGGGAACCAGACTGGTTCAACGCTCCCGTACCGCCGTTCCTGCCCCCGCAGGGGCGGGAAGCGGTGCGCTTTCTCATTGTCGGGCTTGCGCCCGGCCTGCGCGGTGCCAACCGCACGGGGCGCCCCTTCACCGGCGACTATGCCGGCGATCTTCTCTATTCCACGCTGATCCGATTCGGCATGGCCCGCGGCCGCTTCGAAGCAAGGCCCGATGACAGCCTGCAACTGATCGATACGGCGATCGTCAATGCCGTGCGCTGCGTACCGCCCCAGAACAAGCCGACAGGCCCCGAAATCTCAACCTGCCGCAGCTTTCTCATTCCCACCATCGAAAGCTTTCCGAACCTCAGCGCCGTTCTGGCACTGGGCTCCATCGCCCATCAGTCGATGGTGCGCACGCTGGGCGGCCGGGTGGCGGCGTATCCGTTCAAGCATGGCGGGCGCCACGAGATCAGTGGCTTTACCCTGTTCTCAAGCTATCACTGCTCGCGCTACAACACCAATACCGGTGTGCTGACGGAAGACATGTTCGTCAGCGTATTCAGAGACATAGCCGCGTTTCTGGGCAAATAGATTCAAAGCCGAAGAGACTGGCCGGCAGAGCTTTGGCTGCCCTGCGGCCTCAGCTCCGCTCCTTGAGCAGGCGGCTCTTCTCGCGGTTCCAGTCGCGCTGCTTTTCGGTCTCGCGCTTGTCGTGCAGCTTCTTGCCGCGCGCCACGGCCAGCAGCAGCTTGGCGCGGCCGCGATCGTTGAAATAGATTTTCAGCGGCACCAGCGTCATGCCCTCGCGCTCGACGCTCTGCGCCAGCCGTGCCAGTTCCCGCTTTGACACCAGCAGCTTGCGGCGGCGGCGCGGCTCATGGTTGAAGCGATTGGCCTGCAGATATTCCGGCAGATAGGAATTGATAAGCCACAGCTCCCCACCCTCCACCGAGGCGTAGGATTCCTGGATGTTCGCCTGGCCACCGCGCAGCGACTTCACCTCGGTGCCGCTCAGAACCAGTCCGGTTTCGAGCGTATCGAGCACCTCATAGGAGAAGCGCGCCTTGCGGTTTTCCGCGGCGACCTTGTTGTTGGGATCTGCTTTCCGGTTCTGGCTCATAATGCGCACAGATGGCGCATCGGCCTCAGTTTATCAAGCCGGCGCTTTTCATTGCCGCCTCGATCTTCGCTTCGGTTTCCGGCTCGGCCGTCACCAGCGGGGAGCGGACGACGTTGGCGATCCGGCCAAGCCGCGACAGCGCATATTTCGCTCCGGCCACGCCGGTGTCGACGAAGATCGCCTTGTGCAGCGGCAAAAGCCGGTCCTGCAATTCCAGCGCGCGGGCGCTGTCGCCGGAAAGCGTGGCCTGCTGAAACTCGGCGCACAGGCGCGGCGCGACATTGGAGGTGACGGATATGCAGCCGACACCGCCATGCGCGTTGAAGCCGAGCGCCGAGGCATCCTCGCCTGAAAGCTGGATGAAATCCTTGCCGCAGGTGGCGCGCTGCTCCGAGACGCGCTCGACCTTGCCGGTCGCGTCCTTCACCCCGGCGATGTTCGGGAAATCATGCGCCAGACGGCCCATGGTTTCCGGTGTCATGTCGATGACCGAGCGCGGCGGAATGTTGTAGATGATGATCGGCAGGCTGGTCGCCCGCGCCACAGCCGCGAAATGCTCGTAGAGCCCGCGCTGCGTGGGCTTGTTGTAATAGGGCGTGACCACCAGAACGGCATCCGCACCGACGCTTTCGGCGTGGCTGGCCAGTCCGATGGCTTCCTTCGTGTTGTTCGACCCGGCTCCGGCAACGACAGGCACCCGCCCCTTCGCCACCTCGACGCAGACCTCGATCACCCGGCGATGTTCTTCATGCGAGAGCGTGGGCGACTCGCCAGTGGTGCCGACCGGCACGAGGCCTGTCGTTCCTTCCGCTATCTGCCATTCAACAAGGTTGCGAAAGGCTTTCTCGTCGAAACGCCCGTCCTGATCGAACGGCGTAACGAGCGCGGTAAGCGAGCCTCTCAGCATTATGTCCAACTCCACGGAACCTTGTATAGGCGAAATGCCGGCTTCTAGCGCAAAGCCGCGCAGCGCACCATAGGACAAGTTCAGGAATTTGGTGGCCAGAAAACTATTGTCGTACGTGCAGGCGCTCCACTTGTCATCGCCCACCCAAATGGCGCAACCTCGGATTGATGCGCGCGATTGCTCGCCATCATCGCAGAGGGACGATGACAGTAAAATACTACGCCCATTCGGGCACAAAGGCCGATCGCAGCGACTGGCAGTTGCTGGAAGACCACCATGAGGCCTGCGCCCGCCTTGCCAAAGAACGCGCCACACCTCTTGGCCTTGGCGCGGCGGCAGAGCTGGCCGCCCGGTTTCACGATTTCGGCAAATACACGCCGGACTTCGACCGCGTGTTGCGAGGCGAGAAAGTTGAAGTCACCCACTCCACTGCGGGTGCGCGCCTGCTGCTCGACCGTGTTCCAAAACAGATGCGTCTTGTCGCCGAGGCGCTGGCCTATACCATTCTTGGCCATCACGCAGGACTGCCGGATCGTCACAACGCCTCCGCCGCAAGTTTTGAACATCGCATCAAAAACGACAGGGATCGGATCTCAAAGGACATTATTGAGGCTCAGAGGCCAGACTTCGAGCCCGCGGCACGGGAAATCATGGCACGCATGAGGCCGGCGCATGCAGGCTTCGACTTCTCCGTCGCCATCCGCATGATCTTCTCATGCCTCGTGGATGCCGATTTCCGCGATACGGAAGGCTTTTATGACAAAATCGAGAATCGCCAGCATGATCGGGCGTGGCCGGCTTTCGCTGACATTCTGCCCGATCTGACCGCCGCTTTCGATGCACATATAGCCAGCTTCTCCGGCGAATGCAGACTGAACCGTCTGCGCAGAGAGATTCTTTCCCACGTTCGGGCAGAGGCCGCGCTTGCCCCCGGCCTGTTCACCCTGACCGTACCCACCGGAGGCGGCAAGACGCTGGCATCGATGGGGTTTGCGCTGGATCACGCCGCACGGCACGGACACAGGCGCATCATCTACGCAATTCCCTACACTTCGATCATCGAGCAGACGGCAGGCATCTTCCGCAGGATATTCGATGATGTCGTTCTGGAGCACCACGCCTCGATCGAGGAGGAAAAATACGGCTCGGAGCAGCGCGACCGGCTGCGACTGGCCATGGAAGACTGGGCGGCACCCATTGTCGTGACCACCAATGTTCAGCTTTTCGAAAGCCTGTTTGCCGCCCGCCCCTCACGCTGCCGCAAGCTGCACAACATCACCGGCTCCATCATTATTCTGGATGAGGCGCAATGCCTCCCACGCAAGCTGCTTTTGCCGGCGCTGCGCATGCTCGACACGCTGGCCACGCACTATGGCTGCACCATCGTCTTCTGCACGGCCACGCAACCGGCATTCGACAGCAAGCAACTCAGGGAATGGGGGCTGTCGCTGGCTGATCGGGAGCTTGCGCCCGATCCTGCCGGACTGGCCCGCGAACTTCGCCGCGCCAATATCAGGCGTGGTGGCGAGATGGACGATGCAGCACTCATCGACGCGATGCGCGGGGAATCGCAAGGGCTGGTGATCGTCAACAGCCGCAAGCATGCGCTGGCACTCTATCAGGCCGCGCGCGCAGAAGAGCTTGAGGGCATTGTTCACCTGACCACACGCCAATATCCGACCCACCGGCGGCGCATTCTTGATGAAGTAAGGCGGCGGCTGGAATCAGGAGAAGCCTGCCGGCTGATCGCCACCAGCCTGATCGAGGCGGGTGTAGATGTCGATTTCCCTGTTGGCTGGCGGGCCGAGGCGGGGCTCGATTCCTGCGTGCAGGCGGCGGGCCGTGTCAACCGGGAGAACAAGCGGCCAGTACACAAAAGCACACTGACCCTGTTTTCAGCACCCGAGCACAAGCCACAGCGCGAAATTGAAACACTCGCCGAAGCCATGCGCAGCACCGCGAAAAACTACGACGACCTGCTTTCGCCCGAGGCTATTCGCGACTGGTTTGAAGAGGTCTACTTCAAGCAATCAGACGAGCGCCTTGGAAAAAAGATGGTCACGGACTTCCTGTTTACGCTCGGCGGAACGGATTTTCCGTTCCGCAGGATCGCAGATGAGTTCCGTATGATCGAAACTGCCATGGTTCCGGTTATCGTCGCAGTTGAAGAAAATGCGCAGCACGAGATCAGACGGCTATCTGTACCCGAAATTTCCTCGGGCACACTCGCCCGCGCTCTGCAAGGCTACACGGTTCAGATACCGGAGAAGGACCGGACGCTGCTGATTGCCAACGGCCACGCCAGCTTCCATGCGAAGGCGCAGCGCGGCGATCAGTTCTGCGTACTCGACAATGAACGGCTTTACCGGGAGGACGTCGGGCTGATGTGGGAAAACGCACCTTATCTGGGCATTGAGGGCGGCATTATATGATTGAAAAGCAAGTTCGGGAAAATCCCGAACCGGTCTCATCCTCAACTGCCCACGGAAACAACGCACCTTCAAAATCCGTTGCCAGAAGATTTTTATCGGATAAGTTGCATTCAGGTACTTGGGGGAATCATGTCATATGGCATTCGGTTGCATGTCTGGGGGCAGCATGCACTGTTTACGCGTCCGGAACTGAAGGTTGAGCGTTACAGTTTCGATGTAATGACGCCTTCGGCGGCGCGCGGTATTCTTGAAGCGATACACTGGAAGCCGGCCATCCGCTGGGTGATCGACCGCATCCATGTGCTGAAGCCAATACGATTTCAGACCATCCGCCGAAACGAAGTCGGCCACAAGGCTCCCGCCGGAAAAATCAAGCAGGCGATGAACCGCGGCGATCTCGCAGGCTTGCAGCTTCTGGTCGACGAAGACCGCCAGCAGCGGGCCTCGACCGTTCTGGTTGCACCGGCCTACGTCATCGAGGCGCATTTCGAGATGACGGCGAAGGCCGGCTCTGACGATACCGAGGGCAAGCATCTCGACATCTTCAACCGCCGCGCCGTGCGCGGGCAGTGCTTCAATCAGCCATGTCTCGGTACCCGCGAATTCGCGGCTCATTTCGAGCTTGTTGCCCCCGGCGCCCTCCTCCCCGAACGCGACCCGGAGATGGTGAATGCGCAGCATGGCTTCGGCGGCATCCCGCGCGATCTTGGCATGATGTTGTGGGATATCGACCATCAGGCACCGGGACGCCCTTCCCTGCTTTTTCGGGCATCGCTCACCGATGGGGTAATGGACGTTCCCGCACCCGACAGCCCGGAGATCCTGCGATGAGCATGATCGCCTCTCTGGTGCGCTCCTATGAACGCCTGCCTGAGGCTCCCCCGTTTGGGTTTTCTTCCGAGAAAATCGGGTTCTGCATCGTACTGAACCGCGACGGAACGGTGGCCGAGGTCATTGACCTGCGCGGCGACGACAGGAAGCGCAGCCCGCGAATGGTTCTGGTGCCGCAGGCTGTGAAGCGCACCGTGGGAATCGCGCCTAACTTTCTTTGGGACAAGTCCGCCTATGTGCTCGGAGTAACGGCGGGCGAAGGCAAGCGCACTGCGGATGAGCATGCGAAATTCCGGGAAACACATGCCGAATGGCTTTCCGACACCGACGATGTCGGGCTCCGTGCAGTTCTGCGCTTTCTGGAAAGCTGGCGTCCCGAACATTTCGTGCCGCCCTTCTGGCCGGAAGAGATGCGCGACCAGAACATCGTCTTCGCTCTGGCTGAGGAGTATCGCGAGTGCTTCCTGCATGATCGCCCGGTCGCCCGCCAAGCATGGAACGCCATCGGCGCTGCCGGGGCCTCTGCCCCGCAAATCTGCCTTGTAAGCGGAGAACGGACAGCTACCGCACGGCTGCATCCATCGATCAAAGGTGTGTGGGGCGCGCAATCGTCAGGTGCCAGCCTCGTCTCGTTCAACCTCGATGCCTTCACCTCCTACGGGCACGAACAGGGCGACAATGCGCCTGTCTCCGAAGCTGCGGTATTTGCCTACACCACTGCACTCAATCGCTTTCTGGAAAAGGACAGCGGGCACCGCATCCAGATCGGGGATGCCTCGACAGTATTCTGGGCCGACGCGGAGAAGAAGACGGCAGAACTGGCCGAATCCTTCTTTGCCGCCATGTTCGATACGGGCGAAGTGGAATACACATCGAAAACCGAAGACAAGCTCCAGACAAAAATTCTCGCCACCCAGCTTGAAAGCATAAGGCAGGGCCGAAAACTCACGGAAGTGCTGCCGCAGATCGACCCCGGCGTTCGCTTTCATGTTCTGGGCTTGTCACCCAATGCAGCGCGACTTTCCGTACGCTTCTACTGGGAAGACGATTTTGGTCAACTGACCGCCAACTACCAGAAATATCTGAAGGAGATGGCCATAGAACCGGCGCCGGATGGCTGGCCGCCGCTGTGGCGTTATCTCAACGATCTGGCGGTGCTGGGCAAGCGCGAAAATGTGCCGCCAAATCTGGCCGGCGACTGGATGCGCTCGATCCTGACCGGAGCGCCCTACCCGCTCACGCTTCTGACCATGGCGCTCACCCGCATCCGCGCAGACGGCAAGGTCAATGCACTGCGCGCAGCCATTCTCAAATCCGTTCTCACCCGCAACCTGAACATGGAGGCCCCCGTGGCGCTTAATCCCGCCTACAAGGACAACAAGGGCTATGTGCTTGGGCGGCTGTTCGCCGCTTATGAGGAAGTCCAGCGTGCCGCGCTCGGCGGCAACATCAACGCGACCATCAAGGACAAGTTCTACGGTTCCGCCTCGGTCACGCCCCAGAAGATTTTCCCTCGGCTCGCTGACGGCTCAAAAGATCACTTCGCTAAACTTCGCAAACAGAATCCGGGCCGGGCGGTGAATCTGGACAAAATTATAATGGCGATTGCCGATCTGATGGACCCGGTGGGAGACCCAATTCCGGTTTCGCTCAACTCCGCCGAACAGGCCATGTTCGGCATCGGTTACTACCATCAGCGCAGCGAATTCTTCCGCAAGCGCGACGACAAGAAAACTGACCCGACGGAGGCAGATGAATGACCACCCTTTCCCGCCGCCATGACTTCATCCTGATCTTCGACGTCAAGAACGGAAACCCGAATGGCGATCCGGACGCCGGCAATCTGCCGCGTCTTGACCCCGAAACCAGCCATGGCCTCGTTTCGGACGTCAGCCTGAAACGCAAGATCCGCAACTATGTCGAGCTTGCCAGAGAAGGCCAGAGCGGCCAGCACATCTATGTTCAGGAAGGAGCAATCCTGAATGAAAAGCACAGGCAGGCTTATGTTGCCGTGCGGCCGGATGACAAGAAGGCCGAAACCGATGCAAAGCTGAATCCGAAGAATGATGACGAGGCAAAAAAGCTTCGTGACTGGATGTGTGCCAATTTCTACGATGTGCGCACCTTTGGCGCCGTGATGTCCACCGGTATCAACTGCGGTCAGGTCAAGGGCCCGGTGCAGATCACCTTCGCTAATTCCGTGGAGCCCATCCTTCCGGCCGAGATCACCATCACGCGCATGGCCGCCACCAACGAGGCGGAGAAGAAGAAAGCCGCCGAAGGCAGCGAAAGCGACGAGCGTACCGACAATCGCACGATGGGCCGCAAGCACATCGTGCCTTATGGACTTTACGTGGCGCATGGCTTCGTTTCCGCGAAATTCGCGGAGCGCACCGGCTTTTCCGAGGTGGATCTGGAGCAACTGTTCGAAGCGCTGCAGAACATGTTCGAACATGACCGCTCCGCCGCCCGAGGTGAAATGACGACGCGCAAGCTGGTCGTCTTCCGGCACGAGAACGCCCTTGGCAATGCCCCCGCCCACACCCTGTTCGAGCGTGTGAAAATCGGCCGCAATGTCGATGGCGAGTTCCGTCAGGTGGATGATCGCGGCCTCGGCAATCTGGGTCCGGCACGCAAGTTCGAGGATTACCTCATATCCATAGACCGCGACGCCCTGCCTCCCGGCATCGAAATCCTCGAAATGCCCTGATCATGAGCACCCTGCTGCACGCCGAGGAGAACCCCATTCCCCTTTCGGCGCTGCAGCACGCAGTCTATTGCCTGAGGCAGGCTGCCCTCATTCATATCGAAAGGCTGTGGGCCGAAAACCGCTTCACCGCCGAAGGCGACGTGCTGCATGCGGTTGCCGACAAGGGCGGCAGCCGCAAGACGCGCGGTGCGCGCCGGGTGCTTTCGCTTCCGCTTGCCTCCCGACGCCTGAACCTGACGGGCGTGGCCGATCTGGTCGAATTTCACCCCACGCCGCAGGGCGAGGTCCCGTACCCGGTCGAATACAAACGCGGCAAGCCCAAGCTTCACCGCGCCGACGAGGTGCAACTTTGCGCCCAGGCACTTTGCCTGGAAGAGATGACCGGCACCAACGTGCCGGAGGGCGCGCTATTCTACGCTCAGACAAAGCGCCGCGTTGTTGTGCCGTTCGACGACAATCTGCGCGCTCTTACAGAACAGGTCGTTACGGAACTTTCGCTTGTATTCGACACTCGTCAGACGCCCGCGCCGACACCACACAAGTCGCGCTGCTGCGCCTGCTCGCTGATTGAGCTGTGCCGCCCCGAAACCTTTGCCCGCCCGGTTCGCAAATGGCGGGACCGGATGCTCGATCTCGTTCTGGGCGTGGAATGAAGAAGCTTCTCAACACCGTCTATGTCACCACCGAAGGCTCCGCGCTGAAGAAGGATGGGGAAAACCTCGTCGCCGACGTTGATGGCGTCGAACGCGCACGCGTTCCGCTTCACATGCTGGCTTCTGTCGTCACTTTCGGCCCTATCCTGATCTCACCAGCGCTTATCGGTGCCTGTGCCGAAAGGGGCATAACCATCTCGCTGATGGACCGCGCCGGCCGCTTTCAGGCCCGCATCGAAGGCCCCGTCACGGGAAATGTTCTCCTGCGCAGGGCGCAATACAAGGCGGCCGATCAGGCGGAGGACATCGTTCGCTCTATTGTCATGGGCAAGATCGCCAATCAGCGTGCCGTCATCCGCCGTGCACTTCGCGACTATGGCACCGAAATGGGGGCGCCTGCGCGCACCGAACTGGAGCACGCTGGGGACAGAATGGCGGCCATTCTTCGCCGGATTCAGTTCGCCGACGATTCCATCGACCGGCTGCGCGGTTCGGAAGGGGAAGCCGCCAACCTCTATTTCGGGGTGTTCGACCATCTTATTCGCTCTCCCGATGCCGAACTGCGCTGGACCTGCCGATCGCGCAGGCCGCCGCTCGATGCCATGAACGCGCTTTTATCCTTTCTATACACGCTTCTCACTCATGACTGCCGCTCCGCCTGCGAAACAGCCGGGCTCGATCCAGCGGTCGGCTTTCTCCATCGCGACCGTCCCGGCCGGCCGAGCCTCGCGCTCGACCTGATGGAGGAACTGCGCGCGCCGCTCGCCGACAGGTTGGCACTTTCACTCGTGAACCGGCGCCAGATCCGGGCCGGCGATTTCCGTCATCTGGACGGCGGAGCGGTTCTGCTTTCCGACGAAGGACGCAGGACAGTTCTGACCGCGTGGCAGGAGCGAAAGAAGGAAGAGCGCCAGCATCCCTTTCTGCAGGAGAAAGCACCTTTCGGCCTCGTGCCATGGCTTCAGGCACAAATGCTGGCACGCCACCTGCGCGGCGACATTGACGCCTACCCGCCATGGTTCTGGACCTGACATGCTTGTTCTGGTTACCTACGATGTGAACACGACGGAAGATGGCGGCAGGAAGCGCCTGCGCCAGGTGGCCCGCGCCTGCAAGGATTTCGGGCAACGGGTGCAGTTTTCCGTCTTCGAGATCGAAGTGGATCCTGCGCAGTGGACGAAATTGAAAGCCCGCCTTGAACTCATTATCCGTCCGGAACTGGATTCCTTGCGCTACTATTATCTTGGCTCGAACTGGGCACGGAAGGTAGAGCATGTCGGCGCCAAACCGGCTGCCGACCTCAACGGGCCTCTGATCATCTGACAGGTGATCTGAAAACGCTTTTGCGAACCCCAAGCGTGCCGGTTCCGCCCGCAAGGTTCGCAAACGGGCCAGCTCTTTGAAATCGTTAAACATCCGAACGACATCTCACCAGAGTTGCCAGTTGCCTGCCGCATTACAGGAAGGCTCGCATTTCCAAACCGCTTTTCAATTTGAAAACAAATAATTACATAGATTACGGTCGCTCCCTTCGCGGGAGCGTGGATCGAAACGATAGGCGGCCAGGAGGCTTTTTATGCGAGGGTTGTCGCTCCCTTCGCGGGAGCGTGGATCGAAACGCACTCTGGTGCTTTCAAGGACGGGAGGCGCGCATGTCGCTCCCTTCGCGGGAGCGTGGATCGAAACCCGGGTCTATGGACGTCGGCGCATCGTGTTCGCGGAAGTCGCTCCCTTCGCGGGAGCGTGGATCGAAACACCCTGACTATGTTGTGAAAATTCTTGCTGCCTTTGTCGCTCCCTTCGCGGGAGCGTGGATCGAAACCTTTTTATGGACCCTGACAATGACCACTCTCTGTCGTCGCTCCCTTCGCGGGAGCGTGGATCGAAACGTTATTGCTGATATCGCGATCCGAGTTGCTGAAGTCGCTCCCTTCGCGGGAGCGTGGATCGAAACTCAACGTCGTAGACGAGCAATAGGGCTCTGTCCGTGTCGCTCCCTTCGCGGGAGCGTGGATCGAAACAGTCGGAATTGGTTCACGCCGATAATGTCGGTCAAGTCGCTCCCTTCGCGGGAGCGTGGATCGAAACCTGTTTTTTACCGGACTTCGGCCGATTGAGGCGTTGTCGCTCCCTTCGCGGGAGCGTGGATCGAAACCAGTGCTGACGCGGCCATATCGATGATCGCATCGGTCGCTCCCTTCGCGGGAGCGTGGATCGAAACCTTGACGATATGGGCGAAGCCCCGGAAGGAATGTGTCGCTCCCTTCGCGGGAGCGTGGATCGAAACACTCAGCCAATAGTCGTGTGGGAAGCGGCAGCAGGTCGCTCCCTTCGCGGGAGCGTGGATCGAAACTTCTGCGGCACCTGTCGGAACATAACTCGAGTTGGTCGCTCCCTTCGCGGGAGCGTGGATCGAAACGTCACCGACAAGGTGCCGTCCAGCGGCAAATGGAGTCGCTCCCTTCGCGGGAGCGTGGATCGAAACGCTACGAGGTTGCGGCATCGGGGGCTACTGACCATGTCGCTCCCTTCGCGGGAGCGTGGATCGAAACCCGAACATCAAGGCGAGCGACCTGGATTATTCTTGTCGCTCCCTTCGCGGGAGCGTGGATCGAAACACGCCGTTAACAGCGGATCGGGGACGGCTGACAACGTCGCTCCCTTCGCGGGAGCGTGGATCGAAACACGCCGTTAACAGCGGATCGGGGACGGCTGACAACGGTCGCTCCCTTCGCGGGAGCGTGGATCGAAACCTCTCGAAACCGACATCGCGGCACCCGGAATTACCCTGTCGCTCCCTTCGCGGGAGCGTGGATCGAAACGGCACTCGCGTCGAAAGGGTTTGGCCGTCGCCAGTCGCTCCCTTCGCGGGAGCGTGGATCGAAACGTCAACAGCTTGGTCGCGGTTTGCGCCCTGTATAGTCGCTCCCTTCGCGGGAGCGTGGATCGAAACCTCAACCGTGAGCTTGCCGAAAGGCCCAATGGACATGTCGCTCCCTTCGCGGGAGCGTGGATCGAAACGTGATCACTGAGGCAGATGGCTTTCGGATGACGGGGTCGCTCCCTTCGCGGGAGCGTGGATCGAAACACACGTTGTGCTTGGCATTTATCAGCCGCGCGCGGTCGCTCCCTTCGCGGGAGCGTGGATCGAAACCCAGATGGACGCATGATGATCTGGCGAGGATCTAGTCGCTCCCTTCGCGGGAGCGTGGATCGAAACCGCGAGGAACTGTCATGACGCCGCGCCTATGGGCGTCGCTCCCTTCGCGGGAGCGTGGATCGAAACTTCGAGTTCCGCGGCGCGCGGCTCTATGACTGGCGGTCGCTCCCTTCGCGGGAGCGTGGATCGAAACGGCTCAGTAAAGCGCAGGCAAGAGCCCTTGAGAAGTCGCTCCCTTCGCGGGAGCGTGGATCGAAACGGTTTCCACCTCGGTGTCTGGCTCGCCCTCGATGGCGGGTCGCTCCCTTCGCGGGAGCGTGGATCGAAACGATCCAGCAATGATCAGGGTCGCGCAACACATACGTCGCTCCCTTCGCGGGAGCGTGGATCGAAACCTCGCGAGGGTGGAATGTTCAAGCTCGCGTGGTTGTCGCTCCCTTCGCGGGAGCGTGGATCGAAACTGGACGAATTGGAGAAGCGGCGACCGAGTCGGAATGTCGCTCCCTTCGCGGGAGCGTGGATCGAAACGTATGGCTAACGCTGCTGATATCCGCGGCGATTGTCGCTCCCTTCGCGGGAGCGTGGATCGAAACCACATGGGGGTTGCGGCACCCGTGGAACCTTCGTGTCGCTCCCTTCGCGGGAGCGTGGATCGAAACATAAACTGTCGGGTGCTCGATACCGATCACGCCGGTCGCTCCCTTCGCGGGAGCGTGGATCGAAACATCAGCCGACTTGCCCGTGACTCCCCACCATAATCGTCGCTCCCTTCGCGGGAGCGTGGATCGAAACCGGGGTTCGCTGTGTTCGGCGGTCAGTTGCAGAGCGTCGCTCCCTTCGCGGGAGCGTGGATCGAAACCCCGCTGTGGAAAGCCGAACCGGTTGACGATAGGTCGCTCCCTTCGCGGGAGCGTGGATCGAAACGCCGGTATTTGGATCAGGCGGGCCGGGCGGGTCGTCGCTCCCTTCGCGGGAGCGTGGATCGAAACAATGAGGAACTGGCGACCATGGGGCAGGCGGTCGCTCCCTTCGCGGGAGCGTGGATCGAAACGACTGACATGTCAGTCGGCCGCGACATGACCGGCGTCGCTCCCTTCGCGGGAGCGTGGATCGAAACTGTGGTGGTCGGCGGATTTGCGATCTATGACGCGGGTCGCTCCCTTCGCGGGAGCGTGGATCGAAACGGTGTCTACTACGTCGCATATGACCAAGGCGACGGAGTCGCTCCCTTCGCGGGAGCGTGGATCGAAACGGTTGCCCCCTTACACCGCCTCGCTCGACGCCGCCGTCGCTCCCTTCGCGGGAGCGTGGATCGAAACTTTACGTCCTGAACAAGCATGCAGATGCCGCCAAGTCGCTCCCTTCGCGGGAGCGTGGATCGAAACCGCCTCTCACGCGCTCCCCACCGTCTCCGTATCGTCGCTCCCTTCGCGGGAGCGTGGATCGAAACTGCGGAGGGCGCCGAGGTCGATCCTGTCGAACTCGTCGCTCCCTTCGCGGGAGCGTGGATCGAAACCACCGATCCGAGCAGAACAGGCGGAACAGCGGCCGGTCGCTCCCTTCGCGGGAGCGTGGATCGAAACAGCGCTCCCCGCTACCTGCCCCGATGGACCCGGGTCGCTCCCTTCGCGGGAGCGTGGATCGAAACTCTGTATCACGGGTTCGACGTACTGGAACGGCGCGGGTCGCTCCCTTCGCGGGAGCGTGGATCGAAACTCGCATAGCCACGCGTTGATCCATGTCCATGTCGTCGCTCCCTTCGCGGGAGCGTGGATCGAAACCATTTGGCCGAGAAATCCTCGACCATGCCATCCAGTCGCTCCCTTCGCGGGAGCGTGGATCGAAACAGCGCGAGCTGGGGGCAAGAGCACACTGGGCCTCGTCGCTCCCTTCGCGGGAGCGTGGATCGAAACGATAATGATCGCTTCGACTGCCATCATGCCGAATGTCGCTCCCTTCGCGGGAGCGTGGATCGAAACGATGCGGAAAATCTCATCGGCAAGACGTCGGAATGGTCGCTCCCTTCGCGGGAGCGTGGATCGAAACCTTCACGCTGTCGCGACCAGACATGGGCCGGATCGTCGCTCCCTTCGCGGGAGCGTGGATCGAAACTGAAACCGGGCGGGCATGTCGTCGCGTTCAGCGGGACGTCGCTCCCTTCGCGGGAGCGTGGATCGAAACGCTCACGGAACGGGCAAAGACTGACTATGACGGAAGTCGCTCCCTTCGCGGGAGCGTGGATCGAAACCCCGGTGTCTTGGAGGGATACAGAGCGTTACTTTGTCGCTCCCTTCGCGGGAGCGTGGATCGAAACCAAGAGCGACTACAGCGCCGCGCGCAGGATCGTGAGTCGCTCCCTTCGCGGGAGCGTGGATCGAAACTTTTCCGAACCATTTCGATCCTCCCGCGTTGGCGTCGCTCCCTTCGCGGGAGCGTGGATCGAAACAAACTTGCGATCATGAAAGGCTGGGTTGATTACGTCGCTCCCTTCGCGGGAGCGTGGATCGAAACATCAGCACCTTAAAATCGGTAGCGTTCGCACGCAGTCGCTCCCTTCGCGGGAGCGTGGATCGGAACCTGACGCGCGTTGAGGAGCGTCAACCCAAGACTAGTCGCTCCCTTCGCGGGAGCGGGGATCGAAACCGCTGCCCGGCTCTACTGTGCTTTGCACGCGTGGTCGCTCCCTTCGCGGGAGCGTGGATCGAAACCCGGTTGACGGGCCGGCTTACATGGTATGGATCGTCGCTCCCTTCGCGGGAGCGTGGATCGAAACCTGCAGGTCATCGTCTTCAAAGCCGGAAATGAAGGAGTCGCTCCCTTCGCGGGAGCGTGGATCGAAACGTGAGACACAACGGGGTTTGTGTCTCGTGGATGATGTCGCTCCCTTCGCGGGAGCGTGGATCGAAACGCAGTCCCCCTTGTATTTATCTCGCCACTCGATGGGTCGCTCCCTTCGCGGGAGCGTGGATCGAAACTTATTGATATGGACGAGGCCCAGCGAAAACACATGTCGCTCCCTTCGCGGGAGCGTGGATCGAAACAAGGGCATGTACGAGGCGACCCGCCCGAACCGCTTGTCGCTCCCTTCGCGGGAGCGTGGATCGAAACAACGTTGTGATCTGATCAGGATAATTGACCAGATCAACGTCGCTCCCTTCGCGGGAGCGTGGATCGAAACAGCGAATGGAGGACCAAATGACAAGCAAAACTCAAGTCGCTCCCTTCGCGGGAGCGTGGATCGAAACCTCTACACTCAATCGCGTCGTCTGGGCCGGTCTGGTCGCTCCCTTCGCGGGAGCGTGGATCGAAACCTGTGTTCGCAGATTACACCACCCCAAAAAAGGAGGTCGCTCCCTTCGCGGGAGCGTGGATCGAAACAGGGTAAACGGCGACCTGTTCTGCGGCATGGACATGTCGCTCCCTTCGCGGGAGCGTGGATCGAAACTCGCCACGCGATGCAGACACTCGGAACCGAATGGGTCGCTCCCTTCACGGGAGCGTGGATCGAAACTGCGATAATTGGCGAGCACTTCGTTGACCGTGTGTCGCTCCCTTCGCGGGAGCGTGGATCGAAACTGTGGATAGACGGCGTACACCCAACCCCGGTGTGGTCGCTCCCTTCGCGGGAGCGTGGATCGAAACTTGCCCCAATCAACTATCGCGGAGCGCCGGCTCACGTCGCTCCCTTGGCGGGAGTGTGAATCGAACCCTCGAAATGTCTTACATTGAAACTTTGATGCCATCGCTCCGCTCTCCACGGGAGCGGTCGATGTTGGCCGGCATGCAGAGGTTGAGCCGGGTTTCAAAGACGTAAATTGCCTTGACTGATTTTTCGGACAGGGTGTTTTGTCCGCTGGTCATCAGTGCTGGCGCATGATACCGCGACCGTGACATTTCATCCTGCAGGTCACCCGGAAATTCGCGGTGGTTGGCATCATCGGCAAGACGAATATTCATGACCAAATTCTGCCTGCGAGTCACCTGTGTTTCGGCCCGTGGAATCGTTGCCGCGATTTCGTCTTTTCTGGCCGAAGAAGGTTGCAACATCACCGACAGCGCCCAGTTCGATGACAATCACACAGGCCGCTTTTTCATGCGCGTCAGCTTTCAAAGCGAAGACGGACGCACTCTCGATGAGTTGCGTTCCGGGTTTGCATCGATCGCGGACAGGTTCGGGATGGAAGCCGAATTTTTCGACGAAAGCATCAAGCGCAAGGTCGTCCTCATGGTGTCCCGGTTCGGCCACTGCCTGAACGACCTGCTCTATCGCTGGCGCATAGGCGCCCTGCCCATCGACATAGTGGCCGTGATTTCCAACCACATGGATTATCAGAAGGTTGTCGTGAACCATGACATTCCCTTCTATTGCATACGCGTGACCAGGGAAAACAAGGCGGAAGCCGAAGCCGCACAAATGCGCATCGTGCGCGAGACCGGCGCCGAGCTTATCGTTCTTGCCCGCTACATGCAGGTTCTATCCGATGATATGTGCCGGGAGATGTCGGGCCGGATCATCAACATCCATCACTCGTTCCTGCCCAGCTTCAAGGGAGCCAATCCCTATAAACAAGCCTATGAGCGCGGGGTGAAGCTGATCGGTGCCACCTCGCACTATGTCACGGCGGATCTCGATGAAGGCCCGATCATTGAACAGGACATCGTGCGCATCACCCACGCACAGTCGTCGGAAGACTACGTTGCGCTGGGGCGCGATGTGGAAGCTTCGGTGCTTGCGCGCGCCATTCACGCGCATATCCACGGACGGGTGTTCCTCAACGACGGCAAGACCGTCGTGTTCCCGGCATCACCGGGCTCCTATGCCTCGGAACGCATGGGCTAGGCTCAGGACCTATTAATTTGGTTTGATCTGTGATTCACGGTCTTTGCTGAAGGAGGCCGTGATGGGTGATTTGTTTCTGCTGAGCGAGTGCCAGATGGCGCGCATATCGCCGTACTTCCCGTTGTGGCACGGGG
>NZ_JCAKKP010000008.1:0-143878 GCF_059509755.1 Aquamicrobium sp. YD-1-mutant5
GAGAACCTGTTCGCCAAGCTCAAGGACTGGCGCCGCATCGCCACACGCTACGACCGATGCGCTCACACCTTCTTCTCAGCGATATGCATCGCCGCAGCCGTCATCTTCTGGATCTGACCAATGAGTCCTGAGCCTAGAGCCATTTTCTCCATTTGAAGTAACCGAACAAAGCGATAGCCACGGCAATCATGAACAGCAATGCCGCCGGATAGCCGTAATAGGCGCGCAGCTCCGGCATGTTCCATGGCGACACGTCCGGATCGAAGTTCATGCCCCACACACCGACGAGAAAGGTCAGGGGAATGAAGATCGTGGACACGATGGTGAGCAGCGAGATGACGTCGTTGGTGCGCGCCTGGCTGAGCGACAGATGCATCTCGATCAGCCCGCTCAGCGTATCACGCTGGCTTTCCACCAGTTCGATAAGGCGCATGGCATGGTCGAGCGTGTCGTTGAGGAAAACCTTGGTCTCGCGCGTCACGAAAGGATCGTCGTTGCGGATCAGGGCCGCAAGCGCATCGCGCAGCGGCCACAATACGCCCTTCAGCACCAGCATCTCCCGGCGCAACGCATGCAATTCCTGCATCTGCCCCTTCTGCGGGCCGCCCAGCATGCTTTCCTCGACCCGCTCGATCTCGTCGCTGATCACCTCCATCGGGGCGAAATAGCTGTCCACGACAGCATCGATCAGCGCATAGGCCAGATAATCGGCCTGCCGGGCGCGCAGGCGGTTTGGGCCTTCGCTGGCGATCCGCCGGCGGACCGGATCGAAGGGATCGCCTTCGCGCTCCTGAAAGGTGATGACGAATTTTTCGCCGAAGAAAACGGAAATCTGCTCATAGCGATGCAGCGCGGCATCATCGACCATCCGCAGCGCGACGAAGGCGTGATCATCGAAGAAATCCACCTTCGGCCGCTGATCGGCATTGACCACATCTTCCATCGACAAAGGATGCAGGCCGAAGG
Organism: Aquamicrobium sp. YD-1-mutant5; assembly: GCF_059509755.1. Lineage (NCBI taxonomy): Bacteria > Pseudomonadati > Pseudomonadota > Alphaproteobacteria > Hyphomicrobiales > Phyllobacteriaceae > Aquamicrobium > Aquamicrobium sp. YD-1-mutant5. The sequence continues at coordinate 967 of NZ_JCAKKP010000008.1, forward strand.
TGCGGCCGATTTCGCCGATGAGGGTGACGTCCGCCAGCCCGACGCAATCGACCCAGATGACGGGCCATTCACCGCGATTGGCGACGATATCGGTAATGCCGGCATTCGCGATGGTGCGGAACTTGTCCGGAGCAATCAGGGTGAGACTGAGCTTCGTGGGGCTTGCGCCGGGGTCGGCAACCAGCGTGCCGGGCGCAGCACCTACCGGGGTGCGCCGCTTGCGTCGACGATGCTTTGTCGCCTTGCCTGCCCTCGACATGGAAGCTCCCGGTTGCCGCTGGAAATGCGGCAACCTTAGAGCATCGAACCGAAAAGTGGAGTCCGGTTTTCGGTGATTCCGATGCTCTATCAATAATTTAGATCGCCCTGCGTCCAAATGGAAGCACGGCGATCTACCCGCTTGCGCGGTCAGTTCAAGAAAGCTTCAGCAGGTGAAGACGCGCTTGGGCTTGAACATGCCCTGCTCGATCGCGCCGATTGCAACCAGCCGGCCGCGCGCGGTGATGCAGGCCTCGTCAGCCTCCACAGGAGCATCCCGGCCGCGCACGACGACCGGATTGCCGAGCCTGATCCGGTTGGCGGCGTCGTCTCCGACCGGCACCTGCGGCAGGCTTTCCAGAGCCGACAACGTATCCACCAGAAGATCATCAAGGGCTGCAAACCGTGCGCCTGCCGGACGCTCCTCGCCCTCCTGCGGCGGTGGCGGAACGGCAGCCTCAAGCTCTTCAAACGTCACGAAATCATCCGCCGTGAAGGGATAGACCTCGGTGCGGCGCAAATCTGCGATATGGCCGAAACAGCCGAGATCGCGGCCCATGTCACGAGCCAGAGAACGCACATAGGTGCCCTTGCCGCACTCGACCTCAAAGATGGTCCTGTCGGCTTCATGGGCCACGATATCGAGGCGCGCAATTTCCACCTCGCGGGGCGGAATTTCCACCGCGGTGCCTTCGCGGGCGATGTCATAGGCCCGTTCGCCGGCAATCTTGATGGCCGAGAACTGCGGCGGAACCTGCAGGATCACGCCAGTGTAATTTGGCAGCAGGGCGCGCACCTCGTCTTCGGCCGGGCGCTTGTCGGAGGTTTTCGTGACCGGCCCTTCCAGATCGTCGGTGGAACGCTCCTCGCCCCAGGCAACGGTAAAGCGATAGATCTTGGCCCCGTCCTGAACATAGGGAACGGTCTTGGTCGCCTCGCCCAGTGCAATCGGCAGCATGCCGGAAGCCAGCGGGTCGAGCGTGCCGGCATGGCCCGCCTTTTCAGCCTGAAACAGCCATTTGATCTTCGAAACCGCCTCGGTCGAGCCCAGGCCCACCGGCTTGTCGAGCACCACCCAGCCGGAAACCGGCCGGCCCTTCTTCTTGCCTCGGCGCGCCACTATTCCTTGTCCTCATCATCATGACCGAGATCGCGCGCCACCTCCGGGGAATGGAGGAGATCGTTGATCTTCTGGAAATTGTCGTAACTGGTATCCAGCCGGAAGCGGAATTCCGGCATGTATTTCATCTGCCTCAGCGCCGGCGACATGCGGCCACGAATGAAGCGGGCATGGCGGTTCAGCGCGGCGATGACAGCGTCATCATCCTTCGCGCCAAGAGGAGCGACATAGGCATTGGCGATTTTCAGATCGGGCGACATGCGTACCTCGGAAACCGAAATCACCGTGGTCTCGATCAGATCGTCACGGATTTCACCGCGCTGGAGCATTTCCGCCAGCGCATGGCGCACCTGTTCGCCGACACGCAGCATGCGCTGCGAAGGGCCTTTTCCTGCATTGGACATATTCTTTTATCCTGAACACGCGAGCGCGGAATTGGACCGCGTCCCGCACGAAACATAAAAAGAATGGCGGCCGGGCGGGCCGCCATTCACTCCGTCGACTGCCGGCGGATTACAGCTTGCGCGCAACCATCTCGACGCGGAAGCACTCGATGACATCGCCGGCTTGGATGTTCTCGTAGTTCTGGAACGCCATACCGCATTCCTGACCAACCGGAACTTCCGAGACCTCGTCCTTGAAGCGCTTGAGCGTCTTCAGCGTGCCTTCGTGGATGACGACGTCGTCGCGGATCAGGCGTACGCCCGCACCACGCTCCACGCGACCCTCGGTCACACGACAGCCGGCGATCTTGCCGACCTTGGTGATGTTGAAGACCTCGAGGATCTCGGCATTGCCGAGGAACGTCTCGCGGCGCTCCGGCGACAGCATGCCGGACATCGCGTCCTTGATGTCGTCGATCAGGCTGTAGATCACGTTGTAGTAACGGATCTCGATGCCGGCAGCCTCAGCCGCAGCACGCGCCTGAACGTTGGCACGGACGTTGAAGCCGATGATCACCGCACCGGACGTCTCGGCCAGCGAAACGTCGGTCTCGGTGATGCCGCCTGCCCCCGAATGAACGATGCGCACGCGCACTTCGTCGGTGCCGAGTTCTTCCAGAGCGACGTTGATCGCCTCGATCGAGCCGGACACGTCGCCCTTGATGACCAGCGGGAACTCCTTGAGATTGCTGGTCTGGAGCTGCGACATCATCTGCTCCAGCGAGCCACGCTGACCGGCATGCTTGGCAGCAGCCTTGTCGCGCGCCTTGCGCTGGCGGTACTCGGTGATTTCGCGGGCGCGCGCTTCGTTGTTCACGACGGCAAAGCGATCACCGGCGCGCGGCGTGCCCTGCATGCCCAGAATTTCGACCGGCATGGACGGGCCGGCCTCTTCCACATGCTCGCCCCGGTCGTTGACCAGCGCGCGAACGCGGCCCCACTCGTTGCCGGCAACCAGAATGTCACCGGGCATGAGCGTGCCGGTCTGCACCAGAACGGTAGCAACCGGACCGCGGCCCTTGTCGAGCTGCGCCTCGATGACCACGCCTTCCGAGGTACGGTCGGGGTTGGACTTCAGGTCGAGGATTTCAGCCTGCAGCAGGATCGCCTCAAGCAGCTTGTCGATGCCGGTTCCCGCCTTGGCCGAAACCTCGACGTCGAGCACCTCACCACCCATGGATTCGACGAACACCTCATGCTGAAGAAGCTGTGTGCGCACCTTCTGCGGATCCGCAGACGGCTTGTCGACCTTGTTGATGGCCACGATGATCGGAACGCCGGCAGCCTTGGCATGGCTGATCGACTCGATGGTCTGCGGCATTACGCTGTCGTCGGCCGCCACCACCAGAATGGCGATGTCGGTCGCCTGCGCGCCACGGGCACGCATGGCGGTGAAAGCCGCGTGGCCGGGAGTGTCGATGAAGGTGATCTTCTGACCATCCTTCTCCACCTGATAGGCACCGATATGCTGGGTAATGCCGCCGGCTTCGCCCGACTGCACCTTGGCATGACGGATGGCGTCGAGCAGCGAGGTCTTGCCGTGGTCGACGTGGCCCATGATGGTGACGACAGGCGGACGCGACACCAGATCGTCGGGATTGTCCGCGATGTTGAACAGGCCTTCCTCGATGTCGGAATCCGCCACGCGCTTGACGGTGTGACCGAATTCGGTCGCCACCAGCTCGGCCGTATCGGCGTCGAGAACGTCGCCGGGCTTCATCATCTGGCCCTGCTTCATGAAGAACTTCACGACATCCACGGCCCGCTCGGACATACGCTGAGCCAGTTCCTGGATGGTGATCGTCTCCGGCAATGTCACTTCGCGCATAACTTTCTCGCGGGGCTCCTGATACATGGCCCGCTTGAATTTCTCCTGACGCCGGCGCATCGCCGAAAGCGAGCGGGCGCGGGCATCGCCATCTTCCGACGAGAGAGCGCTGGTCAGCGTCAGCTTGCCGCGACGGCGATCTTCCTCGCCCTTGGCCTTGGCCGGACGCGCCACTTCAGGCGTCACGATACGGCGGGGCGGCACGCTCGGGCTGCTCGGTGCGCCTGCGCGCTTGACCGGCTTCGCCTCATCCTCATCGTCAGCAGCTGCCTGAGGCGCACGACGACGCGCTTCTTCCTCGGCCCGGCGACGGGCTTCGGCTTCAGCCTGAAGGCGGGCCTCTTCTTCGGCCTGCCGACGAGCGGATTCTTCCCGCTCGCGCTTGCGGCGCTCATCTTCCTCGGCACGGCGGCGGGCGTCTTCGGCCGCACGGGCGCGATCCTCGGCCTCGCGCGACTGGGCTCCCTCAAGCGCACGACGACGCGCTTCCATCTCCTCGCGGGACAGAGCGTTCAGGACCATGCGCTCGGCCGGCGCCGGCGCGCGGGCAGGCTGCTGCGGCCTCGGCGCGACCTTCGGCGCCTGCTGCTGAACGACGGGAGCGGCTTGCTTTTCAACGGGTTCCGGGGCGGGTGCTGCTACCACTTCAGGCGCTGCCGGCGGTACGGGGGCAGGCTGCGGCTTCGGCGCAAACACGGACGGCTCCGGCTTTTCGCCAGGAATGTTGAACTTGCGCTTCTTGGTCTCGACGACGACAGCCTTCGTGCGTCCATGCGAGAAGTTCTGGCGCACGGTTCCCTGCTCCAGGCCCGGCCGCTTCAGCGTCAGGGTCTTCTTCGGCGTAACGCTCAAAGTCTTGTCATCGCCCGATTTCGTATCGCTCATTCCCAATCCTCTGCGGCATCATCTTCGCCAGCGACGGCCGCAAGCATCGCCAGATCGTCCGGGGATCCGCCCCGGTAACGGTCGAGCGCAACCATGCGCTTCTGCACCGCCGTTCCCGCGTCCGACGCGAGAACGGCTGCATGTATCACATTTGTGCCCCCCAATGCCAAACCCAATTCAGCTTCGGGGAAAAGTTTGTAGGCACGGATAGCGGGTCCGCCCAGATGCACGGTGGCACGGCGGGCCTGGCTGATCTTTCTCACGCCGTCCTCAGCGGCTTCTTCGGCATGAAGAACAAGCAGCGCTTCACCGCTGCGCACCGCTGCCTCAACCTTGGTGGCGCCGAATATGACCGCTCCCGCCTTGCGGGCAAGGCCGAGCATGCCAAGGGCAGACCGGGCCAGCAACCCGTCGACCAGAGCGCCGAGTTCAGCAGGCACGTCCACCTTGGTCTTGAAGGCGCGTGAAAACAGGTTTTTCGCCGCCGCCTTGTCTACATGTAGGCGATCGGCACTCACCCAGCAACCACGGCCGGGCAGATTTCGCTTCAGATCGGGGACGACGGCCGAATCCGGGCCGACAACGAAACGGATCAGTTCATCCGTTTCGGCTGTCTTCCTCGTGACGATGCAGGTGCGATCGTTCATATCCGACAAAGGGTGCCCCGGTCTCCATCACGTCACGCGTCGGCGTCAGCTTCGGCCTCTTCGGCCTCAGCTTCGTCGGCGGTGATCCAGCCAGCCTTCAGGCGGGCGGCTACAATCATCTGTTCTGCATCCGTATGCGAAATGCCGTGGCTTGCCAGAACGCCGGGGAAAACCTTGGTTTCCCCATCCTTGCGCTCCTTCCAGCCGGCGAGATCGTCGGCCGCATATCCGGCGAAATCCTCTACGGTCTTCACGCCGTCCTCGCCAAGCGTCACCATCATCGCAGTGGTCACACCGGGGATTTCGCGCAGCTCGTCCTCGACGCCAAGCTCCCGGCGCTTCGCATCATGCTCAGCCTCGATGCGCTCCAGATATTCGCGGGCGCGGGTCTGGATTTCAACGGCGGTGTCGTCATCGAAACCGTCGATGGACGAAATCTCGTCAGCATCGACATAGGCCACTTCCTCGACGCTGGTGAAGCCTTCCGAGGCAAGAACCTGGCCGACCATCTCATCCACGTCGAGCGCATCCATGAACAGGTTGGAGCGTTCCACGAATTCCTTCTGGCGGCGCTCGCTCTCTTCCTGCTCGGTCAGAATGTCGATGTCCCAGCCTGTGAGCTGCGAGGCAAGGCGCACGTTCTGACCGCGGCGGCCGATGGCCAGCGAAAGCTGATCGTCGGGCACCACCACCTCGATGCGCTCGGCATCCTCGTCGAGCACGACCTTGGCGACCTCGGCGGGCTGAAGGGCGTTGACGATGAAGGAAGCGGCCGAAGGCGACCACGGAATGATGTCGATCTTTTCGCCCTGAAGCTCGCCGACAACGGCCTGAACGCGCGAACCGCGCATGCCGACGCAGGCGCCGACGGGATCGATGGAGGAATCGCGGGAGATGACGGCGATCTTGGCGCGCGAACCCGGATCACGGGCAACCGACTTGATCTCGATGATGCCGTCGTAGATTTCCGGCACTTCCATGGTGAACAGCTTCGCCATGAACTGCGGATGGGTGCGCGACAGGAAGATCTGCGGTCCGCGCTGCTCGCGGCGCACGTCGTAGACATAGGCGCGCACGCGGTCGCCGTATTTGTAGATTTCACGCGGAATCAGCTCGTCGCGGCGGATGATGCCTTCGCCACGACCGAGATCGACGATGACATTGCCATATTCCACGCGCTTGACCGTACCGTTGACGATTTCGCCGATGCGATCCTTGTACTCGTCATACTGGCGGTCGCGCTCGGCCTCGCGCACCTTCTGGACTATGACCTGCTTTGCCGACTGGGCGGCGATGCGGCCGAAATCCATCGGCGGAAGCTGCTCTGCGATGAAATCGCCGAGCTGCGCGTCGGGATTGCGCTCACGCGCCGTGACCAGCGCGATCTGCGTGGCGTAATCCTCCACGGTATCGACGACCTCCATCAGCCGCTGGAGCTTCATCTCGCCCGTCTGCGGATTGATGTCGGCGCGAATGTTGGTTTCCAGACCGTAGCGCGAGCGCGCTGCCTTCTGGATGGCGTCGGCCATGGCGTCGATGACGATCTGCTTGTCGATCGACTTCTCGCGCGCGACCGCATCGGCAATCTGCAGCAGTTCAAGCCTGTTTGCGCTTACAACCATGTCTATCTCCCTGAACCGGGCCGCTTCCTCGCGACGGTTCAATTCGCTTCGTGTTCGTTTCCGTCTTCGGCGTCGTCTTCATCAAACGCCTCGTCGGTTTCGTCCTGATTCTTCTTCGCTTCCTTGCGGGCGCGATTGTCCTTCGACAACGCATCGCGGATGAGGTCATCGGTCAGAATCAGGCGCGCTTCGGCGATTGTATCGAAAGGCACCTGCACCGAAGGCTCCTCGCCATAGGCGGGCACATCGCGCAGCACCAGAATGCCTTCGTCGTTCACCTCGGTGATCCGACCCCTGAAGCGCTTGCGCTCGGCAACCAGGGTCGAGGTCTCCATCTTCACCAGATGGCCGAGCCAGGTGGCGAAATCGCCCTTGCGGACCAGCGGCCGGTCGATACCCGGCGACGACACTTCAAGATGATACGCCTTTTCGATGGGATCTTCCACATCGAGCGCCGGCGAGACGGCGCGGCTCAGCTCCTCGCAGTCCTCCACGGTCATGGTGCCGTCTTCACGCTCGGCCATGATCTGAAGGGTGAGGCCATTCTGGCCCGACAGTCGCACGCGTACCAGCCGGAAGCCGATGCCGCGCATCACCGGCAGAATGATCGCCGCAATGCGCGCATCAATGCCGCTCTCACGGATGATGCGATCATCACCGTTGTCGCGGTCGGGGCGGTCGTCGCCGGAAACTTCGCTTGCCGTCATATGATTCCTGATCCGAAGGCCGGCAGGTAACAAAAAAGAGCGGGACCGGATGGACCCACTCTTCGTCATACCGACCAAGAATTTGCACGCTATATAACCGAATTCAGCACCGGGTTCAATAGCGGGCGCCAGCCACCACCAATTTGCACAGACGTGCGGCAGACGCAGGCCACGCATGCGCGACATGCCATGGAAGTGCCCGGATTCGCCTCCTATATGTATGCTGCATCGCACAACAAGATAATGCGATGCAGCAAAGGATGAAGAGATGAACCGTTACAAGCCGTTCAACCGGCTCGGCACCTTCCTCGGCATGATGGGAAGCGCGGTTGCCGCAGCCAGTGCCGTCGAGCGCGGCGTTGCCCCGGAAGCACGTCACCTGCGCAAGCTGGGCATCGACCCGAAGCAGTTCGGTCAGATCCGTCTCAGCTGACGGCTGAACAGCAACTCTGTTCGGGATGGGCCGACAAGACGAAGGGCGCCCCTGCGGACGCCCTTTTTTGCTCTCCGCTTCCTGCTTTGCTCAATCCTCGTCGGTCGCAAACTGGGCAAGCATCTTGCCCTTGCCTTTGGCGCGCAGGTAAAGCGGCAGCGCCACCGCGAGGATCGCCAGAACCCACAGCAATATGGCGATCCATGAGCGGAACAGGATCGCAGGATCGCCCTGGCTTATCTGCAACGCCTGACGCAGGCTCTTCTCCGCCATCGGCCCCAGAATGAGGCCCACCACAACCGGCGCGATCGGGTAGCCGAAGCGGCGCAGCCCGTAGCCAAGAATGCCGAACAGCATCAGAAGCAGAAGGCCGAAGGACACCGGCACCGGCCCGATGAAGAAGGTCGAGCCATCGGCGCCGATGGTGCCGAGCGTGGCGAACACGAGAATCCCCGCATAGAGCCACGGCTTGGGTATGGAAAGCAGCTTCACCCACAGGCCGATCAGCGGCAGGTTGAGCACCAGCAGCATGAAATTGGCCACCAGCAGGCTGGCGATCAGCCCCCAGACCAGAGGGGCGTTTGTGGCGAACAGCAACGGGCCGGGCTGCAAGCCGAACTGCTGGAAGCCGGCCAGCATGATGGCCGCGGTGGCTGTCGTTGGCAGGCCAAGCGTCAGAAGCGGCACAAGCGTGCCGGCGGCCGATGCGTTGTTGGCGGCCTCAGGACCGGCAACCCCCTCGATCGCCCCCTTCCCGAACTCTTCGGGATGCCGGGCGAAATTCTTTTCAGCCGAGTAAGAAAGGAAGCTGGAGACATCCGCACCGCCCGCCGGCATGGCCCCGATCGGGAAGCCGATGGCGGTGCCGCGCAGCCATGGTATCCAGGAGCGGCGCCAGTCCTCGCGGCTCATCCACACCGAGCCCTTGACCGTTTCCACCTTTTCCTCACCCATGTTGCGCTGGGCAACGACCGTGAAGGTCTCGCCGATGGCGAACAGCGCGACCGCCAGCGTGGTGACGGAAATGCCGTCGAACAGGTTGGGCATGCTGAAAGTGAGCCGCGCCTGCCCGGTCAGCTGGTCGATACCGATCAGGCCAAGTGCAAGACCGATGAACAGCGCGGTCAGGCCACGCAGGGTCGATTCGCCAAAAGCGGCCGAAACGGTCATGAAGGCCAGCAGCATCAGCGCGAAATATTCCGCAGGCCCGAAGGAAAGCGCGAATTTCACAACGGAAGGTGCGATGAAGGCGAGGCCCAGCGTGGCGAGAAGCCCGGCCACGAAAGAGCCGATGGCCGCCGTGGCAAGTGCTGGCCCCGCCCTGCCCGACTTGGCCATCTTATTGCCTTCCAGCGCCGTGACGATCGAAGCGCTTTCGCCCGGCGTGTTGAGCAGGATCGAGGTGGTCGACCCGCCATACATGCCGCCATAATAAATACCGGCGAACATGATGAGAGATCCGGCAGGGTCGAGCTTGTAGGTCACCGGAAGCAGCAGCGCCACGGTGAGCGCCGGGCCGATGCCCGGAAGGACGCCGACCGCGGTTCCAAGCGTGACGCCGATCAGCGCATAGAGCAGGTTGGCAGGATCCATGGCCACCATGAGGCCCTGACCCAGCAGGCTGAATGTATCCATGTCGCTCTCCGCTCAGAAAAGGCGTTCGAGAGGACCGGCCGGCAAGGTCAGTTGCAGCCCCTTGGCGAACATCAGCCACACCAGCAGCGCGAAAACCACGCCGACGGGAAAGGTGATCCACATCTGTCCCTTGCCGAAGGCGCGGGCGGTAGCGGCAAACAGAAAGCCGGTGGCGATCGAAAAGCCTATCGTCTTCATGGTCAGCATCTGCGCCACCAGACCGCCGAGAACCCAAAGCATGGGCGGGAAGTTTTGCGGTTCGCGCTCCGGAAAATGCCCCCGCATGGCCTCTATGGCGGTGAACACCGAGAGGATGAACAGGCCGCCTGCGATTATGTAGGGAAAGGTTTTGGGGCCGACCGGCGAGTAACCCGCAACTGCGCTCGACAGCGATGTGCTCCACGCGATCACTATCGCCACGGCGGCAAGGACGGCGGCTATGCCCAGCGCCGCCTTGTCGGGGCGGCGCTGGAGGTTACGCGAACCCATGTCGCTCATTTGACGAGACCGATGTCTTTAAGAATGGCCGTGGTGTCGTCGGTGTCCTTCTTCAACTGCTCGACGAAGGCATCGCCGGCCAGATAGGTGTCGGCCCAGCCCTTGTCCTTCAGGGTCTTCTGCCAGCTCTCGGATTTGGCCATTTTCTCGATGTCGGACTGGATAGCGGATTTCTGCTCGTCGGTGATGCCGGGAGCTGCCGCCACCATGCGCCAGTTCTGGATCGACACGTCGACGCCGCCTTCCCTGAAGGTCGGCGCATCGATGCCCTCGACGCGCTCGTCGCTGGAAATGCCGATGATGCGCAGCGTGCCGGCTTCGATCTGGGAAGCGAACTCGCCATAGCCCGAAATGCCGACGGTGACCTGATTTCCGAGAATGGCGGCAAGCGCCTCGCCACCACCGGCAAAAGCGATGTAGTTGACCTTGGTGGGATCAACGCCCACAGCCTTTGCGATCAGGCCGGCCGTGATGTGATCGGTGCCGCCTGCCGAGCCGCCCGCCCACGAAACGCTGCCCGGATCGGCCTTCAGCTTCTCGGCCAGCCCGGCCATGTCCTTGATCTCGGATGCGGCAGGAACGACGATTGCCTCATATTCTCCCGTCAGCCGCGCGATCGGAGTCACCTGATCGAGCGTGACCGGCGATCCGTTGGTCAGGATCGCGCCGACCATGACATAGCCACCCACGATGAGCTGTGAGGGGTCGCCGGATGACTGGTTGACGAACTGGGCCAGGCCGATGGTGCCACCGGCACCCGGCACGTTCAGCACCTGAACGCTGCCGGAGATTTTCTCGTCCTGAAGCGCAGCCTGCATGGAGCGCGCTGTCTGATCCCAGCCGCCCCCGGGTGCGGCCGGAGCCATGATCTTGTAATCCTCGGCCATCGCCGGCATGGCCATGGCGCCGGCAATGATGGATGCCCACACGAACTGCTTCACTGGATTTCCTCCCTTGGAGCCTGCCTCATGGCAGGCTGACATCTGCCGGCTCCCGTGCCGGCCGGCTCATCGCTGAGCCTCGACCGACAAGTTGGCATCAGATGCAGAAGGGCGCAAGCGCCCTCATCCTAAGGTCCAAGATGCTGGCGGACGGAAAGGATTTCAGGCGCGCAGAAACGTCAGATAGGCGGGCGTTCGGCCCTCACGCAGGGCCTTCGCCTCATAGCGGGTGCCCGGCCAGCCCTCGTAGGGCGTGTGCCAGTCAGCCGCTTCGCTGGCCTTCCACTCAAAAGCGGAATGCGCATGGCAATGCTGCAGCGTCCAGTTCACATAGGTATCGATGTCGGAAGCGAAGCGGAAACGTCCGCCCGGCTTCAGCACCCGTGCGAAGCGATCGAGATTGGCGGCATTGACGAAACGACGCTTCCAGTGTCGCTTCTTCGGCCAGGGATCGGGATAGAAAAGATCTATGCCGTCGAGAGACTCCGCAGGCAGCCAGTCGAGCAGCAGCGTGGCGTCCTCGTTGAACAGCCTGATATTGTCCAGCGGCTGGCGCTCCAGCGCCGCCGTCATCTTGGCCATGCCGTTGACGAACGGCTCCACCCCGATGAAGCCGGCATCGGGGTGGGTCGCCGTCTCATGCAGGAGATGCTCGCCGCCGCCGAAGCCGATTTCAAGCCGCACATGCTCCACCTGCGCGGTGAAAAGCTGGCGCAGGTCCTCAGGCGCGGGGCGGGACAAATCCAGCCCCATCGTTTCGAGGCCGGAGGCGAGCGCATCCGTCTGGCCGGAGCGCAGGGGCTTGCCCTTGCGCCGGCCGAAGAACGCCTCGCTTGTGCGGCTGGGTCTGGTCGCTTCAGCAGACACGGCTTCGACTATCCCTTTCAGGCGGAAACCGCGTCCCGGAGTGCCTTCACCAGATCGGTCTTTTCCCAGGAGAACGACCCGTCGCGGCCGGCCTTACGGCCGAAATGGCCATAGGCCGAGGTCCTGGCGTAGATCGGCTTGTTGAGGTCGAGATGACGACGGATGCCGCTCGGCGACAGGTCCATGACCTTGCGCAGCGCCTCTTCCAGAACCGATTCCTCGACCTTCCCGGTACCGTGCAGGTCGACATAGACCGATAGCGGCTGGGCAACGCCGATGGCGTAGGAAAGCTGGATGGTGCAGCGCTCGGCAAGCTTGGCGGCAACGACGTTCTTGGCAAGGTAGCGCGCGGCATAGGCAGCCGAACGGTCGACCTTGGTTGTGTCCTTGCCGGAGAATGCGCCGCCGCCATGGGGCGCGGCACCACCATAGGTGTCCACGATAATCTTGCGGCCGGTGAGGCCGGCATCGCCGTCAGGCCCGCCAATGACGAACTTGCCGGTCGGGTTGATGTACCAGTTGCAGTCGGCGGCGATCTTCAGGTCGCCCAGCGCCTCGCGGATATAGGGTTCCACGACCTGCCGAACCTTCTTCGAATCCCAGCTTTCGTCGAGATGCTGGGTCGAAAGCACGATCTGGGTGACTTCCGTAGCCTTGCCGTTCTCATAGCGGACGGTCACCTGGCTCTTGGCGTCGGGGCCAAGCTTGCCGACATCGCCCTCGCCCTTGTGGCGGGCGGCGGCCAGCAGTTCGAGGATCTTGTGGCTGTAGTAGATCGGCGCCGGCATCAGGTCCGGCGTCTCACGGCAGGCATAACCGAACATGATGCCCTGATCGCCAGCACCTTCCTCGCCCTGACGGTCGGCGGCATTGTCGACGCCCTGTCCGATATCCGGCGACTGGCCATGCAGCAGCACGTCGATCTTCGCCGTCTTCCAGTGAAAGCCGTCCTGCTCGTAGCCGATCGCCCTGATCGCCTTGCGGGCGGCAGCGCGGATCTTCGAAGGGTTGATCACGGCGTGACCCGAAGCGTCCTCGAGGATCCTGCCGTCCTTGTCCTTCTTCAGCAGCGTTTCAGGCACGCGCACTTCGCCTGCGATCACCACGCGGTTCGTGGTGGCCAGCGTCTCGCACGCCACGCGCACTTTCCAGGGGTCCATGCCGCTTTTCTTCGCCTCGCGATAAACGAGATCGACGATTTCATCGGAAATGCGGTCACAGACTTTGTCGGGATGGCCTTCGGACACGGATTCCGAAGTGAAGAGATAGTTCTGACGGCTCACGGGATGTCCCCTCTGGAAATGCCGAAGCTCCGTGCCCGGCGTTGCGTCGATATGGCGCGCAACGTGTTAGCGGGGTGGCGCGCGAGTCGTCAAGCTATGGGAATGCCCTCGGGGAAGGACTTTCCCTCAGGCCGCGAACGGCAGCACTTATTTGTCGGCATCGTCGGGAGAAAGGGATTTCACCAGTTCCACGATCCTGCGGCGAACCTTGGGATCGTTAATACGGGCGAATGCCCGATTGAGCTGAATACCCTCGGCGCTGGAACAGAAATCCATTACGGATGTCATGGAGGCGTCTTCCGCGAAACCGCCTCCCGATGTCGACTCATCGGTCGGCGCGTTCTCGAAAAAAAACGCCGGCGGCACTTCCATGATCGACGCGATCGCCTGCAGGCGGCTTGCGCCTACACGGTTGGTGCCTTTCTCGTATTTCTGAATCTGCTGAAAGGTAATCCCCAGGCTCTCGCCAAGCTTCTCCTGGCTCATGCCCAGCATGTTACGGCGCATTCGTATGCGGGCGCCTACATGCGCATCGATCGGGTTAGGCTTCTTTTTGCTCTGATCCGCCATTCGTTCCTCGCCGAATTCCTCCGGCATCTCGTTATTTAAACGCCTTACTTTTTCGGCCCGCACATGGCTCGAATGGGTCCGTGAACCTAGCACAAGAAAGCAGTCTCAATAGAATATGAAATTCTAATATATGACGAGTCAATTCGTTCGTAGGCTCTGCCTTACATTCACGACAAAGGCACCGATCACAAGAAGCATCACCAGAATTATGCCATTTATGCGACGCTGGCGCTCAGTTATGGTTTCCGCAAGGTAAATGGGAATGCGAGAATCGATTATTCCCTGAGTGCCGATCGCCAGCCCGTCGATGACGATGCCGCGTTGTCCGACAACTCCGGAAATGCCTGTATTGGCGGCCCGCAACAGCGGCCGTCCGGTCTCGACGGCACGCAGCTGAGCCTGCCGGAAATGCTGATAAGGGCCCGGCGTGTTGCCGAACCACGCGTCGTTGGTGACATTGATCATGATGTCCGCGGAAGCAGAATCGGCGGCCACCAGTCCGGGGAAAATCACCTCGTAGCAGATGAAGGGCGAGGCTTTGACGCCACCCGGCAGGGAAATATCCAGGCGCTGGTTGCCGGCATCAAAGTTCATCGGCCCGGCGACAAGCTGCTCGATGCCGATCGAAGCGAAGAGATCGGCGAAGGGGATGTACTCGCCGAACGGAACCAGATGCACCTTGTCGACCGCATCGACGATTTCGCCCCTGTCGTCGATCGCCACGACAGAATTGTAATAGCGGGTGCGGGTTCCCGGCCCCGACGCCGCTTCTTCGCGCACGATGCCGGCCACCAGCAATTGTCCCTCCTGCAAGACCTCACCCAGCGCTGTCAGAGCGTCGGGACGGTCGGTGAACAGGAAGGGCACGGCCGTCTCAGGCCAGATGATAAGCTGCGGCCGCGCCTGCCCTTGTGCCGGCGGGCGCGCCGACAATTCGATCAGCGACGCGAAGATGCGGTCCCTGACTTCCTTGTCCCATTTTTCAGAAAGGTCGACATTCGGCTGGACGATGCGCACCTGAAGATATTCGGACTCTTCGGCAGCCGGCTTGGTAAGCCGATAATAACCGAACCCCGCATGCGAGATCAGCAGAAGCGCGAACAGCGCCGCCCCCAGGCGCCGGCCTGATTTGTCCACCAGAAGCGCCGGCAGCCCGAAGACGAATACGGCCAGCGCGTTCATGCCGTCCATGCCGATCACCGAAACGCTCTGCATCAGCATCGGCACCGGCATGGCGGCATAGCCGATGGCGTTCCACGGAAAGCCGGTGAAGAGAAAACCGCGAAGCCACTCCGCTATCGCAAAGCCTGCGGCAAGGGCGGCGATGCGGCCGATGCCGCTGCCCCACATGGCACGGGCGATTGCCGCCCCCAGCCCGTAGAAGAAGGCAAGCAGCAACGGAATGCCGATCATGGCGAAGGGAAGCGCCCAGGCAAAGCTCTCAGCTTCGACCAGCAGGGCCGTGCCGATCCACCACAAGCCGCCGAGGAAGTAGCCGAAGCCGAACCACCAGCCCACCGCAAAGGCAGGTTTCAGACGCCCGATGCGACTGACGGTGGCGTCGCCGGTGGTGCCATCAAGCAGCCAGACCAGAATGGGAAAGGAGATGAAGCAGGCTGCCGGAAAATCATAGGGGGCCTGCCCCAGAACGGCAAACATCCCGGCGAGGAAGGCGATCAGCGCCCGCCGCCATCCCCAAAGCAGCACTATCTGGCCGGCAAGGCGTTGCATGAGACCTTCCGATCAACGCGAATCACAGATCAACCTAGCAGGCGCGAGTCCGCAGGCCAAACGCTACAGTTGTACAGAAACCCGCTACAGCCCGCCCGATCAGGCCTGCTCCGCCCGTATTACGCGCTTGCGGCGCTCGCCCTTGGACAGTTGCACGATCCGCACGCGCTTGATGCGGCGCGGATCGGCGTCCAGCACATGGAACTCGAAGCCGGGAACGGCCTGAACCACCTCGCCACGCGCTGGCACCCGGCCAAGCGTGTTGAAGATCATGCCGCCGATCGTATCGACGGATTCGCCATGCTCGCCGGGCGCGAAATCCTCGCCGATCATGGCCTGCACGTCCTCGATCTCGGCCTTGCCGTCGACAATGAAGACGCCGTCGCCCGCCTTGGTGATCAGCGCTTCCTCGTCATCGTGCTCGTCCTCGATGTCGCCGACGACCATCTCGACGATGTCTTCCAGCGAGGCCAGACCGTCGGTGCCGCCATATTCGTCGATGACCAGCGCCATCTGGATGCGCGCTGCCTGCATGCGGCCCATCAGGTCGGAGGCCAGCATGGACGGTGGCACGAACAGCACCGGGCGCATGAGGTTGAGTTCACCGATGGTGCGGGAAAGATCGACCTGAGAGAGGTCGAGCTGAGCACCGGTCGGGGTGGTCTTGCGGGTCGCGCGGCGCTTCTTGCCTCGGGCAAGGCGCGTGATGTGGCCGAGCAGATCGCGGATGTGGACCATGCCGCGCGGATCGTCCAGCGTCTCGCAATAGACAGGCATGCGCGAGTGGCCGGACTGCTCGAACACGGTCATCAGATCCGCCAGCGTGGTGCCAAGCTCGACCGCCTCGATGTCGGCGCGCGGCACCATGACGTCCTCGACGCGGACTTCGCGCAGCCGCAATATGTTGTTGAGCATCGCCCTTTCGCCGGGCGAAAACGCCTCGCCATCGGCACCGGTCTCGGCAAGAGCGTCGACGATCTCTTCGCGCAGGTTGGTGCCGTTGCGCGGCCTGAACAGGGCCTTGAACTTCTGGACAAGCCCGGGTCCGGCAGGCGTGGCCTCATGCGGCTGGCTGCCGGTTACGGTACTCGGACTGGGGTCCTCGTCCGGATTCTCGGGCAGGTCCCGAGCGCTGCCTGCATCATTGTGCCGGGCAGTATTTGGCGTGTCGTTCATCGTCGTCCGGTCAGTTTCTCAAAAACGTAATTACGCATAGGGATCGGGAATGGCAAGCCTTGCCAGAACCCGTCGCTCCAGAGCTTCCATTTCCTCGGCCTCTTCATCGCTCTCGTGATCGTATCCGAGAAGATGCAGAAATCCATGCACAAGAAGATGACTGATATGGTTGGCGAGCGGCTTGTTTTCCAGTTCCGCTTCGCGAAGGACCGTCTCGGCCGCCATCACGATATCGCCAAGCATCGGCGGCTGAATATCTTCTTCCAGCTCAAATGCGGGAAATGACAGCACGTTGGTCGGCTTGTCCTTGCCCCGCCATTGGGCATTGAGCTCCTGAATGCGGGCATCGTCACAGAAGACGACACTGAGTTCGCTCTGCCCAGTCCAGCCCGGCTGCAATTCATCGAGAACAGCGCCGACGGAACGTTCCACGAGCCCCATAAGCTCGCTCTCTGGCGGCCAGTCGCCTGCCTCCAGCAACAGGTCTATATCCACGGGAAGCGGCGCGGACGCCGCCGGATCGCGATCCTGGATGGACATGCGGCGCGTCAGCCTTCCACGCCCAGACCGCGCGAAACCTTGCCGTCTCGGTCATAGGCCCTGACGATTTCGGCCACCAGCGGATGGCGAACCACGTCCACATCGTTGAAGCGCACGGTGACGACACCCGAAACGCCATCCAGCACGCGCAGCGCCTCCACAAGGCCCGATTTCGTATTGGGCGGCAGGTCGATCTGCGTCGGATCGCCGGTGACGATCATGCGCGAATTCTCGCCAAGACGCGTCAGGAACATCTTCATCTGCATGGAGGTGGTGTTCTGCGCCTCATCGAGGATGACGGCTGCATGCGAGAGCGTGCGCCCGCGCATGAAGGCCAGCGGCGCGATCTCGATGACGCCTGCACCAATCGCCCGCTCCACCTTGTCGCCCGGCATCATGTCGTAGAGCGCATCGTAGAGGGGCCGCAGATAGGGATCGACCTTCTCCTTCATGTCGCCCGGCAGGAAGCCAAGCCGCTCGCCCGCCTCCACCGCAGGCCGCGACAGGATGATGCGCTCGACCATGCCGCGCTCGAGCAGCATGGCGGCATGCGCGACGGCCAGATAGGTCTTGCCCGTGCCGGCAGGCCCGACGCCGAAGACCAGCTCCGAGCGCTCCAGCGCGCGCATATAGGCATCCTGATTGAGCGAGCGGGCATAGATGGTCTTCTTGCGGGTGGAAATCTGCGCGGCCGACATCTTGCCCTTGCGCTCCATGGTGGGCAGCACCAGCTGGTCGTCGGCCGCAACGGCCATGCGCACGGCGCCATCGACATCGGACTGGCCGATATCGGCGCCCTTCTGGAGAATCTCGTAGAGGCTGTCGAGCGCCCGGCGCGCCTGCTCGGACGCCACCGCAGAACCACGAATGCTCAGCTGGTTGCCGCGCGAGCGGATATCGACACCGAGCTTCTGCTCCAGCCGCGCCAGATTTTCGTCAAACTGGCCATACAGGGCGCCGGCCAGCTTGTTGTTGTCGAAGGTGAGTACGATGTGGGCCATATCTGAAGCCCCTGACGGGGCGCTGGAAGATGGGCCGTTACCGGACGTGGCATCGGGGCTCGTATTCGTCAGGTCGGTTGCGCTCAACCGTCTCTCCAGATCTGCCGGGGCCGGATCATACGGGTTATCCGCGATCAGACCGGGTCGGCGAACAGGCTGTTGAAGCCAGTCTTCGTGATTCGCACGTCAATAATGTCACCGATTTCGGCGACCTTTTCATCAACAATAACGGGCTGCAGCCAGGGCGAGCGACCCACCTTCTGTCCCGGCTGGCGGCCGGGCTTCTCGATCAGCGTGGACATGGTGCGGCCGATCATCGAAGTGGTGAACGCCTGCTGCTGTTCATTGAGCAGCGCCTGAAGCCGCCGCAAGCGCTCGTCCTTGACCGGCTCGTCGACATGGCCACCCATCTCCGCGCCCGGCGTGCCGGGGCGCGGAGAATATTTGAACGAGAAGGCCGAGGCATAGGAAACCTCGCGCACCATTTTCAGCGTGTCCTCGAAATCGGCTTCCGTCTCGCCGGGGAACCCGACGATGAAATCGCCCGACATGGCGATGTCGGAACGGGCCGAACGAATGCGCTCGATCAGGCGCAGGTAGTCGGCACCCGTATGGCGGCGGTTCATCGCCTTGAGGATGCGGTCCGAACCGGACTGCACCGGCAGGTGCAGATAGGGCATCAGCGCGCCGAGATCGCGGTGGGCCGCGATCAGGTCGTCGTCCATGTCCCGCGGATGGCTGGTTGTGTAGCGAAGGCGCGCAAGGCCCGGAATTTCCGCCAGCCGGAACAGCAGGCGGCCAAGACCCCATTCGGAACCATCCGGCCCTTCGCCATGCCATGCGTTGACGTTCTGCCCGAGCAGCGTCACCTCGCGAACGCCGGCATCGGCCAGCCGCTCGGCTTCCGCCACGATCTGGGAAACCGGGCGCGAGACTTCCGAGCCGCGCGTATAGGGCACCACGCAGAAGGTGCAGAACTTGTCGCAGCCTTCCTGCACGGTGAGGAAGGCGGTAACGCCACGCTTTGCCACTGCCGCGCGCTGCAGCTTCGGCAGATGCGCGAACTTGTCCTCGATCGCGTATTCCGTCTCGACGACCTTCTCGCCGTTGCGAACCTTTGCCAGCACATCAGGCAGGCGATGATAGGTCTGCGGGCCCACCACCAGATCGACGGCCGGCGAGCGGCGCAAAATTTCGCTGCCTTCGGCCTGCGCCACGCAGCCGGTGATGCCGATGACCAGTTCGCCGCCATTGATCTCGCGCTCGGCCTTCATTTCGCGAATGCGGCCGAGTTCGGAATAGACCTTCTCCGCCGCCTTCTCGCGAATATGGCAGGTGTTGAGCAGCACCAGATCGGCGTCCTCGATCACTTCGGTCGCCACATAGCCATCGGCGGCCAGCGCATCGGTCATGCGTTGGGAATCGTAGACATTCATCTGGCAGCCATAGGTCTTGACGAAGACCTTCTTCGGCGTGCCCTTTTCGGTCGGGAGCGTTGTCGTCTGTTCCATCGGCGGGCTTCTACCAGCAAAACCCGGCTGAATCTATGGCTTTGGGCGCGACCCTTCCGGCGCGCGCAGGGCTGCGGCAAACTGCTCGCGCACCCTCTCCTCCACGATGCGCGCCGCCTGCTTGCGGTTGTCGCCGGCGGCGAAGATCACCGGCTCGCCAAAACGCACTTCCACATCCATCGCGCCGCTGGCTATGAGGTCGCGGGCATGCGAGGCGAGATCCTGATCGCCGATCCAGCTTGCCAGAGGCCGGAAGCGGCGGCCGAGCGGCATGCCGTGCAGACGCGTATAGGCAATGGCCACCGGCTGGATGGCGACTTCCTTTGCTGCACCTTCGGCAACCGCCATGGTGGCCGCGCCAAACAATGTGCTCTTGAAGGGCAGCATCATGTTGCCGTCGCTGGTGGTGCCTTCGGCGAACAGAACCATGGCCTCGCCATTGACCAGCCGAAGCGCGATCTCGCCGGCCTGATCTCCGGATTTGCGCCGTCTTTCGCGCTCGATATAGACGGTGCGTTGCAGGCTCGACAGAAAACCGACCAGCGGCCATGTCTGCATATCGGCCTTGGCGATGAAGCGAACATCCGCAATCGCACCCAGAACCGGAATGTCGGTCCATGAAATGTGATTGGCGACGATGAGCAGCGGGCGCTGCGCTGCCGGCTGGCCGGTCACATGCACCCGTATTCCCAGTCCGCGCAGGACGACGCGATGCCACACCCTCAGGATGACGGTTTCCCGCCACAGCCCCGTCTTCATGGCAACCAGTTGCAAGGGCGCCAGAATCAGCGTCGCGATCCCGACAAAGACAAGCGCGAGCGCGATCCTGATCCGTGCGATCATGTGAACGGCACCGGTTTCATCGGCGCAGATCGCGGCGCATGACGAGCGCGCTGGTCGGTGCCTGACCGGGCGTCTGGTAATAGTTTGGCCGCTTGCCGATCTCCACAAAGCCGAGACGGCGATAGAGCCCGACGGCGGCAGGATTGGTCTCGTCTACCTCGAGGAACAGCGCTTCGGCGCGGCGGGCGTGAAGCTCGCGCAGCACGGCGTCCATGAGCTGCCAGCCGAGGCCATAGCGGCGGTGCGCGCGCGCCACCACGATGGTCAGGATCTCGGCCTCGCCTGCGGCAAGCCGGGCCAGCACGAAGCCGACCGGATCGCCCCTGCCCCTTCCCACGGCGCGCGCGGCAAACCCGAACACGGTGTCCTGTCCCAGAAGCGAGATGAATTCCTCATCCGTCCACGGACGGCTGAAACCTTCGCGGTGAAGAGCGGCTGCAGCTCCGCTTTCTTCCGGCGACAGGGGCTGCAACGCATATTCCCGGCGCAGCGATGACAGAAAGGGTATGCGCATGCGAAAGTTTCTCCTCCCGGCCCCCCAGCCGTCATAAACCGTTGCGCGGCAGCACGAAGCCGGCCTGCGGCCTGGCATCGGCGTCGCGCAGATAAAGCGGGCGCGGCTTTTCGCCCGCCCCCTTGTTCGCGGCAAGCCGCGCATAAACAGCAATGTCGGCGGTGCGCTCCGGCACTGCGCTGTCGAAGACCTGATCCGCCGCATCGGAGAGCTGTGCCGCTGCGGCTCCGGCCAGAACGGCGTTGGCCTGTCCGCCAAGACGCGCAGCCGCCTCCGCCGACATCACCGCCGGGCCTGACAGGGGCTGCAACCGGGAATCGTAGAGCGCTGCATGAATTTCGCCGCGACCGCCATCAAGAGCGGCAAGCACTGCCCGCCCGGGAAACTGCCGCGCGGCTTCCGCCGCCAGCGCCTCCAGCGTGGTTACGCCGATTGCAGGAATGCCGAGGGCCAGCGCCAGGCCGCGTGCGGTCGACACGCCGACGCGTATGCCGGTGAAGGAGCCGGGACCGATGGACACGGCAACGGCATCGAGATCAGCAAAAGTTCGGCCGGCCCTTTCGAGCGCGACATCGATCACGGCCATCAGGTGTTCGGCGTGGCCTTTGCCCAGATCACGGACCTCGCGTCCCAGCTCCGTACCCGAACCGGTATCGCAGACGCAGGAGGCGCATAGGCCGGCGGAGCAGTCGATGGCAAGAACGATCATGATGTGCAGGGGCTAGCGCATTTCCGCTTTTCTCCGAAGCGTGGAAATGCGCCAACCCTTTGTTTTGACGCAATTCCCGACGCAAAAAGCGCTTCGCACTTTTACTGCAATTGCTCTAGCGCAAGACGAGCCCCGCCACAAGCCGTGGCTCAGGCGTCATTCCCCAGCTTCGCCTTCAGTTCGAGTCGACGCTTGTGCAGCAGAGGCTCGGTGTAGCCGCTCGGCTGCTCGCGCCCTCTGAAGACCAGATCGCACGCCGCCTTGAAGGCGATGGAGGCTTCGAAGTCCGGTGCCATCGGGAGGTAGAGCGGATCGCCTTCGTTCTGGCGATCGACGATCGCCGCCATGCGCTTCAGCGTTTCCATCACCTGTTCCTCGCTGCACACGCCATGGTGCAGCCAGTTGGCGATGTGCTGCGAGGAAATGCGCAGCGTCGCACGGTCTTCCATCAGGCCGACATCGTTGATGTCCGGCACCTTGGAGCAGCCGACGCCCTGATCGATCCAGCGCACCACATAGCCGAGGATGCCCTGTGCGTTGTTGTCCAGTTCGAGCTGAATGTCTTCCGGCGTCCAGTTCGGACGAACGGCAACCGGAACCGTCAGCAGATCGTCCAGCTTCGCCTTCGGACGGCTGCGGATCGTATCCTGCACGGCATGAACGTCGACCTGATGATAATGGGTGGCGTGCAGCGTGGCGGCGGTCGGCGACGGCACCCATGCTGTGTTGGCGCCCGCCTTCGGGTGGGCGATCTTCTGCTCCAGCATCGCCGCCATCATGTCGGGCATCGCCCACATGCCCTTGCCGATCTGCGCATGGCCGGACAGGCCGCACTGCAGGCCGGTGTCGACGTTCCATGCCTCGTAGGCGCCGATCCACGCCGCCTGCTTCATGTCGCCCTTGCGGATCATCGGGCCGGCTTCCATGGAGGTGTGGATCTCGTCGCCGGTGCGGTCGAGGAAGCCGGTGTTGATGAAGGCCACGCGCGCGGAGGCGGCGCGGATGCACTCCCTGAGGTTCACGGTGGTGCGCCGTTCCTCGTCCATGATGCCCATCTTGATGGTGTTGCGGGCCATGCCCACAAGGTCCTCGACGCGGTCGAAGATCTCGACGGCGAAGGCCACTTCTTCCGGCCCGTGCATCTTGGGCTTGACCACATACATGGAGCCGGTGCGGCTGTTGGCGCGGCGGCCCTTCGGCCCGACATCGTTGAGCGCGATCAGGGCAGTGATCGCCGCATCCATGATGCCTTCCGGAATTTCCGAGCCGTCGCGCAGCAGGATGGCCGGGTTGGTCATCAGATGGCCGACATTGCGAACCAGCATCAGCGACCGGCCCGGCAGTACCAGTTCGCCGCCATCGGGCGCGGTGTAGGTGCGGTCGCCGTTCAGACGGCGGGTGAAGGTGCGGCCATCCTTGACGATTTCCTCGGCGAGGTTGCCGTTCATCAGGCCAAGCCAGTTGCGATAGACGACGACCTTGTCCTCGGCGTCGACGGCGGCGACCGAATCCTCGCAGTCCTGAATGGTGGTGAGCGCGGCTTCGATCACCAGATCGGAAATGCCGGCCTTGTCGTCCTTGCCGATCACGCTGTCGCGGTCGATGACGATTTCGACATGGAGCCCGTTCCTGCGGAGCAGAACCGCCGAAGGCGCGGATGCCTCGCCGCGATAGCCGGCGAACTGGGCCGGATCGGCAAGGGCGGTCTCGCCGACCACCAGCTGGCCGTCCTTCACAGAGAGGGCACCAGCATCAGCCCACGAGCCGGTCTTCAGCGGCGCGCTTACGTTGAGGAAATTGCGGCCCCATGCGATGACCTTCGCACCACGCTTCGGATTGTAGCCCTTGCCCTTTTCCGCGCCATCGGCGTCGGAAATCGCATCGGTGCCGTAAAGCGCATCATAGAGCGAACCCCAGCGCGCATTGGCGGCGTTGAGCGCATAGCGCGCGTTCATGACCGGAACGACGAGCTGCGGGCCGGCCACCTCGGCGATCTCGGGATCGACATTGGCGGTGGTGACTTCGAACGCCGGGCCTTCCGGCACCAGATAACCGATCTCGCTCAGATAAGCTTTGTAGGCCTCCAGATCGTTCGGCGCGCCGTTTTCACGGTACCACTGGTCGAGCTTTGCCTGAAGGTCTTCGCGCTTCTGCAGCAGCTCGCGGTTCTTGGGGGCCAGATAGTGAGCGATCGCCGATACGCCGGTCCAGAATTTCTCAGCATCGATCCCGCTGCCAGCCAGTGCTTCGTCAGCTACGAAGTCGTGCAGTACGCGCGCGATGCGCAGCCCGGCGATCTCGATGCGATCCGACATTCCCAAACCTCCACATAAGGGCCCGTTGCGGCAGTGCAACATAATCGGGCCCGGCTTTGACACGAAAGGGCGCGAAGGGTCAATGACGGGGTTGGCTCAGAAGGGCGATTGATTTGGCTCAGATGCCGGTTTTGCGGGAAAATTGCTGTCAGCGCTCGCTGTCCAGCCAGATCGTCACCGGGCCGTCATTGACCAGCGCGACCTTCATGTCCGCGCCAAAAACGCCATTGGCGACAGGCACGCCATGTGCCGCAACGGCAGCCGAAAAATGCTCGTAGAGCCGTTTGCCGTCGTCGGGGGCAGCAGCGGTTGAGAAGCCCGGCCGGTTGCCTCTGGTCTCGGCCGCCAGCGTAAACTGGCTGACGATGAGCGCACTGCCGCCCACATCCGGAAGCGAGCGGTTCATGCGGTCCTGTTCGTCACGGAAGATGCGCAGATTGACGACCTTGCGCGCCAGCCATTCAGACTGCGCCTCCGTATCGCCCTGCATGGCGCAGACCAGCACCAGCAGGCCCGCACCGATTTCTCCGACCTTTTCGCCATCCACCGTGACGCTGGCTTCACTGACCCGCTGGACGAGTGCGCGCATGACGAAGCGTCAGTCGCCCATCTTGAGCGCCTGGATGAAGGCTTCCTGCGGAATGTCGACCTTGCCGAACTGCCGCATGCGCTTCTTGCCTTCCTTCTGCTTTTCCAGAAGCTTGCGCTTGCGGGTGGCGTCGCCGCCATAACACTTGGCGGTCACGTCCTTGCGCAGGGCCGAAATGGTCTCGCGCGCCACGATCCTGCCGCCTATTGCCGCCTGGATCGGAATCTTGAACATGTGCTGCGGGATCAGTTCCTTCAGCTTCTCGCACATCACGCGGCCGCGCTTTTCCGCTGCCGTACGGTGAACGAGCATGGACAGCGCATCGACCGGTTCGTCATTGACGAGGATCGACATCTTGACCAGATCGCCCTCGCGATAGTCCGTCAGATGGTAGTCGAAAGAAGCATAGCCCTTGGAAATCGACTTCAGGCGATCGTAGAAATCGAACACCACTTCGTTGAGCGGCAATTCGTAGACCAGCATGGCGCGCTTGCCGACATAGGAGAGATCGGCCTGAACGCCGCGGCGGTCCTGACAGAGCTTGAGGATCGAGCCGAGATAATCGTCCGGCGTCAGGATGGTGGCGCGGATCCACGGCTCCTCGATATGCGCGATCTTCACCACGTCCGGCATGTCGGCCGGGTTGTGCAGTTCCTTCACTTCGCCGTTGTTCATCACCATGCGGTAGACGACGCTTGGCGCGGTGGCGATCAGGTCGAGGTCGAACTCGCGTTCCAGCCGCTCCTGAATGATCTCCAGATGAAGCAGGCCGAGGAAGCCGCAGCGGAAGCCGAAGCCCAGCGCGGCAGATGTTTCCATTTCATAGGAGAAGGACGCATCGTTGAGGCGCAGCTTGCCGACGGCGGAACGCAGATCCTCGAAATCGTCGGCATCTACCGGGAACAGGCCGCAGAACACCACCGGCTGCGCCGGCTTGAAGCCCGGCAGCGGAGTCGTCGTCGGGCCACGATCCTCGGTGATGGTGTCACCGACGCGGGTGTCGGCCACTTCCTTGATGGAAGCGGTGATGAACCCGAATTCACCCGGGCCGATCTCGTCGACATTCAGCATCTTCGGCGTGAACACGCCGGTGCGTTCAACCGGATATTTCGCGCCGGTGCCCATCATACGGATAGTCTGGCCCTTTTTCAGCACGCCATCGATGACGCGCACCAGAACGATGACGCCCAGATAGGAATCGTACCATGAATCGACCAGCATCGCCTTGAGCGGCGCGGTGCGATCGCCTTCCCGCGGCGGCGGCAGCTTGTTGACGATGGCTTCCAGAACGTCCTCGATGCCGATGCCGGTCTTGGCCGAGATCATCACCGCCTCGGAAGCGTCGAGACCGATCACGTCCTCGACCTGTTCCTTGATGCGCTCGGGCTCGGCGGCCGGCAGATCGATCTTGTTCAGCACCACGACGATCTCGTGGTTGTTGTCGATGGCCTGATAGACGTTTGCGAGGGTCTGGGCTTCGACGCCCTGCGAAGCATCCACCACCAAAAGCGAGCCTTCGCAGGCCGAAAGGCTGCGCGACACCTCATAGGCGAAGTCGACGTGGCCGGGCGTGTCGATCAGGTTGAGGATGTAGTCCTCACCATTCTTCGCACGATAATTCAGGCGCACGGTCTGCGCCTTGATGGTGATGCCGCGCTCCTTCTCGATGTCCATATTATCGAGAACCTGCTGCTGGCCGGCCATCTCACGCGCGTCCATGCCGCCTGTCATCTGGATCAGGCGGTCAGCTAGCGTGGACTTGCCATGGTCGATATGGGCGACGATGGAGAAGTTGCGAATGTGATCGAGGGGTGTGGTCATAGTCGCGGCCTTTATCAGGCGGACCATCCCTCGGCAAGCAGGAGCGCGCAGCTCCCGCCCGCATCAGGCCGGGATCAGGCGATATCCGGCTTTATTTCGGCTCGCCTGTCACCGGATCGAAGCGGATTTCGACCTTGGCCTTGTCGGTCGTGTAATAGGTCACCTCATAAAGACCCCGCTCCCACTCGATCTCGTCGATGTAGCGGAACCCGTCGCGCTGCTCGACCTTGGCGATGATCTCGGAAAGCTTCAGCGCATTCTGCGGCGGGGCCCTGTCGTTGTCCTGCGCATAGGCGGGGGCGAAGCCTGCTCCGGCCACAAATGCAGCTGCAAGCAGTGTCGGGACGATCTTTCGTGTCATTCGCTCGGACTCCGTTTTCTCTGTGCCGGTCATCAACAAAATGGTCATCAACCAGGTGGGCATCAACTAAGTGTGCATTGGCATGGGAAAGACAACCCCCGCGTTTCGCCACAGCCTCCTGTCGGGAAATGTCAGCAGGCACATTGACTTTGCCGGCAGCGCACCGACATTCGGGCATCCAGAAAAAATTTCCAATCCGAAGCGATCTTCATGCAGCCAGCCATCTCCATATCCGGCGTGTCGAAAACCTATGCCAGCGGCTTCAGCGCCCTGAAGCATATCGATCTCGACATCAGGCACGGCGAAATCTTCGCGCTTCTCGGCCCCAACGGCGCCGGCAAGACGACGCTGATCTCGATCGTGTGCGGCATCGTCAACCGCAGCTCCGGCACTGTGACAGTAGAAGGAGCCGACATAGACCGCGACTATCGCACAGCCCGTTCGCTGATCGGACTGGTGCCGCAGGAGCTGACCGTGGAGTCGTTTGAGACCGTGCGCTCCGCCCTCACCTTCAGCCGCGGGCTGTTCGGCAAGCCGCCGAACCCGGCGCTGATCGAGAATATCCTCAGGGATCTTTCGCTGTGGGACAAGCGCGACGCCAAGATCATCACGCTTTCCGGAGGCATGAAGCGGCGCGTGATGATCGGCAAGGCGCTGGCGCACGAGCCGCGCATCCTGTTTCTCGACGAGCCGACCGCCGGTGTCGATGTGGAGTTGCGGCAGGACATGTGGGCGATGGTGCGCCGTTTGCGCGAAAGCGGTGTCACCATCATCCTGACCACGCATTATATCGAGGAGGCCGAGGAGATGGCCGACCGCGTCGGCGTCATCAACCACGGCGAGATCGTGCTGGTCGAGGACAAGGCGGAGCTGATGCGCAAGCTCGGCCGCAAGCAATTGCGGCTTGAGCTTCGCCAGCCGCTCGATGCTGTGCCCGAGGCGCTGGCCGGCTATGGGCTCGAACTGTCGGCCGATGGCAGTGCGATCACCTACACCTACGACAACCAGAGCGAACGGCCCGGCGTCGCCTCGCTGCTGCGCGACCTCGAAATTGCCGGCATCGCTTTCCGCGATCTCGACACGGTCAACAGCTCGCTTGAAGAAATCTTCGTCAATCTGGTCAGGAAGGCGTCATGAACCATCACGCAATCTGGGCCATCTACCGCGTGGAGATGGCGCGCACCGTGCGCACCCTCATGCAGAGCGTCATTTCTCCGGTCATCTCGACCTCGCTCTATTTCGTCGTCTTCGGCGCGGCTATCGGCTCGCGCATCGACCAGATCGACGGCGTCAGCTACGGCGCCTTCATCGTGCCGGGGCTGATCATGCTGTCGCTGCTCACCCAGTCGATCTCCAACGCATCCTTCGGCATCTATTTCCCGAAATTCGTCGGCACCATCTACGAACTGTTGTCGGCGCCGGTCTCCTATCTGGAAATCGTCATTGCCTATGTCGGGGCGGCGGCGACCAAATCGGCGGCCATCGGCCTGATCATACTGGCGACATCGTCGCTGTTCGTACCGCTGCATATAGAGCATCCGTTCTGGATGCTCGCCTTCCTCATCCTCACGGCCGTGACGTTCTCGCTGTTCGGCTTCATCATCGGCATCTGGGCGGGTACGTTCGAGCAGTTGCAGCTCGTGCCGCTGCTGATCGTCACGCCGCTCACCTTCCTCGGCGGCTCCTTCTATTCGATCGACATGCTGCCCGGCATCTGGCGCACCATCACGCTGTTCAATCCGGTGGTCTATCTGGTGAGCGGCTTCCGCTGGGCCTTTTTCGGCAAGGCCGACGTGTCGCTGGGCTTAAGCCTCGGCATGACGCTGGTGTTCCTGTTCGCCTGCGTGGCCGTTGTCGCATGGATCTTCCGGACAGGCTATCGCCTGAGGACATAGAGCATTTCCGGTGGTTCACCTCCAATGCTCTATCTCTTTGTTTTGACGCAGTTCCGGACGCAAAATCACTTCGCGCTTTTGCTGGAACTGCTCCAGCGGACAATTCTTGTCCCCGACCCTTGACCGCCGGCACCACTTTCGGAAACAAACCGGCAAAGAAAATGCACAGGGAAAAGTCAGGATGAAGCCGATCACCGCCCTCATCGGACGGATCGAACTGCCAATGCTGCTGGCCGGCGTCATCGTCGCGGGTGGCTTGTGGGGTTTCCTGGAACTGATGGAGATCGCCACGGACCGGGCACCGCATGCCCTGGACAGCGAAATCCTGCTGTGGTTCCGCGTCGAGGGGCACCCCGACGTGCCGGTCGGCCCCGCATGGCTGCCCAAGATGGTGCGCGACATCACCGCCCTCGGCAGCGCCGCGGTGCTGACGCTTATCACAGCCGCGACCGCGCTCTACTTCTTCGTGGTGCGCCGGCCGGCGAGCGGACTGTTCGTCATCGCCGCCGTGGCAAGCGGGCAGATCGTGGCCACCCTGCTGAAGACCGGCATCGACCGCCCCCGCCCCGATGTGGTGCCGCATCTGATGCAGGAAAGCTCGCTGTCCTTCCCCAGCGGACATGCGATGATCTCGGCGCTCGTCTATCTGACGCTCGGCGCACTGGCCAGCCAGACCGCACACAATCAGGCGACGCGCATCTACATCCTGTCGCTGGCGGTGTTCGTATCGCTGCTGGTCGGCATTTCGCGCCTCTATCTCGGCGTTCACTGGCCTTCGGATGTGATGGCCGGCTGGTGCGCCGGTTTCGCATGGGCCATGCTGTGGTGGATGGCGGCGCGGCTGATACAGCCGAACGGAGGCTCGGACGCGAATTCCAGCAATAAGGTTTCAAACATTCATAATGATGTTTGACACATCACAATGAAAGTATCATATATTCATATTGCAGATCCAGACGGGAGACTGTGCCGGTGATCACAGCAGCGCAGATGCGCGCCGCGCGAGCACTCGCCGGCATCGACCAGAAGACGCTTGCAGAACGGGCCGGGGTTTCGCTTCCGACCATCCAGCGGATGGAAGCCAGCGATGGCGTGGTCCGGGGCGTGGTGGACACGCTGATGAAGGTGATTCAGGCGCTCGAAGAGGCCGGGGTCGAACTCATCGGCGAGAACCAGCCCAGCGAGCGCGGCGGACGGGGCGTGCGCCTGCGGACCCGCTAGGAGCGTTCAGCGTTTCACGGAACCGCTGAACGGCTTCAGGTCTTGTTCTGGCGCGTTTGCGAACCGGAAAAGTGTTTCCACTTTTCCCGGAAACGCTCTTGCCGCAGCCTTCCTGCGGATCGGCAAACAGGTCGCGACGGCGGCCGGCGATCATTCCGATGCCGACAGTGCCGCCACGCAACGGTGTGAGCGAAGGCCGAGACATGAAACAGCGCCGCAGATCGAGGCAGCGTCCCCAATCCAGCAATCCCTCCTTCCGGGAGCTTTTCACGCCGAAACTGATAACCGTGCTGCGGGAAGGCTATCACTTTCCCCAGTTCAAGGCCGACGCCATCGCGGGCCTGACCGTCGCCATCGTGGCGCTGCCTCTGTCGATGGCGATCGCCATCGCTTCCGGCGTCGGGCCGGAAAAGGGCCTGTTTACGGCCATCGTCGGCGGCTTCCTCGTCTCGCTGCTCGGGGGCAGCCGATTCCAGATCGGCGGCCCGGCCGGCGCCTTCATCGTCCTGGTGGCGTCCACGGTCGATCGCCACGGCGTCGACGGCCTCGTGCTGGCAACGCTGATATCGGGCGTGCTGCTGGCGGCGGCCGGATGGCTCAGGCTCGGCACCTATATCAAGTTCATTCCCTATCCCGTCACCGTCGGCTTCACCGCCGGCATTGCCGTCATCATCTTCGCCAGCCAGCTGACCGACCTGTTCGGGCTCACGCTCACCGAAAAGGAGCCGGGCGACCTGATCCCCAAGCTGATGGCGCTTTTCAATGCCGCGCCGACCGTCAATGCCGGCGCGGTGGCGATCGCGGCGCTGACGATCGCCGTGATCGTCGGCCTGAAACGCTGGCGTCCGTCATGGCCGGGCATGCTGATTGCCGTCGCGCTCGCTTCGTTGGTCGCGGCCGGCCTCGATGTCGAGACCATCGGCACCCGCTTCGGCGGCATCCCTTCGATGCTGCCGAGCCCCACCCTGCCGGCGATGAGCGTGGAAAAGGTGCTGGCCGTGCTGCCCGATGCGGTCGCTTTCACCCTGCTGGGCGCCATCGAATCGCTGCTTTCTGCCGTGGTGGCGGACGGCATGACCGGGCGGCGCCACCGCTCCAACTGCGAGCTTGTGGCGCAGGGCGCCGCCAATATCGGCTCGGCCCTGTTCGGCGGCATCTGCGTGACGGGCACCATCGCCCGCACCGCCACAAATGTGCGCGCCGGCGCGCATGGCCCGGTCTCGGGCATGCTGCACGCGGTGTTCCTGCTGGCCTTCATGCTGCTGGCGGCCCCGCTCGCCAGCTACATTCCGCTGGCGGCATTGGCCGGCGTTCTGGCTGTGGTGGCGTGGAACATGATCGAGCGGCCCGCCTTCCGCGCGCTGATCCGTTCCTCGCGAGGCGATGCGGCGGTGCTGCTCATCACGTTCGGGCTGGTGATCTTCCGCGACCTGACCACCGGTATCGTCGTCGGCTTCTCGCTCGGCGCGCTCATGTTCATCGACCGCATGGCCAAGTCGGTCGAGGTCGAGGCGGAAGCGCCCTTCATGGCGGAAGACCTTGCCGACACCGCCAATGGCGAGCGCGATGCCTATGATGCGGCAGCCGCCAGCGATCCCGATATCGTCGTCTACCGCATCTCGGGCGCATTCTTCTTCGGCGCGGCCTCGACGGTCGGCAGCGTGCTCGACCGGATCGCCGACCAGCCGAAAACCTTCATCCTCGACTGTTCCGGCATTCCGCTGGTGGATTCCACCGGCGCCAACGTGCTGGAAGGCGTCGCGCACAAGGCGGCCAGACAGGGCGTCCTGTTCTACATCGCCGGCGCGTCGCCACAGATGCGCAAGCTGCTCACCGCCCACGGCGTCAAGCCGCCACTGGTGCACTATCGCGCCACCGTCGCCTCGGCGAAGGCGCATGCCCGCGCACAGGTCCGCCAGTCGCAGCCGGAGGCCGAGCCTGCCTGACGAACGGCGGGAAAGCCGCGTTCAGGGTGCCTCGTGCGGAAAACCGTTCAGCGCCAGCGAGGCGTTGGAATAGCGGATCTCACGGGTGATGTCGGGCCCCAGCCAGTCCGGCAATGCGTCATCCTGCACCCTGTCCGGCGTCTCAAGCTCGGCCATGACAAGGCCGTCCAGATCGCCTGAAAAGACGTCAACCTCATAGAGATAGCCGGCGTGGCGCACATGATGGCGGATCTTGGTGATGACCTTACCGAGGGCGAAGGCCTGCATTTCCCGCGCCTCGTCCAGCGGGATATCATACTCGAACTCGTCGCGCACGTTCAGGTCGCTGCCGAATTTGAGCGTCAGCCGGGCCTTGTCCCCGTTCGAGATGCGCACGCGGATCGAGCGCTCGGCGGTGACGGCCAGATAGAACTGGACGATGGCGATGCTGGCCTCGGACCTTGCCAGCCACACCTGGTTCTTCACCAGGAACTTTCGTTCGATTTCCTTGGCCATGCCCATCAGGTAGGCCATCGGGAAGACAAACGCATCTGTTTTTTCCGTCGCTTTCCGGCGCCCTGCGACAGGACGGCACCCGGCAGGCCGTTGACTTCACCAGCCTCGATACTTAATTTAGAATAATTCTAAAGTAGATCGAGATCATCATGCTTTCCCGTGTTTTCGGCTTCGGCCGCCGCTCCTTCGAGTCCCTGTCCGAGCAGGAAATCCTGGCACTTGCCATCTCGTCGGAGGAGGACGACGCGCGCATCTACCGGGCCTATGCCGACGGGCTTGAAGAGGACTTTCCGCATTCGGCAAAGATATTCGAGGCCATTGCCGAGGAGGAAGACCGGCACCGCGCCGCTCTGATCGATCTGCACCGCAAGCGCTTCGGCGAGCGCATACCGCTGATCCGGCGCGAACATGTGAAAGGATACTATGAGCGGAGGCCCGACTGGCTGGTACGGCCGCTGGGCATCGACAAGGTGCGCGCCCGTGCCGAAGACATGGAGCGGCAGGCCTTCGCCTTCTATACCGAAGCCATGAAGCGCACCACCGATGCCTCGACGCGCAAGCTGCTCGGCGACCTTGCCGCGGCGGAACAGAGCCACGAAGCGCTGGCGCAGCGGCTTGAAGAGCAGCATGTTCCGGGCGGCGTCCGCAACGAGGAGGCTGAGACCGAGCGGCGGCGGTTCATCCTCACCTATGTGCAGCCGGGCCTTGCCGGACTGATGGACGGCTCGGTTTCGACGCTCGCCCCGATCTTCGCCGCGGCCTTTGCCACGCATGATACGTGGCAGACGTTCCTCGTCGGCCTCGCAGCCTCGCTGGGCGCCGGCATTTCGATGGGCTTCACCGAAGCGGCCTCGGATGACGGCAGGCTTTCGGGCCGCGGCTCGCCGGTGAAGCGCGGCTTCGCCTCGGGCCTCATGACAGCGCTGGGCGGCCTTGGCCATGCCCTGCCCTATCTGATCCCGGATTTCCGGACGGCAACCACAGTTGCGATCGTCATCGTCTTCTTCGAGCTGTGGGCGATTGCATACATTCAGAAACGCTACATGGAAACACCGTTCCTGCGCGCAGCATTTCAGGTCGTGCTTGGCGGAGGGCTGGTGTTTGCAACCGGCGTTCTCATCGGCAACGCCTGAGCCTTAACCAAGACGGCTTTTCGTCGGGGTCGGGCGAAACCGCCGCAGCGACGGGCTTGCCGCTTGCGGCCGGAAAGCAACAGTCGGCGGAGATCGGCATGAGGGCAAGAAAACACCGCCAAACAGCCGCAATCCGGTCATGAAGCAGCGCGTTTTACGGGAAAAGTTAAGATCGCGTTCACCACCTATTCATGCTCGGTCGGTATGGTGTCCGCACTTCGGAAAAACCGTCCGAAACGGAACAAAGACATGACGCTCGTGAACCTTATGCGCCGCCTTTTCGCAGCCATGCGCGAGATGATCGCGCCTTCATACAAACCCGAACGCCACTATATGCGCGGGCCCGGCCCCGCCACGTCCCGCCGCATGGGAAACAGGACATGACGGCCGGCACCATGACCGACAGAAGGTTTCCCGGCACAGCCGTCCGCAAGGGCGTGGACATGGCAGGGCGCGCAGCCCGCGCCACCACCTATCACGCGCCGCGCGCTGCGGATCTGCGCCGCCGCTGAGTTTCCGCATGTCGAAATGAAGGAACGGCCCGCGCCTTCACGGTACGGGCCGTTTTCGTTCGCTCAGCCGCCAAGGCCCTCAAACAGCACCGTCGACAGATAGCGCTCGGCGAAGGACGGGATGACGACCACAAGGGTCTTGCCTGCATTCTCCGGGCGCGAGCCGACCACGGTTGCCGCCTGAAGGGCAGCACCCGAGGAAATGCCGACCGGAACGCCTTCCAGCCGCGCCACCAGACGGGCGTTGGCGATGGCGTCTTCGTTGGAGACGGTGACGATCTCGTCATATACGGCGGTATCAAGCACCTTCGGGGCAAAACCCGCGCCGATGCCCTGAATCTTGTGCGGACCCGGCGCGCCGCCGGAGAGAACCGGGGAAGCCTCAGGCTCGACGGCAATCACCTGCACGGAAGGCTTGTGCTGCTTGAGAACCTGCCCGACGCCGGTGATGGTGCCGCCGGTGCCGATGCCGGAAACGAAAATGTCGACCTCGCCATGGGTGTCGTTCCAGATTTCCTCGGCGGTGGTATGGCGATGGATTTCGGGGTTGGCGGGGTTCTCGAACTGCTGGGGAATAACCGAATCGGGGATCGTGGCCGCCAGCTCGTCAGCCTTGGCGATGGCGCCCTTCATGCCCTTGGCGCCTTCGGTCAGCACGAGTTCGGCGCCGAGCAGGCTGAGCATCTTGCGGCGCTCGATCGACATGGTTTCCGGCATGGTCAGGATCAGGCGGTAGCCCTTGGCGGCAGCCGTGAAGGCAAGCGCGATGCCCGTGTTGCCGGAAGTCGGCTCGATCAGCGTGGTCTTGTCCGGCGCGATCCTGCCCTCAGCTTCCAGCGCCTCGATCATGGCCACACCGATACGGTCCTTGACGGAAGCGATCGGATTGAAAAACTCCAGCTTGGCGACGAGACGTGCCACGATGCCCTTCTCAGCCGCGAACCGGTCAAGGCGCACCAGCGGCGTGTCGCCGATGGTCTGGGTGATGGAATCATAGATGCGGCCGCGGCCGGGAGCTTTGATGGAGGTTTCTGGCTTGGTCATGGAACTCGCTTTCGCACGGAATTGAGCTTTCTTGGCGGCTACCGCAACAGATAGGGTGCCATGCGCCAATATCCGAGCGGTTTTATTGCTCAGATAATCAAACCAAGGGAAACTTGTTCCGAATTTTAAGTCAAACAGAGTATAAAAATCCAAACCCGCAAGATCGCGACATGCCCTTAGTGTCGGGCGGCGATCGCGGCCGCAGCGCCGACCATGAAGGTCGCGGCGGTGCGGTTGAGCATCTTGAGCGCGCGCGGCGACGACAGGAACCAGCGCGCCCGCGAGGCCAGAACCAAATAGGGCATCAGCGAAATCGTCAGGACGACAGCCGTGATCACCACAAGGATCGCGTAGTCGGATGGTGTAATGCTTTTCAGGTCGATGACCGTCGGCGTGATCGCCAGATAGAACACCATCGTCTTGGGGTTGCCGAGTGTCAGCGTCAGGCCTCCGAGAAAACTCGAAAACAGCCCGCCGCGCGCCTTGCCGGCCTCGACATTTTCCGGCGTGATGCCTTCGCGCCAGAAGCGCCAGCCGAGCCAGGCGAGATAAAGGACGCCGAACCACTTGATCGCCGTAAACACCATGCCGAACTGCTGGGCGACGAAAGCCAGCCCCAGAACGGCCGCCGTCAGATAGAACAGGTCGCCAATGAGCAGGCCGAGCAGCATCGCGAAGGAGGAGCGAAAGCCGGAGCCGAGCGCCCTTGCGACAAGGGCGGTTACACCGGGCCCGGGGATGACCGCAGCAATGCCGAGAGCCGCACTGTAGGCAAGGAAAGCTGCGGGCGTCATGGAAATGTCCGTGAATATCTCAAAAGTGGATGGTCGCTTCTTGCACGTCGCCGCTGCGGGCGAAAATACCTGTACAGGCCTTTAATTGCGCCAGCCAGAGAAAGATTGGCTGCTCAGGCGGTGCGGCAACAGCACCATTGCCCTGAGGCGCTCTTTTCGCTATGTGCGCTTGAGATGATTTAGGAGGGGTATTTCCTATGGCTGAACACTTGCCCGCGGGTCCTGTCGAACTCGGCGCTCAGATGGATTATTCCGAGCACGAAAAAACCTACAGGATGTTCACTGCCCTGACCAAGTACTGCACCCTCGCCTGCGTTGCCATTCTGGTGGCCATGGCGTTCGGCTTCTTTGCAGGCGGCGCCGTCTCAGGTCTCATTGTTTTCATTCTGACCTTTGTGGTCGGCGCCTACCTGCTGCGCTGATTGCCTGTGCGGACCCTCGGAGCGCGATGCACGAGGGTCATCGCCGATGCCGATGAGGGCTGCCTGAGGCCAAAAGGATTTTCACCCTACGCAGGGTGAAAAATGCCCGATCAAGCCTGATTTCGGCGCTATCGCCCGATCCGGTGCGGAACCGGTTTCCATATCGCCGCCAGCGCGTTTGATGAAGCCCTTCGGGATCAGCTATCCCACCCGGCGAGAACAGCATCAACACATTCGCTGCCCCTAAAAAGCGGGGGAGCACCTGATGTCTGGTTTGCAAATTATCCCCGATCAGATTTTAGTGCTGTGATGCGTCCTATGGTGCAGGATCTCAGCTTTTCCGCAGCGGCATGCAATGTAGCGTGGACGCTTCCCGGAACGGTTGGCGACCTGCGTGTTCCGTAGCGCTTTCTTCGCGCCGGCGACTTTCACCGGCACTGTATAGCTTGGCCGGCAATGCCATCACTCTGGTGATCGTGGGCCGCGCATGGCTTGCCGCCATCACCGGGTTCGGCGATTTCCCCGCCATCCAGTCTGTAGTGGTGGGGCTCAGGAAAAAGGATGGACGATGAGACCTCTTGTAAAACTGCTCCTGCCTGTTGTTGCAGCCATTTCCATCCTCAGTTCCGCTGCTTTTTCCACGCCGGCAGAAGCCCGTCCGCTCACCGATGCGGAAAAGGACAAGCTGCACCAGACCGTCGAGACCTTCGACAAGGCCATGCGCGACGAGGATTATGAGCAAGTTGCCAACACCATTCCGCCGCGCGTGATGGAATTCATCGCAAAGCAGGCCGGCCTCGAGGTCGATGCGCTGCGCACCGTGGTCATCCAGCAGATGGAGGCCGCACTTGCCGCCGTCACGCTGGAAGATTTCGGCATGGATATGAAGGCGCTGAAAGAAGCCGAGCTTGCCAATGGCGACCCCTATGCGTTGATTCCGACCGAAACCGTCATGACTTCGGAATCCACCGGAACAATGCGGGTTCAGTCGGAAACGCTGGCGTTGCTGGACGAAGGCCAGTGGTATCTCGTGCGCGTCAACGACCTTCAGCAGGTTGCCATTCTGCGTCAGGTCTATCCGGAGTTTTCGGCGGTCGAGTTCTCCGGCGGCAAGGTGGAAGCCTCGGAGTAGAAGTCCGCCGCCCGGAAACGTTTGCCTGCTGCACCACCGGCATTCCCTTCAGTCCGCATCCGCGGTGGCGGCGCGGATCGTGAATATTTGCGCCAACCTGATCCATCAGGCAAACAGCCCGGAGGCGATACCGGACCGCTTCGCGAAAGTCGTTGGGATCAACCCCAGCGTCCGGCCACCGGCGTCCAGATCACGTCTTCGATGCGGGCGGCTCCTGCCGCAAGCATCACCAGACGGTCGAAGCCCAATGCTATGCCGCTGGCATCCGGCATGATCGCAAGGGCGGCCAGAAATTCCTCGTCGATCGGATAGCGCTCGCCGTAAATGCGCTCCTTCTCGTCCATGTCCGCCTCGAAACGCTTGCGCTGTTCGACCGGATCGGTGAGCTCGCCGAAGCCGTTGGCAAGCTCCACCCCGCAGCAATAAAGCTCGAAACGCTCCGCCACGCGCGGATCGTGCGCAGCGGGACGGGCAAGTGCTGCCTCGACGATCGGATATTCGCACAGCACGGTTGCGCGTCCCTGCCCCAGTTGCGGTTCCACGCACTCCACCATGACGCGGCTGTAGAGGTCGGACCATGTGTCGTCGGGCGCGGTGCGCAGGCCGGCCCTGACCAGTGCCGCATGGAGCCCTTCGCGATCCGTGCCGCCATCCGCCGCTACGGTCGCCAGAAGATCGATCCCGGCATGACGCTGGAAGGCTTCGGCAACGGTGACACGCTCGGGCTCGGCATAAGGGTCGGCCTCGCGGTTTCGGAAGGCAAATTTCCGCACGCCCGCCTGGTCGGCGGCCAGCGCCAGCAGCCGCGCGCAATCGCCCATCAGGCTCTCATAGGCCTCGCTCACCCGATACCATTCGAGCATGGTGAATTCAGGATGATGGAGCGCCGAGCGCTCGCGATTGCGATAGACCGGACCCATGGAAAAAATGCGCTGCTCTCCGGCGGCCAGCAGCTTCTTGCAGGCGAATTCCGGCGAGGTATGCAGATAAAATGGCTGCACGCTACCGTCCGGCCGGATTTCGGCAGTGGCGAAAGCCGAAAGATGCGTTTCGTTGCCGGGCGAGATCTGCAGGGCCGCCGCGTCGACCTCGACGAAGTCCTGCGATGCGAAGAAACCGCGGATCGCTGTGGCAATGCGGTTGCGCAAAAGGAGGCGTGTCCGGCGGTCGGCATGGACATGCGGGGTCCACCAGGGAGAGGCTTCTACTGTCATTTTCGGATCGTCTTTAAGCTGATGGTTTTGAACCGGCTGGCGATTTGCGCACTTATAGTTTAAAGCGCGCACTATGGCTGCCACAGCCGTTTGGCCGCAACACGATTTTCAGGAAGAACACTAGTGAAGGTAATTGCCAGTTCCCTCCGTAAAGGCAACGTCGTCGACAAGGACGGCAAGCTCTACGTGATCCTGTCCGCCGAGAACATCCATCCCGGCAAGGGCACGCCCGTCACCCAGCTCGACATGCGCCGCATTTCCGACGGCGTGAAGGTGTCCGAGCGTTACCGCACCACCGAGCAGGTCGAGCGCGCCCATGTCGAGGACCGCGAGCACACCTTCCTTTATCAGGATGGCGAAGGCTTCCACTTCATGAACCCGGAAAGCTACGACCAGATCGCCGTGTCGGCGGACGTGGTCGGCGACTCCGCCCCCTATCTGCAGGAAGGCATGTCGGTCACGCTTTCCGTGCATGAGGGCGTCGGCATTGCACTGGAACTGCCGCAGCGCGCCGTTTACGAAGTGGTCGAGACCGAGCCGGTCACCAAGGGTCAGACCGCATCTTCCTCCTACAAGCCGGCGATCCTTTCGAACGGCGTGAAGTCGGCCGTGCCGCCGCACATCACCGTCGGCACCCGCATCGTCGTCATGACCGCCGACGGTTCCTACGTGGAACGCGCCAAGGACTGAGCGTTCGCCCCAACCATACGGGACGCAATCATGAAAACCGCGCTTGTCGCCGCAATCGCCCTCCTGCTGGCAGGAGGCGCGGCGCGCGCGGACGACCCTCCGTTGCGGATGGGCGTTGAGGGTGCCTACGCACCCTTCAACGCGGTCGGACCGGACGGCAGGGTGCATGGCTTCGACATCGATTTCGGCGAAGAGCTGTGCAATCGCCTGCACCGGCGCTGCGAATGGGTGGTGGTGCAGTGGGACGGGCTGATCCCGGCCCTTCAGGCGGGCAAATTCGACGTGCTGATGTCATCGGTGACCATGACGCCGGAACGCCACCAGCAGGTACGCTTTTCAAAGCCCTACTATTTCTCCTATGGGCTGATGATAGCCCGCAAGGATCAGCAAGACCTGCAGTTTAGCCGTGAGGGCCTGGACGGACGCGCCATCGGCGTGCAGGCATCGACCACGCATGAGCACTGGCTGCGCGAGCGCTTCGGCACGGCCATCTCCATTCATGCCTATCCTTCCAGCGACGACATGTTTCTCGACTTCCAGAACGGTCGGCTGGATGCGGTGTTTGCCGAGTCTGTCGCCATGTTTCCGTGGATGGAGCGCAATGGCGGGATCGACGCCTATAAGCAGATCGGCCCCGATATCACCGACCCTGCGCTGGGCACGGAAATGGGCATCGCAGTCGCAAATGGCAACGATGCGCTCGGAAGCGAAATCGACAGGCTGATCGATGATATCGTCGCCGACGGAACCTTCCGGAAGATCGAACGCAAATATTTCGAGACGTTGCGCCTCAGACCCTGAAGACGCCGGCTTCGGGCCGTAAACAAAAAAAGCCGTGCCGGAAAAACAATCCGGCGCGGCTTTTTCTATAAAGTTCGGCCCGATCAGATGTCGAGATTGGCGACGCTCAGCGCGTTGTCCTGAATGAACTCGCGGCGCGGCTCCACCTCGTCGCCCATCAGGCGGGCGAACAAC
The DNA here is from genome assembly GCF_059509755.1 of Aquamicrobium sp. YD-1-mutant5. Lineage (NCBI taxonomy): Bacteria > Pseudomonadati > Pseudomonadota > Alphaproteobacteria > Hyphomicrobiales > Phyllobacteriaceae > Aquamicrobium > Aquamicrobium sp. YD-1-mutant5. The sequence continues at coordinate 41,288 of NZ_JCAKKP010000008.1, forward strand.
TCGTCGGCGCCCGACGCATCGTTGACCTTGACCTGCAGAAGCGAGCGGACATTCGGGTCCAGCGTGGTTTCCCAAAGCTGCTCGGCGTTCATTTCGCCCAGTCCCTTGTAGCGCTGCATGGTAAGTCCGCGACGGCCGATCGCAAAGACGGCGTCGAGAAGCGCCAGCGGCCCGGAGATCGTCTGGCTGCCTTCCTTGCGACGCAGCACCGGCTGCTGGCTGTAAATCTCGCTCAGACGTGGTGCGAAACGGTCGAGCTGGCGCGCGTCGGCAGAATTGATCAGCCCCATGTCGAGATGCACGACCTCGCGCACGCCGCGCACCGTGCGCTCGAACGAATAACCGCCCGGGCCCTCGTTGGAGCGAGAGGTGGTGCCTTTCCAGCCACGTTCCGTATCTTCCGAAATCATGTCGAGCCGCTCGGCGATGGCTTCGGCCATGGCGGTCGCCTGACCGAGATCGTTGAACAGCTCCGGATTAAGCCCGCCGGCGATCGCCGCCTGCTCCACAACCGAGTGGCTGTAGCGGGTGTGCAGACCATTGAGCAGCTGGCGCACGGCCAGAGCATCCTCGACGGCCGCCCGAAGATCCTGTCCGGTGCGCACTTCGCCGGAGCCCAGCGTGAGCGATGCATCCTCAAGACCGGTGCTGATGAGGTAATCCTCGAAAGCCGCCTCGTCCTTCAGATATTGCGAGCTCTTGCCGCGCGTCACCTTATAGAGCGGCGGCTGGGCGATATAGAGGTGGCCGCGCTCGATCAGTTCCGGCATCTGGCGGAAGAAGAAGGTGAGCAGCAGCGTGCGGATATGAGCGCCGTCGACGTCGGCGTCGGTCATGATGATGATCTTGTGATAGCGCAGCTTGTCGGGGTTGAACTCGTCCTTGCCGATGGACGTGCCCAACGCCGTGATCAGAGTGCCGATCATGTCGGACGACAGCATGCGGTCGAAGCGCGCACGCTCGACGTTGAGGATCTTGCCACGCAGCGGCAGGATCGCCTGGTTCTTGCGATCGCGTCCGCCCTTGGCGGAGCCACCTGCCGAGTCACCCTCGACGATGAACAGTTCGGACTTGGCGGGATCGCGCTCCTGACAGTCTGCCAGCTTGCCCGGCAGGGAGGTGATGTCGAGAACGCCCTTGCGGCGGGTCAGCTCGCGCGCCTTGCGGGCGGCTTCACGCGCAGCAGCGGCTTCCACCACCTTGCCGATCAGCACCTTGGCCTCGGCCGGATGTTCTTCCAGCCACGTGCCAAGCGCCTCGTTGACGAGGCTTTCCACCACCGGGCGAACCTCGGAGGAAACCAGCTTGTCCTTGGTCTGCGAGGAGAACTTCGGATCAGGCACTTTCACCGAAAGCACCGCCGTCAGGCCTTCGCGGCAGTCGTCACCGGTCAGCGAGACCTTCTCCTTCTTGGAGATGCCGGAATTATCGGCATAGCCGGTCACCTGACGGGTCAGGGCGCCACGGAAGCCGGCCAGATGGGTGCCGCCATCGCGCTGGGGGATGTTGTTGGTGAAGCACAGCACATTTTCGTGGTAGCTCTCGTTCCACCACATCGCCACCTCGACGGTGATGCCATCGCGCTCCGAACGGATGGCGATCGGCTTGTCGATCAGCGGCTTCTTGGCGCGGTCTAGATATTTGACGAACTCTTCCAGCCCGCCATCATAATGCAGTTCCTGACGCTTCACGTCGGCATGACGGTTGTCGGTCAGGATGATGCGCACGCCGGAATTGAGGAAGGCCAGCTCACGCAGCCGGTGCTCCAGCGTGCCGTAATCGAAATCGATGACCCCCTTGAAGGTGTCCGGCGACGGCAGAAAGCTGACGGCGGTTCCGCTGCGGCCTTCATAGGTGCCGGGCTCGTTGGTGACTTCGTACTCACCCACCACAGCCAGCGGCGCATCCGCCACGCCATGCGAGAAGCTTACCTCATGAATCTTGCCGTTGCGGCGGATGCTGAGTTTCAGCCAGACCGACAGCGCGTTGACCACCGACACGCCGACGCCATGCAGACCACCGGAGACCTTGTAGGAATTCTGGTCGAACTTTCCGCCGGCGTGAAGCTGGGTCATGATGACCTCGGCAGCCGAAACGCCCTCGGTCGGATGCAGATCGGTGGGAATGCCGCGACCATTGTCGGCCACCGTGCAGGAACCATCCGGATTGAGCGTGACCGAAACCAGATCGGCGTGGCCGGCCAGGGCCTCGTCGATGGCGTTGTCGACAGCCTCGTAGACCATGTGGTGCAGGCCCGAGCCGTCGTCGGTGTCGCCGATATACATGCCCGGCCGCTTGCGAACGGCATCCAACCCCTTCAAAACCTTGATGGAATCGGCACCGTACTCAGCCGGCGCGGCGGCCTGATTTTCGGTCGTATCGCTCATGAAATACTTTCGTCTCTCTGTCGCGGAGGCGGGTGCCCGAAAACGTCGCGAATCGAATGCCCGCCGATCCGCCAGATATAGGCGTTCCGGGCCTTTTTTCCAAGTTTTCCAAGGAGTTTGCCACTGAAAAACGACCCCGCCGGAGCATCTCCGGCGGGGTCGTCAGGGTAATGATGGATTCAGACGTGCCTGCGGATCAGGCCGCGGCCGCGGCCTTCACCTGCGAACGAAGCGCCTTGAGCGCGCCCGCCCAGCGGTCGAGCTCGTCCAGCATGGTGGTTGCGCCGTTGGTGATCAGTTCGTTCGGCCTGAATTCACCGTCGGCAAGGAACTGCGGATAGCCCGGAACCGGCACGCCTTCGGGGATCGGCACGACCTTGAGTGCTGCCAGCAGCGGCTTGGCCGATTCCACGGCGCGCAGGCCGCCGGAAACGCCGCCGTAGGAGAGGAAGCCGGCAGGCTTGTAGTTCCATTCGATGGACAGATAGGTGATAGCGTTGAGCAGTGGCGCGGGAATGATCGAATTGTATTCCGGCGTCACGAACACATAGGCGTCGCCTTCGGCGATGGTCTGCGACCAGCGCTTTGTATGGGCGTTTTCGTACTGGCCGAGGCGCGGATGCTTCGGCTCGTCGAACAAGGGCAGATTGAACTCGGCGATGTCGACCAGAACCGGGTCGAACTTACCGTGCTGGCGGGCGAATTCAACGAACCAGTTCGCGAAGAGCGGCCCCACGCGGCCCGGCCGCGTGCTGCCGACGATGATGTTGAGCTTGTGCGTCAATGTAGGAATCCCTGTGATCCGGAGCATTTCCAGTCGAAGCGAGGTCGCTTCGGCGTCGGACAATGCGATAAAAACAAGAAACCCGCACATTTCCGCTAAGTCTCCGGCTCAGCGGAAATGTGCGGGGTCACCAAAAGTGACCAGCGCCAGATGGGCCTTTTATGCGCCTGCGGCAAGAGATGATTTTTCCCGAACCGTTGATTTTCGAGGGTGACGGTGCGTTCACGATTCATGCACGATGGAGAATTGCAGTGGACGCAAGCGGGCGGCGAACCTAGATATCGGGCATGGCCACCTTGACGGAAGCAGTCCCTTTCCCCTTTGTGCCCCCGGCTCCGAAGCCGCGCACCAGCCCGCCTTCGACGCTGGAAATGATGCGGATCGTCTACCGCAATCCGCTCGAATTGTGGGGCGAGCCTTCCTACAACGAGCCGTGGATTTCGATCAGCGGCATTGGCGGGCCGCTGGTCATCGCCAACGATCCCGGTCTTATCCGCCACGTGCTGGTCGACAATGCGAAGAACTACAGGATGGCCACCGTGCGCCAGATGGTTCTGCGGCCGATCCTGCGCGACGGGCTGCTGACCGCCGAGGGCGCGGTGTGGAAGCGGTCACGCAAGGCGATGGCGCCGGTGTTTACGCCGCGCCACATATTCGGCTTTGCAGCTCCCATGCTTGCCTGCACCAACACCTTCGTGGAGCGCTACGAGCAGGGCGGCACGTTCGACATCGCCCACGACATGACGATGCTGACCTACGAGATCCTGGCCGAGACGCTGTTTTCCGGCGAGATCGCCGGCGAACCGGGCAGCTTCGCCCGGCAGATCGACCGCCTGTTCGAGACCATGGGCCGGGTCGATCCGCTCGACCTCTTGCGTGCGCCGGACTGGCTGCCGCGCATCACCCGCATCCGCGGCCGCCGCACCATGGCCTATTTCCGCCAGATCGTGGCTGACACCATGGCCTTGCGGCGCGCGCGCATGGAGCGCGATGGGGACAGGGTTCCCAACGATTTCCTCACCCTTCTGCTGCGCGCCGAAGGGCCGGACGGGCTGACCCGCGCCGAGATCGAGGACAACATCATCACCTTCATCGGTGCCGGCCACGAGACCACGGCGCGGGCGCTGGGCTGGACGCTCTACTGCCTTGCCGAAGCGCCATGGGAGCGCGAGCGGATCGAGCAGGAGATCGACACGGTTCTGGCGCGCGAGCCCGATCCGGTAAAATGGCTGGACGCCATGCCGCTGACGCGCGCCGCCTTCGAGGAGGCGCTGCGGCTCTATCCTCCCGCGCCGTCCATCAACCGCGAGCCGATCGAGACCGACCACTACAAGGACCTCGAACTGCGCAAGGGCGCGCAGGTTCTGGTGATGCCGTGGACCGTGCACCGCCACCGCAAGCTCTGGGAAGCGCCGGATGCCTTCATGCCCGAGCGCTTCCACCCTGAAAACCGCGACCGCATCGACCGCTACCAGTATCTGCCGTTCGGAGCCGGGCCGCGCGTGTGCATCGGGGCGAGCTTCGCCATGCAGGAGGCGATCATCGCGCTGGCGGTCATGCTGTCGCGTTTTCGGTTCGAGACGGTTCCCGAAACGCGCCCATGGCCGGTGCAGAAGCTGACCACCCAGCCGCAGGGGGGCCTGCCGATGCGGGTGAGCCGGCGGTGAGCGCCCGCACGGTGACGGTGCGTGTCCGGGGCCGCGTGCAGGGCGTCGGCTTCCGCTACTGGACGCAGGAAGAGGCCGAACGGCTCGGCCTTGTCGGCTGGGTTCGCAATGAAGCGGACGGCTCCGTCAAGGCGCTGTTCAGCGGGGCGGACGAGGCCGTTGCCGAAATGCTGGAGCGACTGCGCCAGGGTCCTCGCGGTGCCGTGGTCAGCGATGTGGAGATTCTGCCGCCGGGTGTGCAGGATGTGCCGGCCGATTTTCGCATCCTGCGCTGACGACCCCAATCCGACCGCTTCGCGCCCCTTCTCCCGCAAGGGAAGAAGTTGGCCCGCATCAGCTGTACCGCCAACCACACCCCCGGCTATTTGCACAGACGACCATGCAGCACTTTCCTTCTCCCCTTGCGGGAGAAGATGGAGTGGCACGGACTGCCGGAACGGATGAGGGGTATTCAGGCAGGCACTGCCTTCGGCTACCGCCCGTAAAACACATTCTCCACATGCACCGGCCAGCGCCATGGCAGGACGGCGACCATGTCGAAGCGCAGGGAAAAGCCGCCATAGTCCGGCTGGCGCGAGAGCCAGATGTCGGCGGCGGCTTCGATGCGGCGTTCGGACTGGCGCGCGATCGCCTCCATTGCATCGACCAGCGAGCGCCGCGCCTTGACCTCGACGATGAGCACCAGATCTCCGCGCCGCGCGATCAGGTCGATTTCGCCAAGCCGCGTACGGTAACGGCGTTCCAGAATGCGATAACCCTTCACCATCAGCGCCAGCGCAGCCAGCCATTCGCTGTAGTGACCGCGCCGATAGGCGGCCTTGCGGCGATTGTCCTTGTGTCGGTTGTCGTTGGGTGGGGGGGCAGGAGCCTCAGCCACCGCTGCCCTCCTTAAGGACCAGCAGGCGACGATAAAGCTCCTGCTTGGGCTGGCCGGTCATGCGAGCCGCTTCAGCGGCTGCCTTCGAAGCCGGCATTTCAGCCGCAAGGCCGATGAGAAGCGCATCCACATCGGCGGGCGCCGCATCCTCATCCGCAGCGGGACCGACGCAAATGACGACCTCCCCCTTCGGCGTGTCGGCGGCGGCATAATGAGCCGCGAGTTCGCCAAGGGTTCCGTGGCGGGCTTCCTCGAAAGTCTTGGTCAGTTCCCGGCATACCGCTGCCCGTCGTTCCGCCCCCAGCACCTGCGCCATCGCATCGAGCGTATCCGCCACGCGGCGCGGCGATTCGAAGAAGATCAGCGTCGCCGGCACCGCCTGCCACTGCTCCAGCCGCGTGCGCTTCTGGCCTGCCTTGACCGGCAAAAAACCCGCGAAAAGGAAGGCATCCGAAGGCAGGCCGGAGACTGTGAGGGCCGCGAGCGCCGCCGACGGTCCCGGTATGGGCACGACGCGCAGGCCGCGCTCCAATGCCTCGCCGACCAGCCGGTAGCCCGGATCGGAGACCAGCGGCGTGCCGGCATCGGAAATCAGCGCGACACTTTTGCCTTCCTCCAGCGCCGCCATCAGCCGGGGGCCGGCATCAGCCGCGTTGTGCTCGTGATAGGCTGTCGTGCGGCGGCGGATGCCGTAGCGCTCCAGCAAAACGCGCGACACGCGCGTGTCCTCGCAGGCAAGCACATCGGCAGCCGCCAGCGTTTCCAGCGCGCGGATGGTGATGTCGCTCAAATTGCCGATCGGCGTCGCCACCAGATAGAGCGCCGGCTCCAGCGGCCGGGCCGGAAATTCGGCCTGCCCGATCAGAAAGGAGCGTCTCGAAGTCCCGGAATTCATGCCATGTCCTTTTTCAGAAGGACGGTTTGGCATGGCTTGCGCGCCTTGCAAAGCCCGTGCCACAAGCCGCCACAACCAAAGCCCGCGGAAAGACCTTCATGACAGCCTCGCTCCCCGCGATTTCCAATCTGCGCGATCAGCCGGAGTTTGCCGAAACCATCGGCGATCGCGTCTGGCAGGCATGGTGGCGCGAACAGGGCGTCGCCCTCTCCGAGATCGAGGCCATGGTGCACGAATGCATGGATGGACAGGACATCCCGCTTTCACTGGTTGCCCATGATGGGACGGATTTCTACGGCTGCGCGCATCTCATCGCCAGCGATCTCGATGAGCGCCCACACTACACGCCATGGGTTGCCGCCGTCTGGGTTGAGCCAAAGGCGCGCAAGACCGGGCTCGGCACGAGGCTCGTGCTCGCAGCCGTCGAGGAGGGATTTTCGCGAGGTTTCGACACGGTCTATCTCTGTGCCGAACCGCATCTGGCGCCCTTCTACGAAAAGATGGGGTGGCGCTGCATCGAGGAAGGTGTCGCCGGCCTCAGCGTTTTCTCGATCTCGCGCTGAGCGGCTTTTTCCTAACGATAGGCGACCAGAACGGCACCGGCAGCGATGAGCATGACACCGAGCCAGTTGGCGAGCGACAGGCGCTCGCCCAGAAAGATCACGCCGAACACGGCCACCAGAACGACGCTCAGCTTGTCGATGGGCGCGACCTGCGCCGCCTGCCCGAGCTTCAGGGCACGGAAATAGCACAGCCACGAGGCGCCCGTCGCCAGACCCGACAGCGCGAGAAATATGTAGGTTCTGCCCGAAATGGAGCCGAGCGGCTGCGCCTGCCCGGTCGCCATGACGATCGCGGCGATGACCAGCAGGATGACCGCCGTGCGGATCAGCGTGGCAAAGTCGGAATTGACGTTTTCCACGCCGACTTTGGCGAAGATGGCGGTGAGGGCCGCGAAACCGGCCGAAAGCAGCGCCCAGAACTGCCACGAGGAAAAGGAAAGGTTCATGCGATGCACCGCCGGATTGTGGGCCGCCATACTGGATCGGCGGCCAGCGAAAGGAAAGTCTTCCGAGCATCTGACCGAAAAGTGGCGTCCGGTTTCGGTCCGATACTCTATCGATAATTCAGATCGTCCTTTGTGCTTCCGTATGGGCGCCCGACGATCTGGAGCAGCGGGCGTTCTGACGAACGCTGCTCCAGCTTGTTTTCGTTGACCGCATTTTTGCGACGTCAGACGATTCCGTCTGACTACGAAATGCTCTACCGTGCCAGTTCCGCCACCAGCGAATTCAGCACGATCATGCCGGAGGGCGTGGCGCGCAGGCCTGAATTGCCGACCGGGGCGACAAGTCCCTCCTCCTGCAAAATGGACAGCTGGCGGCGCGGCAGCGTGCGTCCGGACAGGGTCTCGAAACGTGCAAGATCGATGCCCTCGACTAGACGCAACCCCATCATCAGGAATTCGTCGGCCTCTTCCTCGCGGGTCAGCCGCTCGCCATCGACGGTGCCGTGGCCCTGCCGCTCCACCAGTTCCGCCCAAGTCTCGGGATGCCTTTCGGCGATGGTGACGATGCGCGTGCCGTCTTCCACGAAGCGGCCGTGCGCGCCGGGACCAATGCCGACATATTCGCCATAGCGCCAATAAACGAGGTTGTGCCGGCTTTCCGCACCGGGGCGCGCGTGGTTCGACACCTCATAGGCCGGCAGGCCGCGCGCGGCGGTGACTTCCTGCGTGAGCTGGTAGAGATCAGCGGCAAGATCAGGCACCGGCATCTCGAATTTGCGGGCCGCATAGAGCTTGTGGAAGGCGGTACCTTCCTCGATGGTGAGCTGATAAAGCGACAGATGATCGGCGGCATGGCCGATCGCCTCGTTCAGTTCCGCCTCCCACGCCTCCGGCGTCTGGCCGGGCCGCGCATAGATGAGATCGAAGGACAGGCGCGGAAAGATCTCGCGCGCCAGCCTGATCGCATGGAGCGCCTCGGAAACGTCATGCAAACGGCCGAGGAACCGCAGGTCGGCGTCATTGAGCGCCTGCACGCCCAGCGAGACGCGGTTGACGCCGGCGGCACGATAGCCGCGAAAACGCTCCGCCTCGACCGAGGACGGATTGGCCTCCAGCGTTACCTCTATGCCGGCGGGAACCGTCCAGTTGCGGGCCACTTCCTCCAATATCGCGTCCACGGTTGCAGGCTCCATCAGCGAGGGCGTGCCGCCGCCGATGAAGATCGACGTCACCTCGCGAGGGCCGGTGCGTGCCCGCATCGATGCCATTTCGGTGGCGAAGGCGCGCACGAAGCGCTGCTGATCGACCTTCTGATGGCGCACATGGCTGTTGAAGTCGCAATAAGGGCACTTGGCCGCGCAGAACGGCCAGTGGAGATAAACCCCGAAACCGGGAGAGCGATCCAGCGTCACGCCACTCCCAATCGTGCTCGGGCGAACTTCTGGAAGGCGCGGGCGCGGTGCGACAGCGCGTCGGGCGCACCGGGCTTCCAGCCGTGCTTCTGCTCGGCACTCATCTCGCCGAAGGTCCTTTCATACCCATCCGGCAGAAAGACCGGATCATAGCCGAACCCCAGTTCGCCGCGCGGCGGCCACACCAGATGGCCTTCCACCTCGCCGCGATAATATTCCGCCTCGCCATCGGGAAAGGCAAGGCAGATCACAGCAACGAAACGGCCTGTGCGCTGCTGCGGCTCCACCGCGCCCGCCTTCTGCATGGCGGCCTCGGCCTTTTCCATGGCCATGCCGAAATCGCGCTTGCCATCCGGCTTTTCGGCCCAGTTGGCGGTGTAGACGCCCGGATCGCCGTCCAGCGCATCGATGCACAGGCCGGAATCGTCGGAAAGGGCCGGCAGGCCGGTGGCCTTTGCCGCCGCGAAAGCCTTGATATAGGCGTTTTCCTCGAAGGTGGTGCCCGTTTCATCCGGCTCGGGCAGACCAAATTCGCGCGCCGACTTCGCCTCGAAGCCGAAAGGCGCCATCAGGTCGGCAAATTCGCGCAACTTGCCTTCATTGTGGCTGGCGACGACGATCTTCTTGTCCAAAGGATGCATTACAGGCCCCAGATACGCGGTTCGGCGAATTCCAGCGAATTGCCGGAAGGGTCGCGGATATAGATGGAACGGCCACCTTGAGGCCACTCGAAATCGGCTTCGATGGCAATGCCCGCAGCTTCCAGCCGGCTCTTCCACGCGTCGATCTCATCGGCGCTGGCGGCAAAGCACAGATGTCCCTGCCCTGTCGTGCCGTGCGGCGGCACCAGCAGCCGCGCATCGGGCGCGGGGGGCACTATCGTCGCTTCGGCATTGAACAACAGCACCACACCCTGCCCGCAGCGGAAGAACACATGCCGCCCCTCCACCTTCGTCATCCGTTCCAGACCCAGCACGTCGCCATAGAAAGTCTCGGCGGCGGCAAGATCGGTCACGTAGAGCGCGGATTCAAGGACGGCAGCAGGCTTCATGGCATCAGAGCTTTCAGGCGACGGCCAGCTTTTGCAACTCGACCAGCCGGGCGATGCCGTTGCGGGCAAGCCCCATCAGCTCGGCGAACTGCGCATCGGTGAAGGGCTCGCCCTCGGCGGTGCCCTGGATCTCGACGATGCCGCCCTTGCCGGTCATGACGAAATTGGCATCGGTGCCGGCGGCGGAATCCTCCAGATAATCGAGGTCGATGACCGGCTGGCCATCATGGATGCCGCAGGAGATGGCGGCGACGTGATCCTTCAGGACCCGCTGCACATTCACCATCTGGCGCGCTTCCATCCAGCGCAGGCAATCGTGCAGGGCGATCCATGCGCCGGTGATCGAGGCCGTGCGCGTGCCGCCATCGGCCTGAAGCACATCGCAGTCGATGGTGATCTGCTGTTCGCCCAGCGCCTGCATGTCGACGACGGCGCGCAGCGAACGGCCGATAAGACGCTGGATTTCCTGCGTGCGCCCACCCTGCTTGCCGGCAGAAGCCTCGCGGCGCATGCGCTCGCCGGTCGAACGCGGCAGCATGCCATATTCGGCCGTCACCCAGCCCTTGCCGGAATTGCGCATCCAGCCTGGCACCCGCTCTTCGAGGCTTGCCGTGCACAGCACATGGGTATCGCCGAATTTCACGAGGCACGAACCTTCGGCGTGCTTTGAAAAGCTGCGCTCGAAGGAGATGGCGCGCATTTCGTCTGGCTGGCGTTTGGAGGGGCGCATGTCGTGTCTTTCCAATCTTGTGATTTTGCGGGCTTGTAGCCCTCCACGGCTGCTTGCGCAAAGGAAAACGGCTCGCTTGCACTGGCGCCCGCCGCGTCTATATCCTTTGTATAGAGGTACGACATGACAAAGCACAGTTCAGCCCCGACACCGCCGGTTCCCCCATCGCAGTGGCAGTCGCTGGATACGCGCTCGCGCGAGATCTTCCGGCGTCTCGTCGATTCTTACCTGAAGGACGGCGAGCCGGTGGGTTCGCGCAGCCTGTCGCGAATCCTGCCCTCGACATTGTCGCCGGCGACGATCCGCAACGTGATGAGCGATCTGGAGCATCTGGGGCTGGTCTACGCGCCGCATGTCTCGGCGGGGCGCCTGCCGACGCAGGCGGGCCTGCGTTTCTTCGTCGATGCCTTCATGGAAATCGGCGATCTCGGCGATGAGGAGCGGCGCAGCATCGAGGCGCAGATCAGGGCTTCCGGTAACGACACTTCTCTCGAACACATGCTGACGGAGGCGAGCCAGCTGTTGTCAGGCATGTCACGGGGCGCAGGTGTCGTTCTGGCCGCCAAGAGCGAGGCAGCGCTCAAGCACATCGAGTTCATCCAGCTTGAGCCGACAAAGGCTCTGACGGTGCTGGTCTCGCAGAACGGCGATGTGGAAAACCGCATCATCGACCTGCCGGCGGGCGTCACCGTCTCGCAACTGCACGAGGCCTCCAACTTCCTCAACGCCCACATCCGCGGCCGCACGCTGGCTGAGGCGCGCACGGAAATCTCGCGCATCAAGGAAGAAACGCGCGCGGCCCTCGATTCGCTGTCGCAGGCGCTGGTGGAAAAGGGGCTGGCGGTGTGGGCGGGAACCGAAAGCGACCTGCCGGCGCGGCTGATCGTGCGCGGCCGGGCGAATCTTCTGGAAAACATCACCGCGCAGGCGGACATGGAACTGCTCAAGAACCTGTTCGATGACCTGGAGACGCAGGACGGGCTGCTGCAATTGCTCAACCTCGCCGAAGAGGGACCCGGCGTGCGCATCTTCATCGGCTCGGAGAACAAGCTGTTCTCGCTGTCGGGATCGTCGCTGGTGGTGGCGCCCTATCGCGACGCGGAGGCGCGCGTTGTCGGCGCGCTCGGCGTCATCGGCCCGACGCGGCTCAACTATGCCCGCATCGTGCCGATGGTCGACTACACCGCACAGCTCGTCTCGCGCATGCTGCGCTGAAAAAGGCGCGCCACATCACGCCCTCGTGTGATGCATCGCCGCGCCCGCTTTCCTAAAGTGCCGCCTGACGGGTCGACAGGGGAAGGAGGACGGCATGATCCACCTCATGAAACGGGTCGCGGCGGCTTCGGTCCTGCTGGCGGGCACTGCCGCTATGGCGCAGGAAACCGACGTGCCATTGACCGGCGAATCGGCGTTCGGCGGCTGGCGGGACGACAGGCCGGGCGTTCGGCGGCATTTCACGCCGCAGGACCTTCCCGCTCCCTTCGCGACAGAGTCCACCTCCAACAGCGCCCGGCGGGTCAGCCCGCCGGAAGATGTCAGCCCACAACTGCCACAAGGCTTTTCCGCACACATGATCGCTTCCGGCCTCGGCGGGCCGCGTATCGTGCGCGTGGCCCCGAATGGTGACATATTCGTCGCCGAATCCGGCGCCGATCAGGTGTCGGTCTACCGCCTTGAAGACGGCAGCGCGAAGCCTGCGCAGAACTCCGTCTTTGCCGGCGGGCTGAACCAGCCCTACGGCATCGCCTTCCATCCCGCCGAAGATCCGCAATGGGTCTATGTCGCCAACACCGACAGCGTCGTTCGCTTCCCTTACAAAAGCGGCGACCTAGAAGCCTCTTCCGAACCCGAAGTCATCGTTGCCGAGCTTCCTTCCGGAGGCCACTGGACCCGCGACCTCGCCTTCTCCGCGGATGGCAAAACGCTCTACGTCTCGGTCGGCTCGCAGTCGAATGTCGCCTCCGGCATGGGCGAGGCGCCCGGAGGGCTGGAAGCATGGCAGGGCGCGCAGCCGACCGGCGCAGGCTGGGGTTCCGAAACCGACCGCGCAGATGTGCTCGCCTTCGACGCGGATGGCACAAACCGGCGGATCGCTGCGACGGGACTGCGCAATTGTTCGGGACTGGCATTGCAGCCTGCCACAAACGCATTGTGGTGCGCCGTCAACGAGCGCGACGGCCTGGGCGACAACCTGCCCTTCGACTATGCGACAAGCGTAAGCGAAGGCGCATTCTACGGCTGGCCGTGGTACTATATCGGCGGTCACGAGGACCCGCGCCATGCCGGCTCAAGGCCCGATCTCGCCGACAAGGTGACGGTGCCGGACGTGCTGATCCAGGCGCATTCCGCGCCGCTCGGCATCACCTTCTACGAGGGCGACCAGTTCCCTGCCGACTATCGCGGAGATGCGTTTGTTGCCCTGCACGGCTCATGGAACCGGGGCCTGATAACGGGCTACAAGGTGGTGCGCCTGCTGTTCGACAATGGCCGGCCGACGGGCGCCTACGAGGATTTCATGACGGGCTTCGTCCTTTCCGACGGCTCCGTATGGGGGCGGCCGGTTGGCGTGGCGATGGCCAGCGACGGCGCTCTGATCGTCAGCGAGGACGGCAGCGGCACGCTGTGGCGCATTGCCCATCAGGGGAGCCGGTAAACGGCTGTGCCTCCGGACGACCTGCTTCAGGTCAGACGACCCGGCATCAGGCGGCCCCGGGGATCACGCAGCGTGGTGCAGATAGCGGGCGCTGGGCAGGATGGTCAGCGGCTGCAACTCCCCTGCCCCCACCTTGCCGAACAGCAGGCGACGCTCGGTTTCGGTCGAACGGAAGAAGGGGAAGCGCGCATAGTAGCGCTCGCGGTTCTCGATGGCGTTTGTGCGGAACAACACCACCTTATTGAACACGCCCGGATAGCCGCGCGGCTCGCTGATCTGTTCCGAATTGTAGATGCGCCGGTAGAAGCCGGCATGGTCTTCCCGCACGGTGGAAAGCCCGTATGGCGCGTTGAAATAGATGCACGCCATGCCCGCCAGCCGCAGCGTCACGTAGATCAGATGCGGATATGCGCGCGCCAGTTCCGGATCGGAGGCAAAACGGCTCATGCACACAAAGGTGTCGCCGGCTTCCAGCATGGGACGCACGATATCCCCGAAGGCCTGAACAGAGGGCGATATCGGCGTTTCCAGCGTGACGTGGTGGATGCGCATGGTGGAAACCAGATTCTGGTCCACATAGACGCCGAAACGATAGACGTTCGGAGCATCGTCCAGTTCATCGATGATCGTGCGCCGATCCGCGTCCGGAACCATGTCGTTGAAGCGGTAGGCCTTGTAGCGCAGCCGGTATATGTCTTCCAGATCCTCGCCCTTGTCGCAGCGGCGATATTCGGATCGGTCGAGCAGTTCGAATACCTTGTTGGCGAAGGCCGAGCCGGATAAGCCCGGCTTTAGCTGTTCCGCGTCCGCATCCAGCTTCAACTGCCGGGTCACCATCGGCTTACCCTCTGTCATGCCGCTCTCAAAGCACGGTAAGGGTTGGAACACATCAGTAAAGTTTTAATTAAAGAAATCCCGTTTTACCCGGAATTAACCTTAATAAAACGACATCGCAGTGTCAGGGAAGCAGCCGGTGGCTGCGCCGGGCCAAGGCGGGTCTGCTATTTGCGGGTTGCGCCCGAAGCCACCAGTTCATCGTGCGCGAAGGGCCAGCGCGCCGTCGACATGGTTTCGATGCCGGATGCGCTGAGCGCCGCACCGAACAGGAACCCCTGCACCAGTTCAGGTTCGACCTGTCGCGACAGAATGCGCAACTGCTCGAAGGTTTCGACGCCTTCAATGGTCACGGCAAGCCCCAGCGATCGCGACAGGGCCACGATGCCCTTGAGCAGTTCGAGCGATCGCGGATTCTGCGTCACGTCGGACAGAAAGGAGCGGTCGATCTTGACCTTGTCCAGCGGCAGCTTGTGCAGGTAGCTGAGGCTGGAATACCCGGTGCCGAAATCGTCCAGAGCAATCCTTACGCCCAGCGATTTCAGTTCCTGCAGAAGCTGGCGCGTCTCGGACTTGTCGTCCAGAAGCGCCGTTTCCGTCACCTCGACTTCAAGCCGGTGCGGCGGCAGGCCGGAAGCCTCCAGCGCATTGCGCACCTTCTGAATGACGTCGCTGTTGCGGAAGTCCTTGGCGGAGAGGTTGACCGAGACATTGGTATGCTCGGGCCATTTCATGCATTCCGCACAGGCGGCATTCAGCATGAAGGTGCTGATCTGGGAGATGATGCCCATTTCCTCAGCCAGCGGAATGAAGACGCCCGGCGATACCGGCCCAAGCGCCGGATGGTCCCACCGGCACAGAGCCTCGCAGCCGGAAATGCGCATGGTCGCCATGGTGACGATCGGCTGATAGACGACGCGCAACGTGCCCGCCTCGACGGCCGCGCGCAGATCCGCCTTCATTCTCTGGCGGTCGCGGAACGCCGCATCCATCGACGACTCGAACAGCTGCCAGCCATTCTTGCCCAGCTCCTTGGCCTTGTAGAGCGCGAGGTCAGCCTTGACGATCATTTCGTCAACCTCGCTGAACTCAACACGCGACAGCACGGCACCGGCGCTCACCTGAATGCGCAGCACATGGCCGGCGACATCGACCTCGCCTTTCAGTCCGGCAAAAATCTCGTCCATCATGCGGGTGAACTGGCTTTCGCTCTCCACCCTGTCGAAGAACAGAATGAACTCGTCGCCACCGAAACGGCTTATCTGGATACCCGGTGCGGCAAACTCCGCAAGCCGCTCCGCCACGGCATAGATGAGACCGTCACCCACGGGGTGGCCAACGGTATCATTGACGCTCTTGAAATCGTCCAGATCGATGGTGGCAATGGCGCAGTAGCGTTTCTGATCGCCCGTGCTGAGGCTTTCCTCGACCAGTTCATGAAAATAGGCCCGGTTCACCAGCCCGGTCAGGCTGTCGTAACGGGCCATGAAGCGAATGCGCTCCTCCGCCTCGACGCGGGCGGTCACGTCCTCGAATGTGATGACGCCGAGTTCCTGGCTGCCTTCGCGGGCCGAGAACTCATAGTGCTGGCCATTTGCAAAACCCACCAGAACCTTGCGATCGCGGCCCTCCCGCAGCGCCTTTGTCAGCTGCGTTTCGACAAGCTGGCAGTCCTTGCGGGTCAGCATGCCGCTGACCACGCCACGCATCAGAAGCGAATGGACCGAACGTCCCAGCAGATCGTCAGGCGAATGGATCGAGAGCAAACGGGCCGCCTCGGCGTTCGCCACCACAACCTTTCCGTCCGGGTCCAGCATGATGAGCCCGTGCGGCATGGTGTTGAGCGCCCGGTTGAAACGCTGAGCCAGCCGGTTGGCGAGCTTTTCAGCCGAGATCGCCGTGAACAGCACGTCCCGCACCGTATCTGCATAGCGATGGATCGCCAGCAGGAAGGGCGCGGAGAGCAGCCCCAGCGCAACATGGTAGAAGTCACCACGCAGGATGAAGCCCAGAGCCATCGGGCAGGCCAGCGTCAGGATCAGGATGTTGACCATCCTCGGCGATCCGTAGTTCCGGCCGGCAATGCCTGTCGCCGTGGCCAGCACGATACAGACCGCGGCAATCTCGGCGAACTCATCCTGTGCGGTATAGATCGCGGTAAGGCAGAAAGTGCCGAGAACGAGACCATGCATGGCCCCGTAGATGATGTAGCGGGTTTCGCGGCGATATGCTTCCTGACGCGTCTCGATGGGCGGCAGGGCCGAGAAGCGGCGCATGTTCATGACACGCACGATACCGACAAGCACCAGAACAGCAGCCAGAACCAGATAGGAGGGATTTCCGGTTTTCGCGCCCACGATGCACATGAGGGCCGTCTGTGCGGAAATGCCTATAGCAAGCGTGAAGCCGTCGCGGAAAAGCGTCTCCACGAACGGAATGTAGACGTCGTCAGGCAGCTCTTTTCGCTTGATCGCGGTCACATTCGGCACTCACCCCATGCGAAGATGATGACACATTCGCATTAAAAAAACTTTTAGAAACGGGGAGGTGGCGGACTTATCCGACGTCGCTCTCATATCCCCGGTTCAAATCATTTCAAGACAGGATGCATCTATCCCCACCCAAGGCGCAATAGCATCCGGACCTGACGTCAACCTTGTCTCCTTCACAGCGGCATGAAGTTCATGATAAATCCTGCCCGAAGCAGAGATCCTGAAACTCATCGGATTCACACATAATGACGCAGCCGCTCGTTGCCGTCTCCACGGACGTCAGGCAGTTTGAGAATTACACCTGGCATGCCGCACCCCAGCAATATCTGGAAGCGGTGATCGCCGGCGCCGGCGCCCTGCCCGTGCTGGTCCCCTCTTTCGGCGATCGGCTCGATCTGGATGCACTGCTGTCGCGCGTCGATGGCGTCATGCTGACGGGCTCGAAATCGAACGTTCATCCCTCGCTCTATGGCGGTGATGCCAGCGAGGAAAACGGCCCCTACGATACAGCGCGCGACTCAACCACCCTTCCCCTTATCCGCAAAGCCATCGCGCGCGGCGTGCCGCTGCTCGCCATCTGTCGCGGCATACAGGAGCTGAATGTGGCGCTTGGCGGCACTCTCGCCAGCGAGATTCAGGAACGCGAGGGCTCGCTCGATCACCGTGCGCCGGCGAGCGACGATCAGGACCAGCGCTTCGCCATCCGCCAGAAGGTCAGCATCCGGCCGGGAACCTGCCTTGCCGGTGTTTTTGGAGCCGGCGACATCGAAGTGAATTCCGTTCACCGGCAGGCAGCCGACCGTCTGGGCAACAACCTTCAGGTCGAGGCCGTGGCCGAAGATGGAACGGTCGAGGCCGTCTCCGTGAAAGGCGCCCGCGCCTTCGCGGTCGGCGTGCAGTGGCATCCCGAATATTGGGTGAGGTCCGACAGCGTTTCGCAGAAAATCTTCCGGGCCTTCGGCGATGCGGTGCGCCTCCACGCGGCGGCGAGACCGGAAGCGCGCGCCGCGGCCGAGTAAACCGGCCGCCTGGCGCTACTTCGCCTGCACATGCGCCGTTTCAGGCACCGGTGTCAGCGCCTTGCGCGCTCCAAACCACGACACGAGGTTGTCGACGCACAGATCGGCCATGGCCCTGCGCGTCGGAACCGAAGCCGAGGCGACATGCGGCAGGAGAACGGTGTGCGGCGCATCGAGAAGCGCCTGCGGCACGTCCGGTTCATGCGCGAACACATCCAGCCCGGCGGCGGCGATGGTGCCGTCTGAAAGTGCGCCCGCCAATGCATCCTCATCGACCGTCGTTCCACGGCCTGTATTGATGAGCACGCCATCGGGACCGAGCGCTTTCAGGATTTCGGCGTTGATCGCCTTTTCGGTCGCAGCCCCTCCGGGTGCGATGCAGATCAGCGTATCGACAGCTTCGGCAAGGTCCTTCAGCGTAGCATGATAGGCATAGTCCACGCCATCGACCGGCCGGCGATTGTGATAGGCGACCGTGACGCCGAAGGCTTCCAGACGTTTGGCCACCGCAAGCCCGATCCGGCCGAGGCCGAAAATGCCGATGCTGCGGCTGCGCAAACTGAGTGGGCTCAGCCGGTAGAAGCCTTCTTTTGCCCACCTGCCCTGCCGCAGCCATGCCTCTGCCCTGGGCAGTTCACGCAAGGTGGACAACAGGAGACCAACGGTCAGATCCGCAACCTCTTCCGTCAGAACATCGGGCGTATTGGTGACCATGACCCCTTTCGCACCGGCATGAACGGCATCCACGGAATCATAACCGACGCCGAAATTGGCGATGATCTCAAGATTGGGGAACGCATCGATGAAATCCGCATCGATGCCCCCGAAGGCAGAGATAGCACGCACCGCAGCAATATCCTGCGGCGACAGAAGCGACGGGTCGCCGCGCTCGATGTGCACGAGCCGGAACGCCTCGCCGATGCGTTTTACGGCATGGCCATGCAGATTGCCGCAAACGAGGACAGTGGCCGGTCCGGACGAAATCGACATGAATTCAGCGCTCCACGGGGCGGCCGGTAGACTGGCGAACATGCAGCTCCGGTCTTATCAATTCCTGGGTCTGGCCCACCGTCTGGCCATTGAGCTTGTCGAGCAGCGCGCTGGCCGCACGGCGGCCCACCTCGCGCTGGCCGTTCCACACTGTGGTCAGGGCCGGTGTCGCGATCGCGGCCTCTTCCAGATCGTCATAGCCGGTAACCGAAATATCCACGCCCGGCGTGAGCCCGGCCCGGGAAATGCCGTTCATGAGGCCGATGGCGACGAGATCGTTCCAGCAGCAGGCGGCGGTGGGCTTGTCCTTCAGAGCGAGCAACTGGTTCGCAGCTTCAAACCCGCCCTGCTTGGTGCGCGGGCCGGCTATGCGCCATGTCGGCTGCACTTCGAGCCCTGCTGCCTGCATGGCATTGAGATAGCCCTGATAGCGGTCGCGCCCGGTCGAAGTCTGGTCGTTGCCGCCGACCATGGCAATGCGCTTGTGGCCAAGCGAGATCAGGTGATTGGTGGCAAGTGCGGTGCCATAGGCATCGTCGCCACGGAAAACCGGCACATGCGCGCCCTCGACGTCGCGCGCAATCAGGACGGCAGGCAGGCCATTTTCCTCCGCCATGCGAATGTCGGCAGCCGGTGTGTCGATGGCCGGCGACATGATCACGCCATCGGCGCCCAGCTGCAGGAGAGTGTCGATAAAGGTGCGCTGCTTGTCGAGCTTGTCATAGTGGTTGGAGAGCAGGAAAGTCTGGCGTGAGCGGTCCAGCTCATGTTCGATGGAACGCAGTATCTCGGCATAGAACGGGTTCATGATGTCATGCACCACGACACCGACAATGCCCGAGCGCGAGGTGCGCAGGGACGCAGCGCGACGGTTATAGATATAACCGATCTCGCGCGCATGTTCCTTGATGCGTTCGCGCGTGGATCCCGCCACCAGCGGGCTGTCCCGCAGGGCAAGAGATACCGTTGCCGTCGATACGCCCAGCGCATCGGCAATGGTGGAAAGCTTGACTTTCTGAGCCAGCGTTGATGCTCCCCCGCTAAACAATTTAAATTTTTTTAAAAGCGTTTAGGCCATCGTTGCGGGTCGAGTCAAAGCTTTTTCGCCACCTCCGCCACATCGGCATCCGCAACGGCGCGGTTGAGAACACGCAGTCGATGCTCCCGGTGCACGATGTACAAGCCGCTCGCCATGATGATGCCGGCGCCGGCAAGCGTCCATACATCCGGAAACTGGCCGAACACCAGCAGTCCCGCAGCGATCACCCACACCATCTGCTGATAGGAATAGGGCGCGAGCGCTGTCGCGGTAGCGCGCCGGTAGGCCTGAATGAGACACCAGTGGCCGAGCCCGCCGAACAGCCCGAGCAGCAACAGCAAGCCCCATTGCAGCAGGCCGACCGACGGCCACTGTGTGAGCCAGAGCGTGGGCGTCAGCAGGATCATCGGTGCCAGTGCCGAATAGAAGATAAGGCTTTCGGCGGTTTCCGTGGCCGACATGCTGCGTGTCATGATGATGTAGACCGAGTTCGACAGCATCGAGCACAGCGCAAACACATGGCCGATGCCGAACACGCCGACGCCCGGGCGCGTGATGACCAGAACGCCGATGAAGCCGAAGACAATCGCCACCCATCGCCGCCAGCCCGCCCATTCACCGAGAAGCGGTCCGGCAAGCGCAGTTATCACCATGGGGCCGAAGAAATAGATGGATGTGGTTTCCGCCAGTTGCAGATAGCGCAGCGCCAATATGTTGAAGATGGTGGAGCCCGCCAGAAGCGCACCTCTTATGAGGTGCGCGAATGGCTTGGAAGTGCGGAAACGGTCCGTTCCCTGCCAGCCTCTGAACAGCGCCGCGACCAGCACGACGTGGCTGGAAAAGCGTATCCAGGCGATAAAAAGAGGCGTCACCCCGGCAAGCGCCAGAAATTTGATCGACGTGTCGAGAAACGTGAACAGCACATAGGCCGCAGCCATATAAACAATGGCCGCAGTTGGGGCTGCGCTGTCTTTTGAATGACTGGAACTGTTCACGTCAAAGCCGGACGAGTAATCTCGACATCCAGCTTTGGGCCAGTCGCCCTGTGCCCGCAAGCCTCAAAGCGCCTGGCCTGAAATCTAAGCGCTGCTGGCCTCAGGCTTCGACCTTGGTGCGGTTGCCGGGTCGGCATCGGTTCCGGCTGCATTCTTTGCATCCGGTTTCGTCTCGGCCTCGGTTTCGGGCTCATCGTCGATGAACACGATTTCCTCATTTGTGAGGTTGGCCTCGATGCGGGCCAGAAGCTTGGCCAGCGTCTTCTGCTCTTTCTTGTCGAGCCCTTTGAGAGCCTGCTTCTCCGTCTTCTTGACCGATTTCTCGATCGATACGATGAGATCACGGCCAGCCTCAGTCAGAAAAATGTGAGCCTGACGGGCATCGAAGATGGAGTTGCGCTTTTCCAGAAAACCCTGCGCCTGCAAGCGGTTGATCGTCTTGGTGATGGTTGGCGGACGCACGCCCAGCCGATCCGCAAGAGTGCCCGGCGTCTGGCCGTCCTCACGGTCCAGAGCCAGCATGATCTGGTCCTGCCCCGCGTAGAAACCGTGCTCCAGAAGTCGTGCAGCAAGCGCCGTGCGGGCAAGCCGCGCAGCCGAATGCAGCCGGCTCATCGTTGCAGTTCTGTCAGCTTTGGCCATGGTTTCCCTCTCGACCGCATCAGCATCGCAAACATGGCCCGGCAGGTCACGGTTTGCAATTGCGCTTTCAAATTCCACACCCGAAACAGCTTTGCCGGCAAGTTTCGCAGCATGTATGACGGCTAATGGCAGATGTTTATTTCAGTTAGATGACAAACAATCCGTCCGGAGGATTTGTCCGACAGAGCCTCTGTTTTTGCCCCGTGCAATCGCAGCCGCGACGTCCTATATGGGTCACATATCCATTTCGAGGTTCCCATGAGCGACACCCAGACGCGCGACACCCAAGTGAATGAAGCCGGGGTCAACGAAACCGGGACGCAAATCCCGGTGACCGTGCTGACCGGCTATCTCGGTTCCGGCAAGACCACGCTGCTCAACCGCATCCTGTCGGAGAACCACGGCAAGCGCTATGCGGTCATCGTCAATGAATTCGGCGAGATCGGCATCGACAACGACCTCATCGTGGAATCCGATGAGGAAATCTACGAGATGAACAATGGCTGCGTGTGCTGCACGGTGCGCGGCGACCTGATCCGCGTCGTCGAGGGCCTGATGCGCCGTCCCGGCCGCTTCGACGCCATCGTGGTCGAGACGACCGGCCTCGCCGACCCCGCACCCGTAGCGCAGACCTTCTTCATGGACGACGACGTTCGCTCAAAGACGAAGCTCGATGCAGTCGTGGCGCTGGTCGACGCCAGACACCTGCCCCTTCGCCTGAAGGATTCGAAGGAAGCCGAAGACCAGATCGCCTTCGCCGACGTCATCGTCCTCAACAAGACGGATCTCGTGACCGAGGACGAGCTGCGCGCGGTCGAAGCCACGGTGCGCGCCATCAATCCGGCAGCGAAAATCCACCGCACCCAGCGTTCCGGCGTCGATCTCGCAGAAGTTCTCGATCGTGGCGCCTTCGACCTGAAACGCGCGCTGGAGAACGATCCGCACTTCCTCGAAACGCATGATCACGATCACGACCATGTCTGCGGCCCCGATTGCGACCACGACCATCATCACCACGATCATGACGGGCATGATCATCACGGACATGAGCACCATCATCACGGCCATGACCACGTCTCGCCGATCCATGACGTGACGGTGCAGTCCGTATCGCTGCGCGGCGGCGAGATGGACCCGAAGAAGTTCTTTCCGTGGATCGAGAAGGTCACCCAGCTCGAAGGCCCGAACATCCTGCGCCTCAAGGGCATCATCGCCTTCAGGGACGATCCGGACCGCTACGTCATACAAGGCGTCCACATGATCATCGAAGGCGACCACCAGCGCGCGTGGAAGGACGGCGAGAAGCACGAAAGCCGGCTGGTGTTCATCGGCCGCGAACTCGATGCGGAGCGCCTGAAGAAGAGCTTCGAGGCGTGTCAGGCGGCCTGATCGTTCACCTGAACGGCTGGCCGGGCGTCGGCAAGCTCACGATCGGCCGCGTTCTGGCAAACAGGCTCGGCGCGCGGCTGGTCGATAACCATCTTCTCCATGACGTTGCCATAGGCTGCACCGGGCTTGCCGATCCCGGCAGATGGCCTCTCTATGAACAGGTGCGGCACGCCGCCTACGAAGCGTTGAAGGACAGGCCGGGCGTAGAAACCTTTGTGATGACGAATGCGCTTTGCGCCAACGATCCACGCGAACGGCAGGCGTGGGATCATGTCGTCGATCTGGCCATGGCACGCAATGCAGCGCTGGTGCCCGTCGTGCTCGAAGCCGGTTTCGGGGAAAATTCCCGAAGGCTGCGCAGCCCGGAGCGGGTGGGCCGCAAGCTGGCCGATCCCGCTGTCCTCGCCTCTTTCATGACAGAGGACAGCATCCAGAAGCCCGACGTGCCGGATCTGTTGGTGCTTGACGTGACGCGGCTTTCCGCCGATCAAGCTGCCGACGCGATTTGCCGCCATCTGCGGTCCGGGGCCGGCGAGCGGTTCCAGCCCGCGACGGACAGGCACCGCAATCTCCAGCCATGAAGCAGGCAAGCAGATATACTATGCCCACAGTCGCCCCGCTTGATCTCGAAGGCCATTGCGTGGCCGCCGTCTTTCTCGGAAATGTGCCGCATTTCGCGCTTGCCGACGGCTCCATTCACCGTCTCGACGACGGCCACAAGACCGCGCAGGCCAATGACGGGCTGCTGTGCGCCTTTCACGACGCCGCCAGCGACCGGCTGATCACCGGAGGCGAAGACGGCAAGGTGTTCGCCGTGAAGGCGGGCGGCGTGATCGAGGAATTGGCGGAGGCCGGGCGCAAGTGGATCACCAGCGTTGCGGCAGGCCCGCAAGGCGCGATCGCCTATGCGTCCGGGCGCAACGCCTTCGTGCGCTTCGCCGATGGCAAGGTGAGGGAATTTTCGCATCCGCGCTCGGTCGAGGGCATCGCCTTCGCGCCGAAGGGCATGCGCATCGGCGTTGCCCGCTACAATGGCGCGACGCTGCATTTCCCCGCCGCCGAAGGCAAGCCGACAGAACTGGAATGGGCGGGAGCCCACACGGGCATCACCTTCTCGCCGGACGGGAATTTCCTCGTCACCACCATGCAGGAGAACGCCCTGCACGGCTGGAAGCTGGCCGACGGCAAGCACATGCGCATGAGCGGCTATCCGGCCAAGGTCAAGAGCCTGTCATGGTCGCCCAAGGGGCGCTGGCTGGCCAGTTCCGGTGCGCCGGCGGCCATCGTCTGGCCTTTCCAGGGCAAGGACGGGCCGATGGGCAAGGCGCCGCTCGAGCTCGGCACGCGCGGCAATTCGACGGTCACGTCCGTGAGCTGCCACCCCGGTCAGGAAGTCGCCGCCATCGGCTATGACGACGGCATGATCCTTGCCGCCCGTTTCGCCGACGGCAAGGAAGTGCTTCTGCGGCGCGGCGGCAAGGGCGCGATCACCTCCATGGCCTGGGACGGCGACGAGCGCCGGATCGCCTTCGCCAGCGCTGCCGGAGACTGCGGCATCATCGACATCGCCAGCTGAAGGGCCGGCTTCCCCTACTCAACAGAACAGATGATTTCGCCTTCGAAGCGCGCGGTCCTGCCCTCGCCTGAAGTTGTGCCGGTCATGTCGAACATTTCAAGCCGGTAGCTGCCGGCGAAGGCTCCGTCCTCCTGCGCGGTGGTTGTAACGATGAGTTCGGCATAGCCGTGGGGCTTGCCGCCGTCGCGTTCACGGTAGAGCACCAGCCGCAATTGCGAACCATCCAGCCAGTATTGCGCAAGGTGGGTTCGCTCAAATCTTGTGTCGCGCAGGTCCCCGGCCACTTCGCCGCCGCGAATTTCGATCTCGCCCGAAGGCTGAACACCGGGCTGCCCATGCCGCGGGTGACGCCGCCATGCAGGCTGATCGATGCAGATTCGTCCTCCGCACGGCACGAAAATCCGCCCGAAGCCGCAGCAGGCCCTGTCATGAAAAGTGTCGCCAGGAACAAGATGGCTGCACGCATTTCACTACGCTCCCGAAACGCCGCATGATCGGCATGGCGGCCAGCGCGGCAAGCTCATGCCCCTCCAATGGAGAAACCCCGCCCGGCCGGTTGCCGTGCGCAAACGCCTCCTTATAGTGGTGGTAGTTTTGGACCGTGGGCGAAAAATGGCGGGCAACAGCTTTGTAACGGCGGGCATCGGGCAGGATCGCATAGAAGAGCTGCGTGAGAGCGAGGCGGAGGCGTTTCGCAAGGCCCGGCCGAAGACCGCCGCCAAACTCGGAAACGGCATCGCCGGCTTCCTCGATGGCGTGCCCATGCACTGGATGAAGGACTGGCCGACGCCATTTCCCATACTCGTCGGTCAGGCGCGCGGCGCCACCATCACCGATATCGACGGCAACCAGCTGGACGATTTCTGCCTCGGCGACACGGGATCCATGTTCGGCCATTCGCCGCCGCCGGTGACGCGCGCCATTCGCCGGCAGGCGGGGCGTGGCCTCACCTACATGCTGCCCTCGGAAGACGCGCTGGCCATCGGCCCGCTGCTGCAGGAGAAATTCGGCCTGCCCTTCTCGCAGATCGCCACCACCGCCACCGACGCCAACCGCTTCGCGCTGCGCATCGCGCGGGCGGTGACGGGTCGCGAAAAGATCCTCGTCTTCAACGGCTGCTATCATGGCTCCGTGGACGAGACCATGGTGCGGCTAAGCAACGGAAAGCCGATCAATCGACCGGGGCTGGCCGGCGAATTCCGCGACCTGACGCGCACCACGAAGATCGTGGAGTTCAACGACATTCCAGCCCTTGAGGCAGCCCTTGCCGACAGGGATGTGGCCTGCGTCATCACCGAGCCGGTGCTGACCAATTCCTGCATGGTGCTGCCCGATCCCGGCTTTCACGACGCGCTGCGCCGCCTGACCCGCGCCACAGGCACCCTGCTTCTGATCGACGAGACGCACACCATATCTACCGGCCCGGGCGGCTACACGCGCGCCTTCGGGCTCGAGCCGGACCTGTTCGTGCTCGGCAAGCCGGTGGCCGGCGGCGTGCCGGCCAGCATATGGGGGATGAGCGAGGACGTCGCCTCGCGCTATGCCGACTACCGGCGCACCCATGAACCGGGCTACTCCGGCATGGGCACCACGCTTTCGGCCAACCCGCTGCAGTTCGCCGCCATGCGCGTCACGCTGGAAGAGGTGATGACGGCGGAAAACTACGCGCATATGGAGCATCTGGCCCGCCGCCTCGACGCCGGGCTCACCGCCGTCATCGACCGCTACCGCCTGCCATGGCATGTGGCGCGGGTCGGCGCCCGGGTCGAGTTCATCTGCGCGCCCGGACCGCTGAGGAATGGCGGCGAGGCGGAAGCAGCCCATGCGCCGGAACTGGAAGCCGCAGTCCATGTCGCGCTCGTCAACCGCGGCGTGCTGATCGCGCCCTTCCACAACATGATGCTGGTTTCGCCGGCAACGCGCCCCGCACAGGTGAACCGGCTGATAAGCGCTTTCAGCGATGTCGTTAAACGGCTCACCGATTGATCATATTCGCTCTGTCGGCTACCCCATGCGGTGAAGCCGCATTCCTCCCGGAGACCACCCATCATGACCTCCCCATCGGGCTCGACGCCCGGCGAAGCCCAGGCCTTTCTCGACGCTCACCCGGAGATTGAGGCCTTCGACATCCTGCTGACTGATGCCAATGGCGTGGGGCGGGGCAAGATCATCCGCCGCCATGAACTGATGGGTCTTTATAAAAGCGGGCGGCACATGCCGATTTCGATCCTCGGCCTCGACATCACCGGCGAGGATGTTCACGAAACCGGGCTGATCTGGGATTCGGGCGACGGCGACCTGCGCGCCTGGCCGATCCCCGGCACGCTGGTTCCACTCTACGGAACCAGCCCCGCGCGCGGACAGGTGCTGATGGCCATGTACCATCTCGACGGCGCGCCGATGAGCTCCGACCCGCGCCACGCGCTGGAACGGCAGGTGAGCAAGCTCGCGGAAAAAGGCCTGCACCCGGCCGGCGCCTTCGAGCTGGAATTCTTCCTGCTCGCCAATGAGCGCGACGGCGATGGCAAGGTGCAGCCGGCAGGCGCGGTTCTGGATGGCCGGCGCTCGGCCAAGACGGAGGTCTACTCCGTCGACCATCTCCACGGCATGGAGCCCTTGTTCTCCGACATCTATGCGGCGGCAAAAGAACAGGGCATTCCGGCCGAGACAGTGATCTCGGAATATGCGCCTGGTCAGTACGAGCTTACGCTTAACTACCGCAAGGATGTGCTGCGCGCCGCCGACGATCTCATCATGCTGAAGCGCATCGTGCGCGCGCAGGCGCGCCGCCATGGCGTGACCGCCTGCTTCATGGCGAAGCCGATCGAGGAATATGCAGGCTCGGGCATGCATTTCCACGTGTCGCTGCTGGACAGTGAAGAACGCAATGCCCTTACCGAGCGAGAAGGCGAGACATGGTCGCCGCTGCTGCTTCAGGCACTGGGTGGACTGGTCGCAACCATGGCCGAATCCATGCTGGTGTTCGCGCCTCACGCCAATTCATGGCGGCGCTTCGTGGCGCAATCCTATGCGCCGGTCGCGCCGACATGGGGGGTGAACAACCGATCCGTAGCGCTGCGGGTTCCGGCGGGCGACGCAAAGAACCGGCGCATCGAGCACCGTCCTTCCGGCGTCGACGCCAATCCCTATCTGGTTGCCTCCACCATTCTGGCCGGCATCATCAAGGGCATCGAGGAACAGCTCGATCCCGGCCCTGAAACCACTGGCAACGGCTATGAGACCGACACTGGCGACAGCACCATGCCGGCCGACTGGCGCGCGGCAATCGAGGCGGCAAAGGCTTCCTCGTTCCTGCGCGAGGCGCTGGGCGCGGATCTTCACAAC
This sequence comes from Aquamicrobium sp. YD-1-mutant5, assembly GCF_059509755.1. NCBI lineage: Bacteria > Pseudomonadati > Pseudomonadota > Alphaproteobacteria > Hyphomicrobiales > Phyllobacteriaceae > Aquamicrobium > Aquamicrobium sp. YD-1-mutant5. The sequence continues at coordinate 69,074 of NZ_JCAKKP010000008.1, forward strand.
ACCTTCACCGCCATCAAGCAGGCCGAGTATTTCAGGGTGGCGCGCACGGTGGCGGAGCTGGATTACCACCTGTACCTGCATGAGGTGTAGGCAGCAAAAGTAAGTTTCTACTTACGGAAAGATTCAGCGCACCAAGATGGCGCGCAAATCGTTGACATTGGTGCCGGTCGGTCCCGGCACGAACAGGTCGTCCACGGCATCGAATGCGGTCCACGCATTATTGGCGGCCAGCAGGGCGCGTGCGTCGATGCCGGCGCCGCGCATGCGGCGCACAGTCTCACCATCGCAGAAGGCACCGGCATTGTCTTCGGAACCGTCGATGCCATCGGTGTCGGCGGCCAGCGCGTGAATGCCCGCAAAGCCGTCGATACCCAGCGCGAAGGAAAGCAGGAATTCGCTGTTGCGGCCGCCCTTGCCTTTGGCGCGCAGCGTCACCGTGGTCTCCCCGCCCGACAGAAGCAGAACAGGCTTTGAGAAGGGCCGGTTGCGCGTGGCGATCTCGCGGGCGATGGCCGCATGGACCGAACCCACCTCGCGCGCCTCTCCCTCGATGGAATCGGAGAGGATGAGGGCCTCGATGCCCTGCCTTTTCGCCTCCGCTGCGGCGGCCTCCAGCGACACGGCGGCCGAGGCGATCAGCTTCACCTCGTTGCGGGCAAAGCGCTCGTCGTCGGGATGCGGCGCATCCGCCTCGGGCGAGTTGAGATGTTCCATCACGGCCTTCGGCAGGTCGATGCCGTAGGTCTTGATGGCTTTCAGCGCATCGGCACGGCTGGCGGCATCGGGAACCGTTGGGCCTGAAGCCACCAGTGCGGGATTATCACCCGGAATATCGGAAACGATCAGCGAAACGACGCGCGCCGGATGCGCCCGCGCTGCCAGCCTGCCGCCCTTGATGGCGGAGACATGCTTGCGGATGGCGTTCATGACCGAGATCGGCGCGCCCGAAGCAAGCAGCGCCTCGTTGACGGCGATTTCGTCTTCCAGCGTGAGCGAACCGACCGGTGCCGGCAGCAGGGCCGAGCCGCCGCCGCAGACCAGCGCCACGACCAGATCGTCCGCGCTCAGGCCTTCCACCTGGCGCAGAAGGCGCTGCCCGGCCTCAAGGCCGGCCTTGTCGGGCACGGGATGCGCGGCCTCGATCACCTCGATGCGTTGTGTCGGCGCACCGTAGCCGTAGCGGGTCACCACCACCCCCTCCAGCGGACCTTCCCAGACCTTCTCGAAGGCTGCAGCCATCTGCGCCGCGCCCTTGCCGGCCCCGATGACGATGGTGCGCCCTTTCGGCGGCTGAGGCAGGTGCTCACGAATGGTGCGCTCAGGATCGGCCGCAGCGACAGCCGCCTCGAAGATCGACGTCAGAAAAGGCTTCGGGTCCACCACTACCGGCTCCTCCTAATGGCTCCGGCTTTCTGTACGCACTGGCCGGTATCGTCAAGCCGTCCCTTCCCTTGCGAGAGGCTTAACCGGCGAGAATGCTCTTCGCCGGCCTGCCCGAGACATAGACCTCGCGCACGGCACGGTCGTCGCCCAGCGTCTGCAACAGGAAAAGCTCCTCGGCCAGCGAGGTCACCGTTTCCATGCGCAGTTCCATGACCGAAGTGGCGCGGCTGTCCAGCACGATGATGTCGGCATCGCTGCCTTCATCCAGCGTACCGACGCGATCAGCAACCGAAAGCGCTTCGGCATTGCCGCGCGTGATCTGCCAGAAGGACTGGAAGGGGTTCAGTTTCTCGCCCTGAATGGCGATGACCTTGTAGCCCTCATCCATGGTGCGCAGCATCGAATAGTTCGTCCCCCCGCCAACGTCGGTGGCCGCCGCGATGCGCAGCGGTTTTTCGCGGCGACGGAAGCGCTGATAGTCGAACAGGCCCGAGCCGAGGAACAGGTTGGACGTCGGGCAGAATACCGCGACCGATCCGGCATCCGAGATCACATCCGCCTCGCGCTCGGAGAGGTGGATGGAATGGCCAAGCAGCGTGCGCGAGCCCAAAAGGCCGTAATGGGCATAGACGTCCGTATAGTCCTTCGCCTGTGGGTAGAGGTCGCATGTATAGGCGATCTCGTCATGGTTTTCCGACAGATGGGTCTGGATATGCATGCCGGGAAACTCCTTCGCCAGCGCGCCGGCCATTTCCATCTGCTCAGGCGTCGAGGTGATGGCGAAGCGCGGCGTGATGGCATAGTGCTGACGGCCCTTGCCGTGCCATTCGGCGATCAGCGCCTTCGTATCGTCATAGCCTGACTGCGGCGTGTCGGTGAGGCCCTCCGGCGCGTTGCGGTCCATCATCACCTTGCCGGCAATGTTGAGCATGTCGCGATCATGGGACTCGGCAAAGAAGGCTTCCGCCGATTCCCTGTGCACCGAGCAATAGGCGGCCACAGTCGTGGTGCCGTGGCGAATCATCTCGTCAAGGAACAGGCGCGCGATGCGGCGGCCATGCTGCGCATTGAGAAACTTCGTCTCTTCGGGAAAAGTATATGTGTTGAGCCATTCCAGCAGTTCAGCGCCATAGGATGCGATGACCTGCATCTGCGGGAAATGCGCGTGCGCATCGATGAATCCGGGCACCAGCAGATGCGGACGATGGTCGATCACCTTTGCGCCCTCCCCGGCTTTCGCGGCGACATCGGCGTAAGCGCCTGTGGCGACGATCCGGCCATCCCTGAGCAGCAGGCCGCCATCCTCCTCGTAGCGCCACGCGCCATGATCGTCGATCGCTTGCGGCCAGCGCAGGAAAGTGAGCGTACGGCCGCGCAGAAGGGTTTCGGTCATGACAGGTTCCCTGGCTTTTTCGGCTGAGGATGGTCCGGCGTATCAGCCCGCCGGAAGGCTTACATCATTCGCGCCCGTCTTCGAACCATGCAATGAGCAACTGGCGTTCCCGGTCGGTCATCTGGGTAACGTTGGCGGGCGGCATGGCATGGCTGCGGCCTGCCTGAAGATAGATTTCGCGGGCATGGGAGGCGATCGCCTCGTCGCTGTCCAGAACCACGCCCTTGGGCGCATGATAGATGCCGTCATAGAAAGGCTCGGATGCATGGCACATGGCGCAGCGCCCCATCACCGTGTTGCGCACGGCGGGAAAATGCGTCGAGGCGATATAGACTTCACCCGTTGCCGTAGCTGCTGCCTTCGGCTCGCCGGTCAGCACCTTCGGCACGGTCGACAGCCAGATGATGATGACGAACAGGATGGCCGCCGCCAGCCAGGTCCAGGTCGGGTTGCCCTTGCGGGCATGGCCGGTGTTGAAATAATGGCGGATCAGCACGCCGATCAGGAACACCAGCGAGGCGATCACCCAGTTGTACTGCGTGCCGAACGCCAGCGGGTAGTGGTTCGACAGCATCAGGAACAGCACCGGCAGCGTCAGGTAGTTGTTGTGTACCGAGCGCTGCTTGGCGATCTTGCCGTATTTCGGGTCCGGCTTGCGGCCGGCGATGAGGTCAGCGACCACGATCTTCTGGTTGGGAATGATGACCATGAAGACGTTGGCCGACATGATGGTCGCCGTGATGGCGCCCAGATGCAGGAAGGCGGCGCGGCCGGTGAACAGATGCGTCAGCCCCCAGGCGATGAACACCAGAATGCAGTAGAGGAAGATCATCAGGCCGGTGTCGCTCTTGCCGAGGAAGAGCTTGCACAGATTGTCGTAGGCCAGCCAGCCGACGCCGATGGTGGCCAGCGAAATGCCGATGCCGACGGGAACCGACACGTCGAGCACGTTGGGATCGATCAGGAAGAGGTCCGCGCTGGCATAGTAGACCACGCACAAAAGCGCGAAGCCGGACAGCCAGGTGGCGTAGCTCTCCCATTTGAACCATGTCAGGTGTTCGGGCATGGCCGCCGGCGCGACCAGATATTTCTGGATGTGATAGAAGCCGCCGCCGTGGACCTGCCACTCCTCGCCGAACGCGCCTTCAGGCAGGCCGGCACGCTGGCGCAGGCCGAGATCGAGGGCGACGAAGTAGAAGGACGAGCCGATCCACGCAATGGCGGTGATGACGTGCAGCCAGCGCACGGCAAACGACAACCAGTCCCAGAAAATAGCGAAATCCAGCATGCTCCACCCCTTGTCGGCAGACGACAACTTTACGGACTGTCCTGCGAACGAAAAGAGCCCATTGGCCCGATGACTTTCAAAAAAAAATGGAAAATACTATTGTCGTTCCACGCAGCCGCATGAAAGCCACGAAACCCGCATGGCCTATCTCGACAATATCGCCGTTTTCGTCCGTGTCGTCGAACTGGGAAACCTGTCGGCGGCAGGGCGGGATATGCGCATTTCGCCGGCCGTCGCGTCGAACCGTATCAAGGAGCTGGAAAAGCACCTCGGAGTGCGGCTTTTCAACCGCACCACGCGCCAGTTGATGCCGACCGAGCAGGGCAATGTTTTTTACACCGGCGCGAAGCAGATCCTCGATGCAGTCGCCGAGGCCGAGGCGGCGGTGACGGCTCTGTCCGGCCAGCCGCGCGGCACCATCCGTGTCACCGCGCCGCTGGGGCTTGGCCGGCGCCTGATCGCCTCGGGCATTCCGGAGTTCCACGACAAATATCCCGACATAGAGGTGCGCCTGCGGCTCTCCGACCACAATGTCGATATTCTGAAAGAGGGCATCGACGTCGCGTTCCGGCTGGGGGTGATCGAGGATTCTTCGCTGCGCCTGCGCGGTATTCTGGAATGCGAGCGGGTGCTGGTTGCCTCGCCGGACTATCTGGAACGGCGTGGCGAGCCGGCCGACATCAACGAACTGATCCAGAACAAGCACGATTGCCTGATGCTGCGCTTTCCGGGATCGCGCGAGTTCTACTGGATCCTGCAAACGCCGAACGGGCCGCAGAAATTCGAGTTTCGCGGGCCCTACGACAGTGACGACGGCGACGTGCTGACGGAATGGGCGCTTGGCGGGCGTGGCATCGTCAACAAACCGCGTTTCGAGGTGGAGCCCTATCTGCGACAGGGACGCCTGCGCGTCATTCTTCAGCAGACCCCGCCAACTCCGGTGCAGCTTGCCGCCGTCTATCCGCACAAGAAGCTGCAGGACCCGAAAGTGCGTCTGCTGCTCGATTTCATGGCGGAACGCTGCCAGAGGCTCATTCGCGACGCATTGGAACCGCGATCCCCGGACGAGCCGGCCGATACAGCTGCCAAAAAGCCGCAGCACGCTTGAGGAACCGATTGCGGAAGCGCACATTGTTGTGTGAGGGGGCGGGGTTTTTGCCGCGCCCCGTCGAACAGCAACTGAATGGAGCTTCCCAATGGCAACGATCCAGACACATAACGACCTGAAATCCAACACGCGCGCGTCCTCAATCGAGGTACTGAACGCGCGGCTGGCGGATGCCATCGATCTTGCGCTGATCACCAAGCAGGCACACTGGAACGTGAAGGGTCCCCAGTTCATCGCCATTCACGAGATGCTCGATACATTCCGGACTGAACTGGACGAGCATGTCGACACCATAGCCGAACGCGCCGTGCAGCTCGGCGGCACCGCTTATGGAACGTCGCAGGTGGTTGCGAAGGAAACCACCCTCAAGCCATACCCGACCGAAATCCACAAGACCAAGGACCATCTGGCGGCTCTCATCGAGGCCTATGCGGCTGCTGCCAAGGGCGCGCGTGATGCCATCAGTGAGACGGACGAAGCCGGTGACGCCGATACAGCCGACATCTTCACGGCCTATTCGCGCTCGCTCGACAAGTTCCTGTGGTTCCTGGAAGCCCATACCCAGGAAAAGGAATAACGGCCCTACGATCCGGACCGGGCGGCGTTGCTTTTTCCTGCCTCAGACATGGCAGACAGGCTGCGCTGCCCGACAACGTAGAACGCCAGCGACGACATGATCTCGGCGGCGGCAAGTGCTGCGATCACCGCGGGCCGCTTGTCGCGCACCGCCTCGCCGCCAATCGGCGAAATCAGCCGCGCGAACTGCATTTCCGTGCCGCCCGCGGTCTTGAGAAACCAGCTTCGGAAGGTGGCCTTCTTGGTTTTCGAGCCGATCATCCCGACATAGGCGGCGTCGCTGCGCTTCAGGGCTTCGGCAACGATCAGGAAATCCAGCGCGTGGTCGTGGGTCAGGATGGCGAAGGCCGATCCGGCAGGCGCCGCTCGCACCGCCTCTTCCGGCATCGGCGTCAGCATCGTTTCCACGCCGGACGAAATACCTTCCAGTTCGTTAGCCCGGGTTTCGACGACGATCGCGCGCACGGGCAGAAGCGCCACAGCCGCCGCGATCGCCTTGCCGACATGGCCGCCGCCGAAGATATAGAAGTGAGGCAAGCCCGCCTCCTCCTGCTCCGCCTCGCGGATCAGCGCGGATGCCAGCTCGTCGTCGCCAAGCCGGATTTCAACCTCGACGCGTCCTCCGCAGCACTGGCCGATTTCCGGACCCAGCGGTACATCGAGCATGGTGGACGCATCGTCGGGTCTGCCGAGAACCTGCCGGGCCTTGTCGATCGCCATATATTCGAGCTGGCCGCCGCCGATGGTGCCGTATGTGGTCAGCATCGACACCAGCATCCATGTGCCGGCCTCACGCGGCGTGGAGCCTTTGGTTCCCGCGACCCTGACCTGCGCGAACCTGCCCGCACCGGCAAGGAAGGACTTCAGATTGCGAACGGTCGAGGCCACTTCATGCCTCCGCACATGTCCCGGCTTTGCAAACAGACAAATCTCTCATGCCCTTAAGATAGGCTCCCAACACGCACAGCGCTACTTTGCAAGCTGCGCCTTCAGCCGCTCCACGGCCATCAGCACCCGTTCCGGCGTGGCCGGTGCGTCAAGGCGCGGACAGATCCGGTGATCGGCAACGCTGGCGACGGCATCCGACAATGCATGCAGCACCGCAAGCCCCAGCGGCAGCGGCGGCTCGCCCACGGCCTTGGAACGATGGATGGTCGGCTCATAGGCTTCCGACCAGTCGGTCAGCGCCACGTTGAAGATCTTCGGCCGATCGGATGCCAGCGGTATCTTGTAGGTAGAAGGCGCATGGGTGCGCAGGCGGCCCTTGTCGTCCCACCACAATTCCTCGGTGGTCAGCCAGCCCATGCCCTGAATGAAGCCGCCCTCGACCTGCCCGATGTCGATGGCCTTGTTCAGCGAACGGCCGGTGTCATGCAGGATATCGGTGCGTTCCACGACATACTCGCCGGTCAGCGTATCGACCGAGACTTCCGAACAGGCGGCGCCATAGGCATAGTAGTAGAAAGCGTGGCCACGCCCTTTGGCGCGGTCCCAGTGGATTTTCGGCGTCTTGTAGAAACCCGCAGCCGAGAGCTGGATGCGGTTCATGTAGGCCTGCCTGACCAGCTCGTTGAAGGCGATCTCCTCGTTGCCGACGCGCACCCGGTTGGGCAGGAACACCACCTGATCACGCGGAATCTGGTGCTTTTCGGCGGCAAAGTCGATCAGGCGGTCCTTGATCTGCCGCGCTGCGTCCTGTGCGGCCATGCCGTTGAGGTCCGCGCCCGATGAGGCCGCCGTCGGCGAGGTGTTGGGCACCTTGGCCGTGGTGGTGGCGGTGATCTTCACACGGTCGAGATCGATCTGGAATTCTTCCGCGACAACCTGCGCGACCTTCAGATGCAGGCCCTGTCCCATCTCGGTGCCGCCGTGGTTCATGTGAACCGAACCGTCGGTGTAGACATGCACCAGCGCGCCGGCCTGGTTGGACTCGGTCTTGGTGAAGGAGATGCCGAATTTCACCGGCGTCAGCGCCAGCCCCCGCTTGACCACCGGACTTCCGGCATTGAACTCGGCAATCGCCTTGCGCCGCCCGGCATAGTCGGCGCTCTCTTCCAGCTCGGCCACGATGCGCTGGATGATGCAGTCCTCGACCTTCTGGTGATAGGGCGTGAGATTGCGTGTCCCCTCCACGCCCATCGCGTCGTAGAAATTCAGCTTGCGGATTTCCAGCGGGTCCTTGCCGACCGCGAAGGCCACCTCGTCGATGACGCGCTCCGCGCCCACCATGCCCTGCGGCCCGCCGAAGCCACGGAAGGCCGTGTTCGACACGGTGTTGGTGTAGAGCGGCGCTGATTTCGCAAGCACATGCGGGAAGAAATAGGCGTTGTCGCAATGGAACAGGGCACGGTCGCCCACCGGACCTGAGAGGTCCGCCGAAAAACCGGCGCGCAGCGCAAAGGTGTATTCGATACCGAGAATGCGGCCCTCATCGTCGAAGCCGACATCGTAGTCGATGGCGAAATCGTGCCGCTTGCCGGTCGCGGTCATGTCCTCGTCGCGGTCGAGACGCAGCTTGACGGCGCGCTTCAGCTTCTTGGCGGCGATGGCCGCCAGCGCCGCGCACTGGTTGGCCTGCGTTTCCTTGCCGCCGAAGCCGCCGCCCATGCGGCGCACCTCGATGGCGACTGAATGGCTCGGAACCCCCAGCGCATGGGCGACCATGTGCTGGGTTTCGCTCGGTCCCTGCGTCGAGCAGTAGACGAGGACGTCCTCGTCCTCGCCCGGAATGGCCAGCGACACCTGCCCCTCAAGATAGAAATGGTCCTGCCCGCCAAGGCGCATGCGGCCCTTGACCCGACGCGGCGCGCTGGCAAGGGCGGCGGCGGAATCGCCGCGCTTCAGCGTCAGCGGCGTCGTTACCTGCCTGTGGGTTTCGACATCGACATCCCAGATATCGATGACCGCCGGCAGTTCCTCATATTCGATCTTCGCCAGCCGCGCGGCGCGGCGCGCCTGCTCACGCGTCTCGGCGATCACGCAGAAGATCGGCTGGCCGTGGAACTCCACCTTGCCGTCGGCCAGTACCGGATCGTCATTCATGCCGCTGGGCGAAATCTCGTTGACGCCGGGAACGTCGCTGGCCGTCAGCACATCGACCACGCCGGGAGCCGCCCGCACCGCGGACAGATCCATCGAGCGGATGGTGCCATGGGCGACATTGGCGAGACCGAGGCCCGCATGAAGCGTGCCGAAAGGCTCCACGATATCGTCGATATAGACTGCCGTGCCGGTCACGTGCTTGTGCGCGGAATCATGGCGCGGCGATGCGTGGACGCCGCCGACGATCTTCTCGGCCTTGAGATTGCTTGTGTGCTTCGTCATCGATCCTGCCTCCCCGGTGCCTAAGCACCTCGCGGCCACTCAGGCCGCAACGGTATATCTCGATACGCGCGCCGGGACCTTCGACCCGGATGTTTCCAGATGGAAGCGGCGCAACAGGTTCTTCGCCGCCAGCATGCGATATTCCGCCGTGGCGCGCATATCGGTCAGCGGTGCGAAATCCTGCTCATAAGCAGGGATGGCCGCTTCGATCGTCGCTTCCGTCCACGGTTTTCCGGTCAGCGCGGCCTCAACCGCGCTTGCCCGTTTCGGTGTCGCCGCCATGCCGCCATAGGCAATGCGGATTTCCTTCACCGTGCCATCGCCGGCAAGTTCGAGAAAAAACGCGCCCAGCGTTGCGGTGATGTCTTCCTCGCGCCGCTTGGAAATCTTGTGCACGGCATAGTGGATGCCTTCGCCCGGCACCGGCACATGAACGGCCTCGACGAACTCGCCCGGCTGACGATCCTGCTTGCCATAGGCGATGAAGAACTCTTCCAGCGGGATGGTACGCCTTTCGCTGCCCTTGCGCAGGGTGAGCCTGCTGCCAAGCGCGATCAGCGGCGGCGGCGTATCGCCGATCGGCGAGCCATTGGCGATGTTGCCGCCGATGGTTCCCATGTTGCGGACCTGCTCGCCGCCGATGCGGGCCACCAAAGCACCAAGTGCCGGAATACGCTGCGACAGGAAGCCGAAGGCTTCGTTGTAGGTGACGCCGGCGCCGATGGTGATGACGCCGTTCTCCTCGCTCATGGAGCGCAGTTCCCGCACGCCGCCGATGAAAACGGCCGGCGAAATGTTGCGCATCATCTTGGTAACCCAGAGCCCGACATCGGTAGAGCCCGCTACGACAGTCGCCTTCGGCTCCGCCTCCAGCACCGCGGCAAGATCATCGACATTGGCCGGCACGATCAGGCGCGCACTGCCCTCGCCGACCTCGACGCGGGTGCCATCGTCCATCCGCACCAGCCGCGCGAGGATCGAGGCGCGCTCATTGGCCAGCGGGTCCTCACTCACCCTGCCATAGGTGGAGATGGCGCGCGCGGAGCGGATGATCGCCTCATAGCCGGTGCAGCGGCACAGATTGCCCTGCAGCGCCTTCTCGATCTCGAAATCGGAGGGATTTGGCGAACGCATCCACAACCCGTAGAGCGACATGACGAAGCCCGGCGTGCAGAACCCGCATTGCGAGCCGTGGAAATCGACCATCGCCTGCTGCACCGGATGCAGCCTGCCCTCGTTCGGCGCCAGATGCTCGACCGTCACGACATGACAGCAATCGAGCGATCCCATGAAGCGGATGCAGGCGTTGACGCCTTCATAGACGAGTTCATCGCCCACCCGCTTGCCGACCAGAACCGTGCAGGCCCCGCAGTCGCCCTCGGCGCAGCCTTCCTTGGTGCCGCGCAGGTTTTGCGACAGGCGCAGCCAGTCGAGCAGCGTCATGTCCGGAGCTGCGGAGGTCAGCACCACATCACGGTCGTTCAGAATGAAGCGTAGCTCGTTGCGTATTGCTGCGGCCATCGCTTTAGCTCCCCCGATAGGTGGAGTATCCGTAGGGCGATATCAGTAAAGGCACATGATAGTGCTTCGGTTCCGCCATGCCAAACCGGATCGGCACGATGTCGAGGAAGGCAGGCTCCGGAAGCGCATTGCCCTGCCCCCGCAGATAGTCGCCCGCAGCGAACACCAGTTCATATTCGCCGGTCCTGAATTCATCACCGGCCAGAAGCGGCGCGTCACAGCGGCCATCGGAATTGGTGACAACGGTCTTCACGGAGGTGCGGCGATCGCCCTCGATGTGAAACAGTTCGATGGACAGCCCTGCTGCGGGCCGGCCCGATGCCGTATCAAGCACATGCGTTGTCAGACGGCCACCCGCCGCCTCTGCCGTTGCTCCCACCTGTTCGCCTCCCGTTCAAGGTACGCCGAATATGCAGCATATGTCATAATTGCAGCATTTGATTGTGCGCCATTTAGCAGCGCCATATAAGAGCCGCCGCCTGACTGGAGCCCAAAAACACTTTCAAATTTTTTGAGGGGAATGCAGCCCCTTCCCTTTGGGTACTCTGTCGACCGTAATTGCCAGCCCGGAGTTTTCAAACATGCGTTATCTGCGTGACATGCGCGGCTATGGGGCCAATCCACCGGATGCGGCATGGCCGGGCGGCGCGCATGTCGCGGTGCAATTCGTGGTCAATTACGAGGAAGGCGGCGAAAACTGCATTCTGCATGGCGACAAGGCCTCGGAAGCCTTCCTTTCGGAGGTGACGGGTGCCGTGCCATGGCCGGGCAAACGCCACTGGAACATGGAATCCATTTACGAGTACGGCGCCCGCGCCGGCTTCTGGCGGCTGCACCGGCTGTTCACCGAAGCCAAGGTGCCGGTCACGGTCTATGGCGTGGCCTCCGCGCTTGCCCGCTCCCCCGATCAGGTCGCCGCCATGCAGGCTGCGGACTGGGAAATCGCCTCCCATGGCCTGCGCTGGATCGACTATCGCGACCACGAGGAAGACGCCGAGCGCGCCGACCTCATCGAGGCGATCCGCCTGCACACGGAGGTGACCGGCGAACGGCCGCAGGGCATGTATCTTGGCCGCACATCCGTGTGGTCGGTCCGGCTGGCGGCTGCCGAAGGCGGCTTCGACTATATCTCCGACACCTATGACGACGACCTGCCCTACTGGCTCGACCATGACGGCCACGGCAACGCCATTGCTCCGCAACTGGTCATTCCCTACACGCTCGATGCCAACGACATGCGCTTTGCCATTCAGGCCGGCTTTACCGAAGGCGAGCAGTTCTTCACCTATCTGAAGGACGCTTTCGACACGCTTTATGCGGAAGGCAGGGGTGGCAAGGCGAAGATGATGTCGGTCGGCCTGCATTGCCGGCTGATCGGGCGTCCGGGCCGCGTGGCGGCGCTGAAGCGCTTCATCGACTATGTCAAAAGCCACGACAAGGTCTGGCTGCCGCGCCGCATCGACATTGCCCGCCACTGGCAGGAGCATCATCCCTACAAGGCTCCGGCGCTGCGACCCTCGCGCATGGACGAGTCGAGTTTCGTCAAGGCCTTCGGCGGCATCTTCGAGCATTCGCCATGGATCGCCGAGCGCGCGTGGCAGCTGGAACTGGGCCCCGCCCATGACAGCGCCGGCGGGTTGCACAATGCGCTCTGCCGCGCTTTCCGCTCGGCCAGCGAAACCGAGCGTCTGGGTGTGCTGACCGCCCACCCCGACCTTGCCGGCAAGCTGGCGCAGGCCAGACGCCTGACGCCCGAATCGACCGCCGAACAGGCTTCCGCCGGGCTGGACGCGCTGACCGACGCGGAGCGCGAGACCTTCACCCGGCTCAATTCCGCCTATGTGGAGAAGTTCGGCTTCCCCTTCATCATCGCGGTCAAGGACAACACAAAGGCGAGCATTCTCGCCGCGTTCCAAACCCGCATCGATAACGACCGCGACACGGAGTTCGCAACGGCCTGCCGGCAAGTCGAGCGCATCGCCCTGCACCGCCTCAGAGATCTCCTTCCCCTGTAGGAACCCAATCATGGACATGACCGCCATGCCAAAACGCACCTATTATGCCCCGCAAGGCGGTCTGCCGCCCCAGAGCGACCTGATCACCGACCGCGCCGTCTTCACGGATGCCTATGCAGTGATCCCGCGCCGGGAGTTCAGCGACATCGTCGCCTCCTACCTGCCCTTCTGGGACAAGACGCGCCTGTGGGTCATCGCCCGTCCGCTCTCCGGCTTCGCCGAAACCTTCTCGCAATACATCATGGAAGTGCAGCCGGGCGGCGGCAGCGACCGGCCTGAGCCAGATGCCAACGCCGAAGCCGTGCTGTTCGTGGTCGAAGGCGAAATCACGGTGACGCTCGACGGCAAGCCGCACCGCCTCACGCCGGGCGGCTATGCCTTCCTGCCGCCGGCCAGCGGCTGGACGCTGCGCAACGAGGGCGCGCAGACGGCCCGTTTCCACTGGATCCGCAAGGCCTACGAATTCGTCGACGGCATCGACGTGCCCGATCCGATCTTCACCAATGAGAACGACATCGAGCCCGTCGCCATGCCCGATACCGACGGAAAATGGGCGACCACCCGTTTCGTCGACCCGGTGGATGTGCGCCACGACATGCATGTCACCATCGTCACCTTCAAGCCGGGCGGCATCATTCCCTTCCCCGAAACCCACGTCATGGAGCACGGGCTCTATGTGCTGGAAGGCAAGGCTGTGTACCGGCTCAATCAGGACTGGGTCGAGGTGGAGGCCGGCGATTACATGTGGCTGCGCGCCTTCTGCCCGCAGGCGTGCTATGCGGGCGGTCCAAGCAATTTCCGCTACCTGCTCTACAAGGACGTGAATCGCCACGCGACGCTCGGTGGATTCGGGAGACAGGAATGACCACAACGATCGTCGCACGGCCGCTGACACGCGACAGCTTCGCAGCCTTCGGCGATGTCATCGACACCGATTGCGACACGCATTACCCGATCAATGCGGGCAAATGCGAGCGCTATCACGATCTTGCAAAGGTCGAGGTCACGGGACCCAATTGCCGGGTCCTGGTCTCGATTTTCTGCGGCACGCCCTATGCGTTTCCGCTCCAGCTTTCCATGGTGGAGCGCCACCCTTTCGGCAGTCAGGCCTTCATGCCACTGTCACCGCGCCCGTTTCTGGTCGTGGTCTGCCCCGACGAGCCCGATGGTCCCGGCGTGCCGCAAGCTTTCGTCACCGCGCCCGGACAGGGCGTGAACTATCATCGCAATGTCTGGCACGGCGTGCTGACGCCGATTGGCGAGCCGCAGAATTTCGTCGTGGTCGACCGCGGCGGTGACGGCTCCAATCTGGAAGAATTCTACTTCTCCCACCCTTATGAAATCCAGCTTCCGGAAGGTTTTGCCGCATGAGCGACGTTTCCCTGATCGACCGCCTGCTCGACGTGATCGAAAGCGACATCGTGCCGAAGACGGCGGCCAGCGTGGAACAGGGAAACAAGCTTTTCGGCGCCGCTCTTCTGCGAAAATCCGACCGCTCGCTGATTCTGGCCGAAACCAACAACGAGACCGAAAACCCGCTCTGGCATGGTGAAATGCACTGCCTGAAGCGGTTCTACGAAATGCCGAAGGCCGAACGGGTCGATACGAAGGAGGCGATTTTCGTCTCCACGCACGAACCCTGCTCGCTGTGCCTGTCGGCCATCACATGGGCCGGTTTCGATAATTTCTACTATCTGTTCAGCCATGAGGATTCACGCGACAGCTTCGCCATTCCCCATGACCTGAAGATCCTCAAGGAGGTCTTCACGCTGGAACCGGGCGGCTACAATGCCGAAAACGCCTACTGGAAGAGCTTTTCCATTCGCAGGCTTGCCCGCGAGGCACCGGAGCCGGAGCGGACGCGGCTGGCAAAGCGCATAGAAGATATCGCTGCGCGCTATGACGAATTGTCGGCGGTCTATCAGTCCGGAAAGCAGGATAACGACATACCGCTCAACTGACGGAACCGTCTTTTTCGCGACATTTGGAAGCGCCGCCGCCCGACCGGGCGGCGGCTTTATCATTTTCAAAAAATTTGCGTTCCGGCGCTGCCGTTACGCCGCAAACCCGCTAAAAACGGCGTTTCTTGTCTATTTACGACGTATCCGTTACGGTGCGCTGGGCAGTTTATTGCTCCAGATGCGACATACAAATTACGCCAGAGCGTGTCGCATTCCGTCCGGTGCGGGGTTGACCCAGGTCCCATTATTCCCCGTAATCAGAAGAATAAGAACGGCCGCAAGGTCCAGACAAAGAGATAAGGGAGCTCTGAATATGTCAGCGGAACTCGATTTTTTAAGCCGTGCAGTTGCCACGGGCAGGCTCAGCCGCCGCGATTTTCTCGGCCGGGCCGCTGCACTGGGCGTGAGTGCCGCGCTGGCAAACACGATGCTCTCGGGCGCGGCGCAGGCCCAGACACCCCAGAAAGGCGGCGCGCTGAAAATGGGGCTGGTTGGGGGTGAATCCACCAACAGCCTCGACCCGGCCCAGTTTCTGACGCAGGTGCCGCAGAATTTCGGCTGCACATGGGGTGAGACCCTGGCCATCCAGTCGCCGGCAGACGGCAGCGCCCAGCCGGTGCTTGCTGAATCCTGGGACGCTTCGCCCGATGCGACCGAATGGTCGTTCAAGATCCGCAAGGGCGTGACCTTCCATAACGGCAAGGAACTCTCTCCCGAAGACGTTGCCCAGACCATACGCCGCCATTCCGATGCCGAGACCAAGTCGGCCGCCGTTGGCATTCTCGGTGACATCAACGAAGTCGTGGTCGACGGCGACAATGTCGTCTTCAAGCTCAAGCGCGGCAATGCCGACCTGCCGCTGCTGCTGACCGACTACCACCTGATCATTCAGCCGAATGGCGGCTTCGACGATCCGACCGCCGGCATCGGCACCGGCCCCTACAAGGTCGAGGTCAACGAGCCCGGCGTGCGCCACATGTCGGTGAAGTATGACGGCTACTGGAACGACGATGTCGGCCATGTCGATTCGGTCGAGGTGATCGTCATGAACGACACCACGGCCCGCATGGCCGCGCTGCAATCGGGTCAGGTGCACATCATCAATCGCGTCGAGCCGAAGACGGTTGCCCTGCTCAAGCGCGCGCCCGGCGTGGTGATCGTCAACGTGCCCTCCAAGGGGCACTACATCTTCCCGATGTTCTGCAACACGGCGCCCTTCGACAATGCGGACCTGCGGCTGGCGCTGAAGCTTGCCATCGACCGCGAGCAGATGATCCAGCAGATCATGCAGGGCTACGCCTCGGTCGGCAACGACTTCCCCATCTCGAAGAGCTATGCGCTGTATCCCGAAGGCATCGAGCAGCGCAGCTTCGATCCCGACAAGGCGAAATTCCACTACGAGAAATCCGGCCACAGCGGGCCCATCCTGCTGCGCACCTCCGATGTCGCCTTTCCCGGTGCCGTCGATGCCGCACAGCTTTTCCAGCAAAGTGCGGCAAAGGCGGGCATCCAGATCCAGGTGCAGCGCGAGCCGGGTGACGGCTACTGGACGGAAGTGTGGAACAAGCAGCCCTTCTGCGCTTCCTACTGGGGCGGACGGCCGACGCAGGATTCCATGTATTCGACCGCCTATATCACCGGCGCCGACTGGAACGACACGCGCTTCTTCAATGAGAAGTTCGACAAAATCATTCTCGAAGCGCGCGCCGAACTGGACACTGCCAGGCGCACCGACCTCTACCGCGAGGCGGCCACCATCGTGCGCGATGACGGCGGCCTCATCCTGCCGATGTTCAACGACTTCATCGACGCCCATCGCGAGGAAGTGCAGGGCTGGGTCCTCGATCCCAACCATGAGACCTCGAACCTGAAGGCGGCAATCCGCGTCTGGCTGAAGCAGGGCTGAGACGCGCACGGATGGGAAGTGCCCATATTCTGCGGCTGATCGCCCAGCGTCTCGTGCTGGGCGGTCTGCTCCTCCTCGCCGTGTCCGTGCTCATCTTCGCAGGCACACAGATCCTTCCCGGTGATGTCGCCCAGTCCATTCTGGGACAGTCGGCCACGCCGCAGGCGCTCGAAAACCTGCGCCGGGAGCTAGGCCTCAACGATCCGGCCTATATCCGCTATTTTCGCTGGCTGGGCGGCGTGCTGACGGGCGATTTCGGCACCGCCCTTTCCAACGGGCGCGACATTGCCGACGCGCTGGGCGGGCGGCTGAAGAACACACTGTTCCTCGCCACCAGCGCGGCGGTGATCTCGGTGCCACTGGCCATCCTGCTCGGGCTTCTGGCGGTGCGCTACCGCAACGGGGTCATCGACAAGACGATCTCGGGCTTCGCGCTTGCCTCTACCTCGCTGCCGGAATTCTTCATCGGTTACCTGTTCATTCTGTTCTTCGCCGTCAAACTGCAATGGTTCCCGGCCAGCTCGACCGTTTTCGACACCATGTCGTTCGGCGCGCGCCTGCAGGCCATCGCGCTTCCGGCCCTGACGCTGACGCTGGTGGTGCTGGCGCACATGATGCGCATGACCCGCGCCGCCATCCTCAACGTCATGCAGTCGGCCTATATCGAGACGGCGGAACTGAAGGGGCTGTCGGCGTTCGAGGTCATCCGCAGGCACGCCATGCCCAATGCGGTGGCGCCCATCGTCAACGTGGTGATGCTGAACCTGGCCTATCTGGTCGTCGGCGTCGTCGTGGTCGAGGTGATCTTCGTCTATCCGGGCATGGGCCAGTATCTGGTCGATCACGTTTCCAAGCGCGACGTGCCGGTGGTACAGGCCGTGGGCCTGATCTTCGCCGCCGTCTATATCGGCCTCAACATCATCGCCGACATTGTTGCGATTCTGACCAATCCTCGTCTCCGGCATCCGAAGTGAGGGCGGCCCTTGTTTGACATCAGACATATTCCGCCAAGCGCCCTTGTCGGCCTTCTGCTGACCGCGCTGTTCCTGTTCGCGGCTCTTTTCGCGCCGTGGATCGCGCCCTACGGCAATGGCGAGATCGTCGGCGAGGTATGGGGGCCGATGTCGGCCGCGCATCCGCTCGGCACCGACAATCTCGGCCGCGACCTGCTCTCACGCATGATCTACGGGGCGCGCATCACCATCTTCATCGCGGTGACGGCGACCGCCCTCTCCTTCATCCTCGGCTCGGTCCTCGGCTTCACCGCGGCGGTGGTCGGCGGCTGGATCGACCAGACCCTTTCGCGCTTCGTCGATCTTCTGATGTCGATCCCGACGCTGATCTTCGCGCTGGTGGTGCTGTCGGTGCTGCCTTCCACGCTGGTGACGCTTATCCTCGTCATGGGCATTCTCGACGCCACCCGCGTCTACCGCCTCGCGCGCGCCGTGGCGGCGGACATCAATGTCATGGATTTCGTGGAAGCCGCCAGGCTGCGCGGCGAAGGCCGTTCATGGATCATATTCCGCGAAATCCTGCCCAATGCGCTGTCGCCGCTGGTGGCGGAGCTTGGCCTGCGCTTCATTTTCGCGGTGCTTTTCCTGTCGGCGCTCTCCTTTCTCGGCCTCGGCGTGCAGCCGCCCGATGCGGACTGGGGCGGCATGGTCAAGGAGAACAAGGACGGCATCGTGTTCGGCATTCCCGCCGCGCTCATTCCGGCAGGTGCGATCGCGCTTCTGGCAATCTCGGTCAATCTGGTTGCCGACTGGGTGCTGAACCGCACCTCCGACCTGAAGGGAGGCCGTGGCGATGGCTGAACAGAAACGGGCAGACAGGCAGGCCGCCCCGCAAGACGATGTGCTCGACATCCGTAACCTGCGCATCGAGGCGACCGTCTACCCTCCGGGGGAAGACCCGAAAACCATCGTCATCGTGGACGACGTATCGCTCAGGGTCGGGCGCGGCAGGGTTCTGGGGCTGATCGGCGAATCCGGTGCGGGCAAATCGACCATCGGCCTGTCCTCGATGGGCTACGGGCGCGGCGGCGTGCGCATCACCGGGGGCGAAGTGATCCTCAACGGCCGCGACATTCTCGGCAACGCGCGGGGATTGCGCAGGATACGCGGCAAGGAGGTCTGCTATGTCGCCCAGTCGGCGGCGGCTGCATTCAATCCTGCTCGCAAGCTCATGCAGCAGGTGATCGAGGCCACGCTCGAACATGGCGTCTCCAGCCGCGATGAGGCGCAAAAGCGCGCCGTCGACCTGTTTCGCCAGCTCAGCCTGCCGGATCCGGAAAATATCGGCGACCGCTATCCGCATCAGGTATCGGGCGGACAGCTGCAGCGCGTCATGACGGCCATGGCGCTGTGCTCCAGGCCCGACCTCATCGTTTTCGACGAGCCGACCACGGCGCTCGACGTCACCACCCAGATCGATGTTCTGGCGGCGATCAAGAACGCCATCCGGGAAACGGGCGTGGCGGCGCTCTACATCACCCACGATCTCGCCGTCGTGGCACAGGTTGCCGACGACATCATGGTGCTTCGCCATGGCAAGACGGTGGAATGGGGGGATACGCGCCAGATCATCGAGGCGCCGAAGCAGGACTACACAAAAGCGCTGGTTTCGGTGCATGCGATCAGCCATGAGGAGCAGGCGCCCTCGCCGGCTCCCATTCTCACCGTCGACAAGGTCACCGCTTCCTATGGCGGCGGCCAGGTGAAGGTCCTGCGCGACATCTGCGTCGACATTCATGCCGGCCAGACGCTTGCGGTGGTGGGTGAATCAGGCTCCGGCAAATCGACGCTGGCGCGCGCCATCACCGGCCTTTTGCCGCCGGAACAGGGCAGCATCACCTTCGACGGGCGCACCCTCGCCAACCGGCTGGCCGACCGGCCAAAAGAAGATCTGCGCCAGCTCCAGATGATCTACCAGATGGCGGATGTGGCGATGAACCCCCGCCAGACGGTGGGCACCATCATCGGCAGGCCGCTGGAGTTCTATTTCGGCATGCGCGGCGGGGAGCGCGATGCGCGCGTGGCCGAACTGCTCGACAAGATCGAGATGGGCAAGGGTTTCGCCGACCGCTACCCGGCCGAGCTTTCAGGCGGCCAGAAGCAGCGTGTGTGCATAGCGCGCGCACTGGCCGCCCGGCCAAAGCTCATCATCTGCGATGAGGTGACCTCCGCGCTCGACCCGCTGGTGGCGCATGGCATCCTCGAACTGCTGCTGGAATTGCAGGCAGAGGAAGACGTGGCCTATCTGTTCATCACCCACGACCTCGCAACAGTGAAAGCCATCGCCGATTCCATTGCGGTGATGTATCGCGGCGAGATCGTGCGGTACGGCCCGGCAAGCGAAGTTCTGACCCCGCCTTTCGATGCCTATACCGACCTGCTGCTCTCTTCCGTTCCGGAAATGAAAGTCGGCTGGCTGGAAACGGCAATCGAAAACAGACGGATGGACGCTGGCGGAAACTGATCCCTGCCTTCTGGCCCGGGTTACCGGTTTCTGAAGGCAGCCCTACCGATCACCGGATTGGAGAATTTCGCGTTTTTCCGAATCACGAAAATCCTCCAGTTCTTTCTTTGACGCAATTGCGCTCAGCGCTTTTGCTGGATCTGCCTGGAAATGTCAGGCCGCGCTGCGGCCGGGCTCATCCTGTTCGAGCAGGGCGCGCATCTGCCTTGCCAGATGGACCTGAAGGCGGCCGGCCACGGCGCGGTCCCATTCGCCACAAGCTTCATTGGCGGCCGGACGCGGCAGCGCCATCAGCCGGTCGATGATGGAGTCAGTGCCCCCGTTCGACAGGAGGGCGTCGATTTCGCGATCTTCTTGCATATCGGTTCGCCTCGTTGAGCTTGTTTGCGAGGCTAGTTATACGACGCCCGTGACGGCTGCATGAAGGCAGCAAGGCGGCATTGTGGCGGCAAAAGCGGATCGCTTTTTCACATTTCCCGCAAACCGACGAAAAAGCCGGCAGCGCGGGATTGGCGGCCTACAGGCGCTTTTCAAACAGGACGGTGGTGAGCCCGCTCTTCCATTCCTCGTCCGGATATCGCCCCATTTCGACATATCCGAGGGACTTGTAGAAGCTCTGGCTCTGCTCGTTGAAGGTGTCGGTTTCGAGCCGTGCCTGCCGGAATCCCCGGGCCGACATGTCCTGCTCGGCTCGTTCCATGAGGCGGCGTCCCACGCTCCTGCGCTGAAAAGCGGAACCGACGTGCAGGGCATAGACGAAATCGTCGACGCAATGGATCAGCCCCGCAATCTCGCCGCCGATTTCGGCCACCAGCATATCGGCGCCGGCCCGCTCCACGAAGCGGCCGCCAATATCGGTGTCGAGATAGTTGCGGATGGAGGCCTCGGTGATCTGCGGCCTCCATGTGCTCTCGAACGTATCGCGCAAAATGGCCTTCATGGCCGGAAAGTCCTGCGGGCGCGCCGGACGCACAATGATCCCACCCGTCATTTCAGCCCGCACACTCGCACTTACACATAACGATTGACCACATTCTCCAGATATTCCTGACGGCCGGAGCGCGGCTGCGGCTCGATGCCATCCTTCACCACGCGTTCGGCAACCTGCTCAAGCGTACGCCTGCCGGCAAGCATGGCGTTCGCCTCCTCGCCGTTCCAGCCGGCATAGCGTTCTTCGAGCGGTCTGATAAGGGCCTTGTCGTCGATCATGCGGGCGGCAGCCTTCAGGCCCCGCGCGCAGCAGTCCATCGCACCTATATGCGCGATCAGCAGATCCTGCGGATCGAGCGACTGGCGGCGCAGCTTGGCGTCGAAATTGGTGCCGCCGGTGGTGAAGCCGCCGGCAAGCAGCACCTGATAATAGGCCAGCGCCATTTCCGGCACATTGTTGGGAAACTGGTCGGTGTCCCAGCCAGACTGGTAATCGTTGCGGTTCATGTCGATGGAACCGAAGATGCCCAATGCAGCGGCCAGCGCCAGCTCGTGCTCGAAGGAGTGGCCGGCGAGGATGGCGTGGCCCTGCTCGATATTGACCTTCACCTCGTTTTCCAGACCGAAATCCCTGAGGAAGCCGTAGACGGTGGCGACATCATAATCATACTGGTGCTTGGTCGGCTCCTGCGGCTTCGGCTCGATCAGGATCGTGCCCCTGAAGCCGATGCTGTGCTTGTAGTCGACCACCATCGACAGGAAGCGGCCGGCCTGCTCGCGCTCGCGCTTCATGTCGGTGTTGAGCAGCGTCTCGTAGCCCTCGCGACCGCCCCACAGCACATAGTTCTCGCCTTCCAGCCGTTTGGTCACGTCGATGCAGGACTTCACCGTGGCGGCCGCATAGGCGAACACCTCCGGATCGGGATTGGTGGCGGCACCCGCCATATAGCGGCGGTGGGAAAACAGATTGGCCGTGCCCCACAGGAGCTTCACCCCGCTCTCGGCCTGCTTCTTCTCGAAGATGCCGGCGATCTCGTCGAGGCGCGCGGCGCTCTCGGCGAAGTTCTTTCCTTCCGGGCGCACATCGGCATCGTGGAAGCAGTAATAGGGAACGCCGAGCAGCGAGAACATCTCGAAGGCCACATCCGCCTTGAGGCGGGCCTTGCCCATGTCATCGCCGAACCATGGCCGCTCGAAGGTCTGGCCGCCGAAGGGATCGCCGCCCGGCCAGGCGAAGGAATGCCAGTAGGCGACGGCAAAGCGCAGATGCTCCTCCAGCCGCTTGCCCTGCACGATCTCGTCGGGATCGTAGAAGCGATAGGCGAGCGGATTGGTGCTTTCCGGGCCTTCATAACGGATGGGCTCGATATCGCCGAAGAAGCCGGTGCTCATGCTGAAACTCCCTTGATGGCTGGATAGAGGGCGCGGTAGCGCCGACGGGCCTCTTCATACGCCTGCGTCAGCCCCGCATCCGGCTCGATGGTGCGGCTGGTGGCGGGCGGCGTGCACACGCTGAGCGAATCGGCTCCGGTGGCGGCGATGAAACCGAGACGGGCCGCGCCGAAGGCAGCGCCGAAATCGCCGTCGGCCGGTACGTCGACGGGAATGCCAAGCGCGGTGGCGATGGCTTTCAGCCAATAGAGCGAGCGCGAGCCGCCGCCGATCGCCGTCACCCTCTCCAGCCGCGTGCCGGCGCTGGCCAGCGCGTCGAGACTGTCGCGGAAGGCGAAGGCAACGCCTTCCAGCACCGCCTGCGTCAGCGCCGCACGGCCGCTTTCGTGGGCAAGGCCGGCAAAGGCGCCGCGAATGGCTGCGTCATTATAAGGCGTTCGCTCGCCCGACAAGTATGGCAGGAAGGTGACGCCCGACGGCGTCCTGAGATCGTCACCCAGTTCGGCCGTGAGATCACCTGCCTCGCGACCGGCGATGCCGGCCAGCCAGTTCAGCGAGTCCGTCGCCGAGAGGATGACGCCCATCTGGTGCCATGTCTGCGGCAGCGCATGGCAGAAGGTATGCACGGCACTGGCCGGGTTGGGCAGATAGGCAGCGTTGGCGGCAAACAGAACGCCCGAAGTGCCGAGCGAAACGAAGGCATGGCCCTCGCCCACCGTGCCCATGCCGCAGGCGGAAGCCGCATTGTCGCCAGCCCCGCCGGCGATCGGAATACCGGCCTGCATGCCCCATTTCGAGGCCAGTTCCGCGCGCAGCGCCCCGGCCGGCTGCGTGCCCTCCACCAGCGTCGGCATATGGCTCTCGTCCAGCCCCGTCGCCGCCAGCAATTCGCCCGCCCAGCGCCGCTTGCCGACATCCAGCCACGAGGTGCCGGCCGAATCCGACATTTCGGAAATGTGCTCGCCGGAAAGCCACAGGCGCAGATAATCCTTCGGCAGCAGCACTTTCGCCACGCGGGCGAAGATGTCCGGCTCGTTCGCCTTCACCCAGACGAGCTTCGGCGCGGTAAAGCCCGGAAAGACGATATTGCCCGTAAGCTCGCGAAAGCGCGGGTCTGCATCGAGCATGGCGGCCTCGGCGTGGCTGCGCGTGTCGTTCCACAGGATGCAGGGCCGCAGCACATGGTCGTCTCGGTCGAGCAATGTGGCGCCATGCATCTGGCCGGAGAGGCCGATACCCCTGACGGCGGCCAGTTCGTTCGGATGCGACGCTTTCAGTTCGCCGATGGCACGCTCGCACGCCTCCAGCCAATGGGCCGGGTCCTGCTCCGACCAGCCCGGATGCGGACGCGAAACATCGAGCGGGCCATAGCCGGATGCGACCGGCTGCTGGTCGCCGTCGATCAGAAGCGCCTTGACGCCCGAGGTGCCCAGATCGAGCCCCAGATACATGAAGTCCTCCCGTTCCGCGACCTCAGCGGAAAACAGGAAACGCAAAACGACACTTTTCGTTCGGCTCCCTGATTTATTTCGACTATCGTAAAAATTACCGCCCCGCCAGCCAAATGTGCCGCAAAAGGGGGCTGGACCAGGGGCGGAGACAAATTTTCCCCAGCTCCGGTGATTTGCCATCTTGTCGTCACGAATGACAATGTAATAACATCACATCAATCGATATCGAAACGGACGCACATTCGCCTTATGGCTGCTCCCTGCATAACATTCAGCGACCTGACGCTGGGCTACAACAGCCATCCGGCTGTTCATCACCTCTCCGGTGTGGTGCGCAAAGGCTCGCTGACGGCCGTGGTCGGCGCCAACGGCTCCGGCAAATCCACGCTGATGAAGGGTGTCGTCGGCATGCTGAAGCCGATGGTCGGCTCCGTCACCGTCACGCCCGGCACGCGGGTCGCCTACCTGCCGCAGCAGTCCGAACTCGACCGCACCTTTCCCGCGCGGGTGGTCGACCTCGTTTCGCTTGGCCTGTGGCCGAAGCGCGGCCTGCTTGGCCGCCGCACGGCGCAGGACCGCGCTGCTGTCTCCGAGGCGCTGATGGCTGTGGGGCTGGAAGGGTTCGAGCAGCGCCCCATCGACACGCTTTCGGGCGGACAGCTTCAGCGTGCCCTGTTTGCACGTGTGCTGGTGCAGGATGCGGAACTCATCCTGCTCGATGAGCCGTTCAACGCCATCGATGCCCGCACCATGACCGACCTGATCGCGCTTATCAAACGCTGGCATGGCGAGAACCGCACCGTCATGGTCGTCGTGCATGACCTTGATCTGGTGCGCACCCATTTCCCGGAGGCGCTGCTTCTGGCGCGCGCGCCGATTGCGTGGGGCGAGGCGAAATCCGCGCTGGCGACCGAAAATCTGCTGCGGGCGCGCCAGTTCCATGAAGCATGGGACGAGACGGCGCCCTGGTGCGCCTCCCATGACGACCACGATCATGGGCATGGGAACGGGCATGACCATCATGCCCACGGTGATGGTCACCATCACCACGCCCATGAAAGCGCAGAGCCCGTGGCGCGCAAGGGAGCCGCATGATGGAAGCGCTCCACCAGTTCCTGATCGCGCCATTCACCGAATTCGCCTTCATGCAGCGCGGGCTGCTGGGTGCGGTGCTGCTGTCGCTCAGCGCCTGCCCCATCGGCGTGTTCCTGATGTTGCGGCGCATGAGCCTGACCGGCGACGCCATGGCCCATGCCATCCTGCCGGGCGCGGCCGCCGGCTTCCTGCTCTACGGCTTGCAGATCGTGCCGATGACCATAGGCGGGCTGCTGGCCGGCGTCATCGTAGCACTTGGCGCGGGAGCCGTCTCGCGGCTGACCATCCAGAAGGAAGATGCCTCGATGGCCGCCTTCTACCTGATATCGCTGGCGCTCGGCGTCACCATGGTGTCGCTGCGCGGCTCCAGCGTCGACCTGATGCATGTGCTGTTCGGCACCGTGCTCGCCCTCAACAATGACGCGCTTTCGCTGATCGGCATCGTCGCGGTCGTCACGCTCGCATCGCTCGGCCTGTTCTGGCGCGCGCTGGTGGCGGAATGCCTAGACCCGCTGTTCCTGCGCTCGGTGTCGAAGCTCGGCTCACCGGTGCATTTCATCTTCCTCGGGCTGGTCGTGCTCAATCTGGTGGCCGGCTTCCAGGCACTGGGCACGCTGTTGTCGGTCGGCCTGATGGTGCTGCCGGCGGCTGCCGCCCGCTTCTGGACCCAACGCGTCGAGACCATGGCGATACTGGCCGTGGCCTTCGGCCTCGTCTCGTCGGTCAGCGGCCTGCTGCTCTCCTACCATGCGGCGCTGCCTTCCGGCCCCGCGATCATCCTTTCCACCGGCTGCCTCTATTTCGTGTCGGTGCTGTTCGGCCCGCGCGGCCTGCTGGCGACCCGCCGGCCGCGCCCCGCCCACCGGATCGCCTGAAAACAGGAACTGGAAACTTCGAGAATGACCCTCTTCCGCAAGCTCGCCTCAGCCCTGATTGTTATAACATTAAGCTCAACCCTGCCCGTCGCAGCGGCTGAAAAGCTCAACGTGATCGCCAGCTTCTCGATCCTCGGCGACTTCACAAGGCAAGTCGGCGGCGACCGCATCGAACTGCGCACCATCGTCGGCCCCGACAGCGACGCCCATGTGTACGAGCCGAAACCCGCCGATGCCATCGCCGTCGCCAGGGCAGACGTGGTGCTGGTGAACGGCCTCATGTTCGAGGGCTTCCTCCAGCGCCTGATCGAGGCGAGCGGCACTTCCGCCGCGGTGGTGGAAGCCACCAGGGGCGCCGAAATCCTCAACGACCCTGCGGGCGGGCACTATCACTATGTCGGCGGCAAGGCAGTGTTCCATGAAGCCCCGCTCGACCCGCATGCCTGGCAATCGGTCGCCAACGCGAAAGTCTACGTGAAGAACATCGCCGACGCGTTCTGCAAGGCGGACGCCGAGGGCTGTGCCACCTACGAGGCGAACGCTCAGGCCTATGACGGCAAGCTCGACGCGCTCGACAAGGAGATCCGCGAAACGGTCGCCGCGATCCCGCAGGACCGCCGGGTCTTCGTCGTTGCCCACAATGCCTTCCGCTACTTCGAGCATGCCTATGGCGTCACCTTCCTCGCCCCGCAGGGCGTCTCCACCGACGCGGAAGCCTCGGCGGCCGATGTCGCGGGCGTGGTGCGCGAAATCGCCGGCAAGCGTGCAGTGGCGGTGTTCGCGGAGAATATTTCCAATTCGCGGCTCGTGGAGCAGATCGCCTCGGAAGCCGGGCTGAAGCTCGGCGGCACGCTCTATTCCGACGCGCTGTCCAAAGAGGACGGTCCGGCCGCGACCTATGCGGAGATGATGCGCCGGAACCTCGCCACCATCAGGGATGCGGCCGGCCACTGACCCCGAAACCGCCCGCGCCCTCCTGGTCGGCCGGCGCTTGCCTGAGACGCCGGCCGGCCCTGCCCAAACTTCGCAGCGAGCGCGAACACACCCGGATTGCGTTCAGTTTCTGCAGATTTGTAATGTAATAACATCAAGGAGAGTGATATGAGAAAATTCTTCTACGCGGCCTCGGCGCTGGCGCTGGGAGCCTGCCTTTGGACCGGCCCCGTGCTCGCCGACGAGGACGACGTGACGGCGTGGCGGCTGTTCGTCTCCGACCATGACCAACCCGTGGTCAATGTCATCGACGCCCTCGACGGTGACAAGCTCAGCACCTTCCGGATCAAGGGACCGGCATCGCTCTATCGCACCGAAAGCGGCCAGACCGTGTTTGCCGTGCAGGGTGCGGCCGGTACGGTTTCGGCCATCTCCACCGGCATCGCCTTCCATGACCATGGCGACCATGGCGACATCGACGTGGACGACCCCGAACTGCTCGACACCACGCTGGAAGGCTCCAGGCCGGCCCACTTCGTCGAGCGCCAGGGCAATGTCGCGCAATGGTTCGACGGCGAGGACAAGGCTCGCTTCTTCACCGAGAAGGCAGCCCTCGAAGGCAAGCCTCAGCTGCGCGAGATCGGTGTCGTCGCCCCTCATCACGGCGTGGCGGTGCCATTCGACAAGCATGCTGTCGTGACCATCCCCAACCCCGAGGATGCCTCCAAGCGCCCGATCGGCGCGCGGCTCGTCGATCTCGACGGCAAACCGGTCGGTGAGGATGTCGCCTGCCCCGGACTGCACGGTTCGGCCGGATCGGGCAGCCTCTATGCGCTGGCCTGCGATACCGGACTGCTCTTGATCTCGCAGGACGGCGATGTGCCTGAAATCCGCCACCTGCCCTATTCCAACAAGCTGCCCGAGGGCAGTTCCTCGACGCTGATCGGCGGCAAGGGCCTGCAATATTTCGTCGGCAACTACGGCCCGGACCGCATCGTGCTGGTCGATCCGTCGGAACAGGACGCCTTCCGTCTGGTGCAGCTTCCCACGCGCCGCGTTCATTTCGCCGTCGACCCGATCCGGTCGAAATTCGTCTACGTCATCACCGAGGACGGCCAGCTTCATCAGGTGGACGTGCTGAAGGGCGAGATCGCCCATTCGCTCAAGCTCACCGAGCCCTATTCCATGGATGGTCACTGGAGCGATCCTCGTCCGCGCGTGACCGTTGCCTCCGACAAGGTGTTCGTCACCGATCCGCTGAACAGCAAGATCCACATCGTCGATGCAGGCTCCTTTGAAAAGGCCGGCGAGATCACCGTCGAGGGCAGGCCCTTCAACATCGTTGCCGTGGGCGGCACGGGCAAGTCGCATGATCACGAGGGCGAGGATGGCCACGACCACGCTCATGAACATGGGCATGACCATGGCGACGACCAGATCTACAAGGGCTACTTCAAGGACGATCAGGTCAAGGACCGCGCCCTGACGGACTGGGCGGGGGACTGGCAGTCGGTTTATCCCTACCTGAAGGACGGCACGCTCGATCCCGTGATGGCGCACAAGGCCGAAGAAGGCGACAAGAGCGCGGAGGAATACAAGGCCTATTACGACATCGGCTACCGCACCAATGTCGAGCGCATCACCATCGACGGCGATACCGTGACGTTCTTCGAGGACGGCAAGCCGCTCAAGGCCCGTTACGCAAGCGATGGTCATGAAATCCTGACCTACAAGGCCGGCAATCGCGGCGTACGCTTCATCTTCAAAAAGGTGGAAGGCGATGCGGCTGCGCCGGAATTCATGCAGTTCAGCGATCACAAGATCGCGCCGGATGCCTCCGATCACTACCACCTCTACTGGGGCAACGATCGCGCTGCCCTTTTGGAGGAAGTGACGAACTGGCCGACCTACTACCCCTCGTCGCTGGATGCAAAAGGCATCGTTCACGAGATGCTGGAGCACTGATTTCCAGCACGGACATCCTGTCTTTCGCGTCCGGCCGCTGCGGCCGGACGCTCCGTTTCGACAATCCTCAGGATCAGGAGGCCAGCCATGCCAGACATAGCCATGCCAGAAACAACCGGGCCAAACACAGCGGGGCAGAACCGCCGCCTGCCGGTGACGGTGCTCTCCGGCTTTCTCGGAGCCGGCAAGACCACGCTTCTCAACCACATTCTCAACAACCGCGAGGATCGCCGCGTGGCGGTCATCGTCAACGACATGAGCGAGGTCAACATCGACGCAGCACTTGTGCGTGACGGAGGTGCGAACCTGTCGCGCACCGACGAGCAGCTCGTGGAAATGACCAATGGCTGTATCTGCTGCACCCTGCGCGACGATCTTCTCAAGGAAGTGCGCCGCCTCTCGCAGGAAGGCCGCTTCGACTATCTGCTGATCGAGGGAACCGGTATCGCCGAGCCGCTGCCTGTCGCCGCCACCTTCGATTTCCGCGACGAGAACGGCGACAGCCTCTCCGACGTTGCCCGGCTGGACACCATGGTCACCGTGGTCGATGCGGCGAACCTTCTCATTGACTACGGCTCGCAGGATTTCCTGCGCGATCGCGGCGAGATCGCCGGCGACGCGGACGACCGCGCCATTGTCGATCTTCTGGTCGAGCAGATCGAGTTCGCCGATGTCGTCATCCTCAACAAGGTGTCCGACACACCGGCGCACAATCTCGAAATGGCCCGCAGGATCGTGCGCTCCCTGAACCCCGATGCCGAGCTGATCGAAACCGATTTCGGCAATGTGGCACTCGACAAGGTACTCGACACCGGCCGCTTCGATTTCGACAAGGCCGAGACCCATCCGCTCTGGTTCAAGGAGCTCAACGGCTTCGCCGACCATGTGCCGGAAACGGAAGAATACGGCATCCGCTCCTTCGTCTATCGCGAGCGCCGGCCGTTCGACCCGGTGAAGCTCAAGGCCTTCGTCAACCGCTCGTGGCCGGGCGTGGTGCGCGCCAAGGGCTTCTTCTGGCTGGCGACGCGTCCGCACTATGT
Organism: Aquamicrobium sp. YD-1-mutant5; assembly: GCF_059509755.1. Lineage (NCBI taxonomy): Bacteria > Pseudomonadati > Pseudomonadota > Alphaproteobacteria > Hyphomicrobiales > Phyllobacteriaceae > Aquamicrobium > Aquamicrobium sp. YD-1-mutant5. Next base: position 98,707 of record NZ_JCAKKP010000008.1, read on the forward strand.
CGGCGAACTCAGCCAGGCCGGCGCGCTGGTGCGCACGGGCAAGCGCGGGCTGTGGTGGGCTTCGGTGCCGAAACAGCGCTGGCCCGATCATCCCGAATGGCACGCGGCCATGCGGCCCTATCTCGATGACATGTGGGGCGACCGCAGGCAGGAGATCGTGTTCATCGGCTGCGACCCGATGGACGAGGCCGCGATCCGCACCGAGCTCGACGCCTGCCTCGTGCCCGAGCGGGATTTCATGCCCGGCCGCTGGCGCGACCTGCCCGATCCCTTCCCGAGCTGGGAGCCGCAGGCCGCCTGACAGGCAAACGGAAATGCAACCGTTCCGGGAAAGCTTCACGGTTTGTAAACCATGACTGCTGAAAATACCTGCGAGTGCCGGACCTTGGGGGCCCGGCCGGTATCGCAGGATCAAACACATGTCAGAGTTGCCGCGGAACCAGTCATCGCCGGCCGCAGGCGAGCCGGGTGCGCCGGTTCTTCCCCGCCGCCTGCTGCTGCAGGGCATCGGCGCAACCGCGCTGATGGCCGTCGGCGGCTGCAGCACAGCCTCATCGGGCTTTGATGCGCTGAACCTCGACTATGGTTCCACCGGCTCGATCAAGCCCATGCGCCCCTCGATCAGCGTCGACCGGCAGATCACCAGCCCGGATGTCATGTATGCGGCGGTGACGGACGGCGGCTTCTCCGTTCCGGAAGTGCCCTACCAGAAGATCAAGCCGCAGTTCCGCCGCCAGATCGTGGTCGACCCGACCGGCGAAGCGCCCGGAACGATCGTCGTTCATACCAAGGAATGCCTGCTCTATCTCGTGCAGCCGGGCGGCGAGGCGATCCGCTATGGCGTGGGCGTCGGCAAGGCCGGCTTTTCGTGGTCGGGCCGCGCCAATATCCAGTATGGCCGCGAATGGCCAACCTGGACGCCGCCGCGCGAGATGATCGGCCGCCGGCCGGAACTCGTCAAATGGCAGAACGGCCAGCCCGGCGGGCTCGACAATCCGCTCGGCGCGCGTGCCCTCTATATCTTCCAGAACGGTCAGGACACGCTCTACCGCATCCATGGTTCGCCAGAATGGTGGAGCATCGGCCAGTCCGTTTCGTCAGGCTGCGTGCGGCTGATCAATCAGGACATCATCGACCTCTACAACCGCGCCTCGAAGCGCAATCCGGTGGTCGTTATCTGACCCACGTCCCGAATCGGTTTGAATATGCGACTGCGCGTCGATACAAGACGCGCAGTCGTATATATTTCGAGCATTCGGGAGGTCAGCATGGCCAGAACTTTCGTCATCGCGCAAGGCGGCGGCCCCACCGCGGTCATCAACCAGACGCTGGCCGGCGCGGTTCTTGAGGTTCGCAAGCGCCATCCCGGTGCGCGCGTGCTCGGTTCCCTGCATGGCGTGCGCGGCATACGCGACAGCAATTATGCCGATCTCACCGACCTTCCCGAGGAACGGCTGCGCCTCATCGCCGGCACCCCCGGTTCGGCGCTGGGTTCCACCCGCGACAAGCCAGATGCCGCCTATTGCGACCTGATCCTGTCGGGCCTGAAGAAGGTCGATGCGGAAGCCTTCATCTATATCGGCGGCAACGACACCGCCGGCACCCAGCAGATTCTCAGCGATGCGGCCGGCGGTTCCATCGCCATGGTGCATGCGCCCAAGACCATCGACAACGATCTGGTGGAAAACGACCATACGCCGGGCTTTATCTCGGCAGCCGAGTTCGTCGCCGGAGCGTTCCTGTCGGTCGATCTCGATTTCCGCGCCCTGCCCGGCATCTATGTCGGCATCGTCATGGGCCGTCATGCCGGCTTCCTCACCGCCGCTTCCGCCGCATGGCAGCAGGACGAGATGAGCGGCCCGCACCTCATCTATGTGCCGGAACGCGCCTTCGACATTCCACGTTTCATCGATGATGTCCGCTCGACCTACGACCGCCACGGACGCTGCGTGGTCGCAGTGTCGGAAGGCGTCTCCACGGCCGATGGCAAAGCGCTTGTGGAAAGCCTCGTACCGCCGGAGCGGCTGGAACGCGACCAGCACGGCAATGTGAAACTTTCCGGCAGCGACCTGACCGCAGCGCTGGAACACGCGCTTGCCGAACATCTTCCCGGCAAGCGCGCGCGGGTAGATGCCTTCGGCTTCCTGCTGCGCGGCAATGTCGGCTCCATCAGCCAGACAGATGCCCGTGAAGCCTTCGAAGCCGGCGCCTTCGCGGTGCAGGTTGCGAGCGAAGGCAGCGGCTCGGTTGCGCTTCAGCATGACGGCAGCACGGTCCTCGCCAGAGTTCCGCTCGCCGATGTTGCCGGCAAGACGCGGCACATGCCGGACAGCTTCCTGCACCGGCAGGAAAACCGGCTTTCCGAAGAAGGCTATGCCTATCTGAAGCGGCTGGTGCCGGCGAAGCACAAGGTCGGGCAGCCCTTCGTGTAGCAACGACGGAGCCTGCGCCTCATGGCCTGACAGCTCAGCGCGCAACCGTCCTGCCAGATCGCCGTGCGTCAATTCGGACGCACAAAGGACGATCTGAATTACTGAGAGAGCATCGGAATCACCGAAAACCGGACTCCACTTTTCGGTCCGATGCTCTGGAGTAGAGCCCGTCGCGCTTCTTCTCCTTGCGGGCTGCCGGCAGGATCGCAGCCTTCAGGGTTTTCAGCGAGAGCCCTCTTGCGAGTGCTGCGGCACTATCTGCGTGCCGCGCGAGCACCACGGCCTGCCTGCGTGGCAAAAGCAGCCCCTGCGCCAGAGGCCCCGGCCGTGAAAGGATGCGCGCGAGGAAGGGTGCCCGGCTTGACCGGTCTCTCGAAAACCGCGCTGCCGTGCCGGAGCGGGCCGCGTGAACCGCCACTGCTTCCGTCCAGTCGCCGAGCAGGCGCGCGCCCGGTTCCACCAGCAGCAGCCAATCGCCTTTCGCCGTTTTGACGGCATCGGCGATGCCGCCTGTCGTCCACACGCAACCTGCATGCTCCGCGACCTGACGTGTTGAGTCGCCGGAGCCCAGATCGCAGACGACGACATCACGCACCAGCCCCTCCACCGCACCCGACACCAGCGAAGCGAGCGTCCGTGCCAGAGCTTCCTCGTCGTTGCAGGTCTCGATGATGACGCTGAGCATAAACGCCTGATAGCCCACAGGCTGGAACAGCGCCAGTTTCAAGTCGGACCGGCCCGGTTCGCATAACAAAGTTCTTGATTTGTTCTCATTTTGGGATAGGAATAATTTCATGAGAACAGAGATTCGACAGTCTCAGCCCACCTCTTGGGAGAAGGCCAGGATGGAACCAATCGTGCAGGCGGATGTTGCAGCTTTCGGAACGGGACGCAGCGAAATGGCCAATGCGATGATAGAGCAGAGCGGCCTGCGCCTGAGGCCCGACAGGGCTCGCGGGCGCGCCGCCGGCATCAATCCCTCCGGTCGCTACGAGCCGGTCAGCCGCCATGTGTTCGACGATGGCTGGGAAAGCCTCGAGGAATTGCCGCCGTTCAAGACGGAAGTTCAGGTGGAACGGCCGCGCACAATCATCACCCGCAACAGCTCCCCCGACATTTCCTTTGACCGTTCGGTGAACCCCTATCGCGGCTGCGAGCATGGCTGCGTCTACTGCTTCGCACGCCCTACCCATGCCTATATGGGCCTGTCGCCGGGGCTGGATTTCGAGGCCAGGCTGTTTGCCAAGCCGGATGCGGCGCGCCTGCTGGACAAGGAACTGTCGAAGGAAGGCTACACGCCGCGCACCATCGCCATCGGCACCAACACCGATCCGTACCAGCCAATCGAGAAGCAGTACCGGATCATGCGCGAGATACTGGAAGTGCTGGAGGCGCGCGGCCATCCGGTCGGCATCGTCACCAAGTCGGCGCTGGTCACCCGCGACATCGACATATTGGCACGCATGGCGGAGCGGGGCCTTGCCAAGGTGGCCCTGTCGGTCACAACCATGGACCGCAGGCTGGCCCGCACGATGGAACCGCGCGCGGCGACGCCGACCAAGCGACTGGAAACCATTCGGCAGCTTACAGATGCGGGCATCCCGACATCCGTTCTGGTGGCCCCGATCATCCCGGGACTCAACGATCAGGAACTGGAGCGCATCCTCGATTCGGCACGCGCCGCCGGAGCGCGCGAGGCCGGCTATGTGGTGCTGCGCCTGCCGCTGGAAGTGGCGCCCATCTTCAAGGACTGGCTGCTGCGCAACTATCCGGACCGCTACAGGCACGTCATGTCCCTTATCCGCTCCATGCGCGACGGCAAGGACTATGACGCGGAATGGGGCAAGCGCATGAAAGGCGCCGGCCCCTACGCATGGCAGATCGGCCGGCGTTTTGAGATTGCAGCCAAAAAACTTGGCCTCAATACACAGCGCCTCAGTCTGCGAACCGACCAGTTCGTAGCCGGGAAGCACAGCGAACAGCTGATGCTGCTCTGAAACCGGGGGCAGGTCGGGTTTGGAAGGCGAAGGCCGGCCTGATGTCTGCCCGGCCAGAAAGACGTCGAAGAAGCGGGAACCGGATCTTGTCCCCCGAAGCTTCGGAACAGATTGCAACGGCGCTGGCGCACACCCGGGAGAACGGCACCAGCGTATGTGTTTCCTGTAGCCATTCGAGCAAAATCGGGTCGGCTGGATCGGCAGCGGTTTGTGTTTGGAGTTGAGTGAGACAAGGGCTGAGAGGGTTTCTGTGGAGAGCAGGACTGCTCTTGAATGTTCGTCCTGACAAGCCGTCGTCCCGGCTTGTCTTCGGCCGGAAGGCGTTCCCCCCGCCTCCGGCTTCCCCTGCCCGCCGCTCCCCTCGGCGGCAGGGGCTTGCGGAGAATCGGGGCCAGTGCGAACTTCGCCGCATCATGGTTCGCTTACGCCCCGATTCTCCACTTCTCTTCGATATCGTCCAGCGCCCCGATTTCTCATTCGAGACATCGGCAAGAGCCGAAGGCCTGTGGCCTGTGGCAGGCATGGATGAGGCGGGGCGGGGTCCCCTCGCGGGTCCTGTTGTGGCGGCGGCGGTGGTGCTGGACCCAGACAATATTCCGCCGGGGCTGGACGATTCCAAACGCCTCAGCCATGCCCAGCGCGAAGCCCTGTTCGAAACGGTGCTGAGTGCGGCCCGCGCTGTCGGCATCTCTTCCGTCTGCGCCGAGAGCATCGATGCCGGCGATATCCGCAAGGCCAGCCTTGAAGCCATGCGCCGCGCCGTCTGCGCTCTTTCCGTTCAGCCGAAGCTTGCGCTCGCCGATGGCCGTGACGTACCACCCGGCCTGCCCTGCCTCGGCCGCGCACTGGTCAAAGGCGACCAGCGCTCGCAATCCATTGCCGCAGCCTCCATCGTCGCCAAGGTGATGCGCGACCGCATGATGGCCGACTGCGGGCGGATACATGCCCAATACGGGTTCGAGATTCACATGGGTTACGCAACGGCCCGCCATCGCACGGCCATCAAGGCTCACGGTCCGGTAAAGCGGCTGCACCGGATTTCCTTCGCCCCTTTCCGCAAAGCGGAAGGCGAAGAGTAAAAGCAGCTTCTCATTCTCCTGAGTTTCGAAACCGCTCAGCCTGCGCTCATGATGCTCCGCTGCGTACGGCTCAGAAAGCACGCTGCAAGCCTTTTCCAACTTCACTTCAGGTTGGAATCACGCCCGCGAGGACAACGGCAGCGTCAAAACTCGTTGATCGGGAAGACGGGTCGTCTCATCCTCTCCAGCAGAAACTTCTGACCCCTTCACCTCGCCCACTTTTTGAAAAGAAAAAAGCCGCCGGGTTACCCCAGCGGCTTTTGATTATTCCGAAACCGGCCTCGCTCAGTTGAGGCGGGCCTTCACTTCTGCAACCGAAGTCTTGAACAGATCGGCGTCAACCTTTGCATCGGTCTTGTCAGCCAGCACCTTGCGGGCGGCTTCGACGGCAAGCTCGACGGCGCTGGCGCGCACTTCGCTCACGGCATCGCGCTCAGCCTGAGCGATCTTCTGCTCGGCCATGGCGGTGCGGCGTGCAACATAATCTTCCGTCTTGCGCCTGGCATCCTCAGCAAGAGCGGCGGCCTCGCGTTTCGCGACGTCGACGATCTCGGAGGCTTCCAGCTCGGCGGCCTTGCGCTTGGCCTGATATTCGGCGAGCAGGGCCTGTGCTTCCTCGCGCAGGCGCCTGGCTTCTTCAAGCTCGTTGCGGATGCGCTCGGCGCGCTGATCGAGCGCCTTGGAAACCATACCCGGGACTTTGAGATAGATGCACAGCGCGATGAAAATCACCAGTGCGACGGTAGCCCAGACTGTGGCGAGAGATGTTGCGTCCATAGTCTGTGCCCTCAACCGGCGACGGATTTGATGGCGGCAGCCACACCGGCCTTGTCGGCCTTGCCGACGAGCTGCTCGATGATGGCGGAAGCCGTGGATTCAGCGATGGAGCCGACATCCTTCATGGCGCTGGACTTGATCGAAGAGATGTGAGCCTCCGATTCCGCCAGCTTCTTGTCGAGCTCGGCTTCAACCTTCTTGCGGGCGGCATCGGCTTCAGCCTCCGCCGCATCGCGGGCCTGCTGGCCGATGGCCATCGCGCCGGCGCGGGCCTCGGCCAATTCCTGTTCGTAGGCGGCCACCGCAGCGTCCGCCTCTTCCTGCATTTTCGCGGCCTGATCGAGATCGCTGGCAATCTTGCCGGAGCGTGTCTCGACGATGCCGGCAAGACGCGGCATCGCAACCCGCTTCAGGAACAGGTAGAAAAGACCGAAGGTGATGGCCAGCCAGACAATCTGCGAGGCGAAGCTCTCAGGATTGAAGGGCGGAAACAGACCTTCCTCGACAGCTTCGTGCGGAACTTCCGTCCCGATCACAATGCCTGTCTCGGTCGCGCCCTGATCCGCAGGCGCCGTTTCTTGCCCGTAGGCTGGTGTCACGAACATCTTTCGTCCCTGTCATTCGGGCCGGCCGGTTTGCGGCGCGGCCCCATTCAAAGGCAAATCAGCCGAACAGCGCCAGAAGGGCGATGAGCAGCGAGAAGATGCCCAGAGCTTCCGTCACGGCGAAGCCGAACACCAGGCGGCCGAACTGACCGTCAGCGGCGGACGGGTTGCGCAGCGCGCCGCCCAGATAGCTCGAGAAGATGTTGCCGAGGCCAATGGCCGCGCCGCCCATGCCAAGGCACGCGATACCGGCACCGATGTACTTTGCTGCTTCAGCTTCCATTTCTTCAACTCCTTGTGGAATGGCTTTTCAGGTTTCGTCGACGCAGACCGTCTGCGAGCGATTTCGTCAATGCCCCGGATGCAGGGCGTCGTTGAGATACATGCAGGTCAGGATCGCAAACACATAGGCCTGCAGACATGCAACCAGCACTTCGAGACCGGTGATCGCAACGGTCATGATCAGCGGCAGAACCGCACCGGCAACGCCGACGCCACCAAGAGCGCTCAGCGATACGATAAAGCCCGCGAACACCTTCAGCGTGATGTGGCCGGCCAGCATGTTGGCGAACAGACGCACGGAGAGGCTGACGGGGCGCGACAGGAACGACACGACCTCGATGATCGCAACCAGCGGGATCAGGATTGCGGGAACGCCGCTCGGCGCGAACAGCTTGAAGAAGCCGAAACCGTGCTTTGCGAGACCGTAGACCAGCACCACGCCGATCACCAGAACCGACAGAGCGAAGGTGACGATGATGTGGCTGGTGACGGTGAAGAAATAGGGGAAAAGCCCGAGCAGGTTCGCCACCAGAATGAACATAAACAGCGAGAACACGAACGGGAAGAAGCGCATGCCCTGGGTTCCGGCGGAATCCTTAAGCATGTTGGCGATGAATTCGTAGGTCAGCTCGGCGGAAGACTGCCAGCGCGTCGGCACCAGATGGCGACCGGAAGTGGCGAGATAGAGGAATGCCGACGCCACCAGAACCGTCACCACCATGAACAGCGACGAATTGGTGAACGAAAGATCATATCCGCCGATCTCGATCGGAACGATCTTGTTGATATGGAACTGGTGGATCGGGTCGACCTTGTCAGCAGCTGCCACGTTCAGTCCTCATACGGCCGTTTCCGGCCTTTCTCATTGCCTTCGCGCCCGAAGCGCGCTTACTTTAAATTTTCGGGTCCGGACCCGGACTTCGTCTGTCCGAAACCTGCCACCATGCCGGCCGAACGCAGAACGTTCAGAACGCCAGCCGCAAAACCGACAAGCAGGAAAACAATCAGCCCCCAAGGCGATGTCCCGGCAAGATGGTCAACCATCCAGCCAATCGCTATACCCACCACCACACCGGCGATGAACTCGCTGGACAGCTTGAACGCCTGGCCGTAACCAGTCGAACCGCCCGCTTGCGCGTTGTCTTCCCCCTCGATCGCCTTCGGATGCCGTGCTGCCAGAGATGCCCCAAGCTCACGCCGACGGCGTTCAAGTTCGTCGTCGCGGATGTCGCCTTTGCGGTCATTCCGGGGGCCGGTCTCTCCGGTTCCGTCTGGCCCATTGTTGCCGGCCATCGTAACCTCCCTGCCCGGCCGAAAGTCCGCCGTCGGTCTGCATCCAGTTGGCGCGCAACATAGTTAGAGCCCTCCCGCCCGTCAAGCCACGTGGGAGTTTTCAAAAGCAAAGTATTATGCCTGTAAAATCAGCATCTTACCCAGATGCGACATCGTGCCCGCCAGCTCGCGCCCACAAGGAAGGGAGAATCTCCCCCTTCCCGCCGCCACTGCGCGAGGTATCAGCTCCAGCCACCGCCATAAGTGCGATAGAAGATATGAAGGCCGATCTTGGTCATCTTCTTCATGCTTCTGGCCCAGCCGGGGCTGACATAGCTGGCGTAGTAATGGGTGGACGATCCCACCTCAGGCAGGAAGATCTTGCCCGCCGTAACCGCAAGGGCGATTTCCTCGGCCACCTTGTAGTGACGCGGCTCGGTCACGCGCTTCTTGCGGCCATCGCAGGCAAAGGAAAACTGACAGCGGTTGAGCCAGTGATCGTTCTGATAGACGACGCCGCAAATCGAGGCCGGATAGGTCGGATTGCGGACCCGGTTGAGAACGACCTGCGCCACGGCGGCCTGCCCGCGCACGGATTCGCTGCGCGCCTCAAAATAGATGGCGTTGGCGAGGCACTTCTGCTCCGCCTTGGAAAACACGGTGGCCGGCAGGGGATTGCGCATCCAGGCATGATCCCCTTTGCTCATCGGCGGGATAAAGCGCCCGCCGCCGGGCTCCTCTTCCTGCAAAAGCGCCTTGAACGGCGAGGACTTGGCGTAATCGGCAGTGGCCGGCGCATAGGCGGTTGCCAGAATGTCCGGCTTGTCGTTGTTGACGAGGCTGGCCAGCATGCTCGAGACGCCCGGCATTGCCTTCGGCTCCTCGCGCAGATGGAAAGCGGAAGCGATCTGGACTTCCTTGCCTTTGATCTTCGGCTTGGCAAAAGCCATCTTCATGCCGCCATCAAGGCTCTTGCGCAGCATCAGCGACGACGTGCGCTCGAAGATGGACCCTGCGTTGAAGTTTTTAGGCGGAGCTACCGGCGCGATCTTGACCAGACGGCTGCCTTTGCCCTGACGCACCACGCGATCCTCATCCGGGACTTCCTCGATGATGCCGTTCTTGGAGCGGAAAGCCACTTTGCCGACACCCGGCAGCGCCACCCCGGACCCCGCAAGGGAGGCTGCGGAGACCGCCGAAGCGGCGGAAGCCTGGAAAGGCATTTCCGCTGCCTGCGTCGAGCCGACGACAGACTTCTCTATATAAGCGTTCCAGCGCGCATTGGCGTCGAGACCGGAAACGAGGCTGGTCATATCCTGAAAAGCGGTAACGGTCGGGAATCCAACCCAGATACCCAGTCCGACGAGCAGGGGAGCGATGAACGAACCTTGCCTGCCACCGGCGGCGGCCAGCGGCCGCTTCACGACACGTCGATGCACGGAAACTCTCCAGAACGCTACAGAACTCACTGGAATCGAAAATGATGCATTAACCTTGATGGGCGGTTAACGAAGCAGGATTTCATGTCACAAATCCAACCTGACAAGCCGACACGAATCGGCTTCAGTCCGGGCAGTCATTTCAGCGCGAGGACAGTCGATTGACCATCACCATGTATGGCATCCCCAATTGCGACACGATCAAAAAGGCGCGAAACTGGCTGGAAGGCCAAGGGATAGCTTATACCTTCCATGATTTCCGCGCCGATGGGCTGGACAAGGGCACGCTGGAAGGCTGGATCGGCAAGGTCGGCTGGCCGGTCTTGCTCAACAAGGCCAGCACGACGTTTCGCGCCCTTTCTGATGCCGACAAGCAGGATCTGAGCGAAGACAAGGTCAAGGCGCTGCTGCTTGATCATCCAACCATGATCAAGCGCCCGGTGCTGGACATGGGCAAGAAAGTTCTGGTCGGCTTCAAGCCCGATATTTACGCGGCAGAGGTGAAGGCATAGGCGGATAACGCCCGACAGCCTTTGCAGGCGAGGTTCCGACCGGATTCCCGGAACCTCCGAGGAAAGCTTCAGGTTTCCCTGAGATATGCCGCCAGCGCAACGGCGTTGTTGTGCTCCTCGTCATGGGCGGCGAACAGGAGCGTGACCTTGCCTTTGGCCATCAGGGCACGCAACTCGGCAAGGGCATCCGCCTTGCCGCCCAGTTCGGCCCTGTAGCGCTTCTGAAATTCCGCCCAGCGTTCAGGATCATGGCCGAACCAGTGGCGCAACTCGTCGCTCGGCGCGATATCCTTCAGCCACAGGTCGAGATGCGCCTTCTCCTTGCTCAGGCCTCGCGGCCAGAGCCGGTCGACCAGAACGCGCTGCCCGTCGCTTTCAGCGACGGGTTCGTACACGCGTTTGACGGCCAGCTCAGGCATGTCGATTTCAGGCCCACTCGCCGGCGCGCATCACCGGCACCCTGCGACCATCTTCATGAACGCCATCGATGTCGACCTTGTCGGAGCCGATCATCCAGTCGATATGAATGAGGCTCTTGTTGCCGCCCTTTGCCGCAACTTCGTCTGGCGTGAGCTTGTCACCGCCGACAAAGCACTTGGAGTAGCACTGGCCAAGCGCGATGTGGCAGGAGGCATTCTCGTCGAACAGCGTATTATAGAAGAGAATGCCGCTCTTCGAGATCGGGGAGGAATGCGGCACCAGCGCCACCTCGCCCAGCCGGCGCGCGCCCTCGTCCGTATCCAGAACCTTGTTGAGAACGTCCGCCCCCTTCGATGCGGTCGCCTCGACGATGCGCCCTTCCTCGAAGCGCACCGAAATATCGTCGATCAGCGTGCCCTGATAGGACAGAGGCTTGGTCGAGGAAACATGGCCGGAAACGCGCAGGCGGTGCGGCGTGGTGAACACTTCCTCGGTCGGGATATTGGGATTGCAGGTGACGCCGTTCTTCGCGGTAGAGGCACCGCCCATCCATTCATGCCCGTCGGCAAGACCAAGCGTCAGATCGGTGCCGGGCCCAGTGAAATGCAGCGAATGGAAGCGGTGGCCGTTCAGCCACTCGGTGCGCTTTGCCAGCGCCGCGTTGTGCTCGCGCCATGCTGCGACCGGATCGTCATTGTCCACGCGGCTCGCCGCGAAGATGGCCTCGGCCAGCTTGCCGACCGCCACCGCGTCGGATACGCCCGGAAACACCTGCCGCGCCCATTCCACTTCCGGATAGGCAAGGATGGTCCAGTTGATGTCGAAGCCGGTTATCTTTTCCAGCGCCGGCTGGTAGGCGGTGGAGTTGGCCTTGTTGGCGCGGGCCACCTTGGCCGGGTCCTGGCCCGACAGCAGGGAGGGATTGTCGCCGCGCACCGCAAGGCGGGCAGCATTCTGCGAATAGGCCCTGGCCATGCCCTCGTGCAGCCAGCCGGCGGCGCGGTCGAAGCTGGCGTCCGAGCCATAGCGGAAGCGGGCCAGCGTGATCTCGTCATCGGAGAAGATCGGCGTCACCAGACCGGCGCCGGCCTTGTAGGCCTGCTCAACGATGCGGCGCGTCAGCGGCAGGGCGGCAATCGAGGAGGTCAGCACCAGATCCTGCCCCGGCTGAAGCTGAAGGCCCACTTTGATCGCCACCTCGGCCAGCCGGTCGAGCTTCACCGGATCGATGACACCTGAAAAATCGCCGGCGGCCGAAAGCGAGGGGGCATGTGCTGTCATGGGTGGAAAATCCTGAAGATCAGTTGCGTCGAAATCTATAGATAGACCCGTAGCCAATGGCTTTCCAGCCTTATGCCCGGCCAGGTGCAGGCATGGTGCGCGCCGCATCTGGCCCAACGAAAGCCGGATTGTATCGCCGGCACGCGCAAATATTGTGGGCGCCATGAACGCCGCATCCGCCTCCCCCGTCCGATTCGCCCTTGCCGGAGCGATTGCGCTTGCCGTTGCCATGGGCATCGGCCGCTTCGTCTACACGCCGATCCTGCCCGGCATGATGGACGGGCTCGGCCTGTCGGCATCCGATGCGGGCCTGATCGCCTCCGCCAACTATGTCGGCTATCTGGTCGGGGCGCTGGTGGCTGCGGGCGGCTGGGCGCAGGGACGCGAGCGCGCTGTCGCACTGGCAAGCCTTGCGCTCAACGCGCTGCTTGCAGCGGCAATGGGGCTGGTCACCGGAATAGGTTCTTTCATCATCATCCGCTTTCTGGCCGGCGCCGTCAGCGCCATGACCATGGTGTTCATGGCCAGCATCGTCTTCAGCCATCTGGCGAGGAGTGGCCGCAACGAGCTGCAATCCCTGCATTTCAGTGGCGTGGGGACCGGCATCGCCATTTCGTCGCTGCTGATGGTGGCGCTGGCGACGACACAGACGGACTGGACGGCGGGCTGGTACTGGTCCGGCGCGGTTTCTTTTGCCGGTCTGGTTCTCGTTGCCTTCCTCGCGAATGAAGGCCCGGCCGGCAGCGGCAGTTCCGGCCGCGAGCCGCCACTCCCCCGGGATGCGGCCCTTTACAAGATCATCCTTTCCTACGGGTTGTTCGGCTTCGGCTATGTGGTCACCGCCACGTTTCTCGTCGCCATCGTGCGCCAGAACGGCGAAACGCGCGTGTTCGAAGCACTGGTGTGGCTGGCAACCGGCGTTGCCGCCGTTCCTTCGCTCTTCCTGTGGCAGACATTCGCCAGGCGCTCTTCCATCTATAAGGCCTATGCCCTTTCCTGCATCGTGGAAGCGATCGGCGTGGCGGCGAGCGTCATGATCTCCGGGCGGATGGGGCCGCTTGCCGGCGGCATATTGCTGGGTGCTACCTTCATGGCCCAGACGGCGCTCGGCCTGCAGGCAGCGCGCCAGCTTGCGCCGCAGGCCCCCCGGCGCGTCTTTGCCATCATGACCGCCTCCTTCGGGCTCGGCCAGATCATCGGACCGCTGGTTTCGGGACTGCTGGTCGAGTGGTCGGGAAACTATGTGTCCGCCTCCCTGCTGGCGGCTGCGGTGCTTGTCGTCGCGGCGGTTATCGCGTGGTCGGCGGCTCCCCGGTTGAACAAGGCCCCATAAACCTGCCTTCATTTTTCCGTCTTATCGCCGGCAGGTCCCGTCCATAAAAAGCAGCGGTCCGGCCGGGGCGCGGAGCGAATTTGAGGCTTGCCCCTTCCATGCCGGGGAATTTCAGCTAAAACGCAGGCGAACGCACCGCCATGGCGGCAAGAAACGGTTTTGAGTGAATGGCCGACGACAGCTTTATCCGCGAAGTCAATGAAGAGATCCGCAAGGAACAGGCGAAGGCGGTCTGGGACCGGTTCGGCCCGATCCTGATCGCCATCGCCATTCTGGTCGTTCTCGCAACCTCAGCCTTCGTCGGCTACCGCCACTGGGATGAAAGCCGCGCCAACCGTTCGGGCGATGCCTTCTCGCAGGCGCTCACCCTTGCCAATGAAGGCAAGCAGGATGAAGCGCTGGCCGCGCTCTCGGAAATCCAGAAAGACGGCTACGGGGCCTATCCGGTTCTGGCGCGTCTGCGGGCCGCCACCTTCAAGGCCGACAGCGGCGATGTAGGGGCCGCCGTCACCGAACTCGATGCGGTTTCAGCCGACAGCGCCATTCCGCAGGGTCTGCGCGACATGGCGAAGCTGCGTGCGGCTCTCCTTCTGGTCGACACCGGCTCCTATGCCGACGTATCCGCCCGTGTCGAGGCGCTCGCCGTGGATGGCAATGCGCTGCGCCATTCCGCTCGCGAGGCGCTCGGCCTTGCTGCCTGGAAGGAAGGCAAGTCCGCCGACGCGCTCAAGCTGTTCGACCAGATCGTCGACGACGAGCAGGCTCCGCAGAACATTCGCCAGCGCGCTACCCTGATGTCCGAACTGATCCGCGGTTCGGGCAATGCGTCGTGAGACATGAGCTTCAAAGCCGCAATCATCGGCCGGCCTAATGTCGGCAAATCCACGCTCTTCAATCGACTGGTCGGGCGCAGGCTGGCGCTCGTCGACGACACGCCGGGCGTAACCCGCGATCGCCGCACCCATGCCGCCAAGCTCTACGACCTTGCCTTCGAGGTGATCGACACGGCCGGCTTCGAGGATGCCCCGGCAGCCACCCTGCCCGGCCGCATGCGCGCCCAGACCGAGATCGCCATCGACGAGGCCGATGTCATCTTCTTCGTGGTCGATGCCAAGGCAGGGCTGATGCCCGACGACCGCACTTTCGCCGATGTGGTGCGCCGCTCCGGCAAGCCGGTGGTGCTGGTTGCCAACAAGGCCGAAGCGCGCGGCGCTCAGGGCGGATTGCTGGAGGCGTGGGAACTCGGCCTCGGCGAACCCGTGCCGATCTCGGCCGAGCACGGTGTCGGCATGCCGGACCTGCGCGATGCCGTGGTCGAGGCGCTGGGCAAGGAACGCGCCTTCGGCAAGGACGAAGACGAGGACGACGAGATACCTGCCGCCAGCGAAGTGCTGATCGGCGAGGACATCGCCGATCCCGAAGCCGATGCGCCTGCCTATGATGAAAGCAAGCCGCTGCGCATCGCGGTCGTTGGCCGTCCCAATGCGGGCAAGTCGACGCTCATCAACGCGCTGATCGGCGAGGAACGGCTGCTGACCGGACCGGAAGCCGGCATCACCCGCGATTCCATCTCCGTCGACTGGGAGTGGCGCGGACGGCAGATGAAGCTGTTCGACACGGCCGGCATGCGCCGCAAGGCAAAGGTGCAGGAGAAGCTTGAAAAGCTTTCCGTGGCCGATGGCCTGCGCGCCATCCGCTTCGCCGAGATCGTCATCATCGTGCTCGACGCCACCATTCCCTTCGAGAAGCAGGATCTGCAGATCGCCGACCTCATCATCCGCGAGGGACGCGCGCCGGTCATCGCCTTCAACAAGTGGGACCTGATCGACAATCCGCAGCAGCTGCTGGCGGAACTGCGCGAGAAGACCGAGCGGCTGCTGCCGCAGGTGCGCGGCATTCAGGCGGTTCCGGTTTCGGCAGAGACCGGACGCGGTCTCGACAAGCTGATGGAAGCGGTGGAGCGCACCCACAAGGTGTGGAACAGCCGCGTCTCGACCGGCAGGCTGAACCGCTGGCTGGAAGGCATTCTCCAGCATCATCCGCCGCCCGCCGTGGCCGGACGCCGGCTGAAGGTCAAGTATGTCACGCAGGCCAAGACCCGCCCGCCGGGCTTCGTCGTTTCCTGCTCGCGGCCGGAAGCCATGCCGCAGTCCTATGTGCGCTATCTGATCAACAATCTGCGCGAAGCCTTCGACATGCCCGGCGTGCCGATCCGCGTGGCGCTGCGCACCTCCGACAACCCCTTTGCCGGCCGCGCCCGCAAGAAGAGCTGACAGGTCGAGCTTTCCTGATCCGGCTTGGCAAGGCTGTTGCCGCCGGGTAGTGTGTTCCTGAACGGTCCGGAATACAGGGCCGGGGGGAAGCTACGGGCCGCATTTCATCATTTCTCGTCCCGGCAGGTCTCCTGCAGCTTCAATGGGGACGAATCAAAATTCCTGGGAACAGGACACAACGGTCGGGCCGACCGCCAGCCACAAACGGTGCGCGCACGCAGCACCACCCCGCTCATTCTTTCATTGCAATCCATTCTGCCGGTGCAATGCCCGGCCCGAACGCGCGTGGCTTCCGAAAAGCCGCGCGCGTCGCCACCCTATGTTCAACCAACCCGGAGGTATCAATTGAGTGAAGCGATCAGAGAGGTGCTGGACTGGCTGAAAAGCCGGCCTGACATCCACAGCCTGAGGGCCGCGGTGTGCGACCTGAACGGCATCATGCGCGGCAAGCGCATCCCCGTCGATCAGGCTGCCAAGGCACTGGAAGGCAAGTTGCGCATGCCCTACTCGGTGTGCGGCGTCGACGTCTGGGGCGAGGACATCGTCGGCAACAAGCTGGTCTTCTCGACCGGTGACGCCGATGGCATCTGCCAGTGGACCGGTCGCGGCATCCTGCCGATGGACTGGACCGCCCATCCCACTGCGCTCATTCCGCTCTGGCTGTCGGATGAAAGCGGCGCGCCCTTCCTTGGTGATCCGCGCCGGGCGCTGGCCCGCATTCTCGACCGCTACAAGGCGCTGAAGCTGACGCCGGTCGTCGCCACCGAGCTGGAGTTTTATCTGGTCGACCCGAAGCCTGCCCGCCCGCGCGGGCCGGTCTCGCCGATCACCGGCCGCCGGCTCGATTCCGACGCGGCCCTTTCCATCGATGAGATCGACGACTTCGAAGGTTTCCTGCACGAAGTCTACGAGGCCTGCCGCCTGCAGGACATTCCCGTCGACTCGGCCATTGCCGAGAACGGGGTCGGCCAGTTCGAGATCAACCTCAACCATGTTCCCGACGCACTGCGCGCCGCCGACGACGCCATACTCTTCAAGCGCACAGTCAAGGGCATCGCGCGCAAGCACGGCTTCATCGCCTCCTTCATGGCGAAGCCCTATGGCAAGCGCTCCGGCAGCGGGTTTCATGTCCATTTCAGCCTGCTCGACGAAGACGGCAACAACGTCTTCGATGACGGCACGCCGCGCGGCTCCGACATATTGCGCCATGCGGTGGGCGGGCAACTCGCCGCCATGGCGGAAAGCACGCTGGTGTTTGCCCCGCACTTCAATTCGTTCCGCCGCCTGCGTCCGAACTCGCATGCGCCAACCGCCGTTGCCTGGGGCTATGAGAACCGCATGGTGGCGATCCGCATCCCCGGCGGTCCAAATGCAGCGCGCCGCATCGAGCATCGCGTGGCCGGGGCCGATGCAAATCCATATCTTGTGCTGGCTGCCATATTGGGGGCCGCGCTCATCGGCATCGAGAAGCAGCTGAACCCCGGGGAACCGGCGACAACCGATGTTTACGAACGCGACATGACCAAGCTGCCGCCCGACTGGGCCTCGGCGATTGCCAGCTTCGAAAACGGAAACCTCGTCGCGGAGATATTTCCGGACGCGCTGCGCGGCTCTCTCGTCGCGTGCAAAAAGCAGGAACTGGAGACCTTCGCCCTGAGGGTCAACAATTTCGAATTCGAGACCTATCTGGAAGCGATCTGATACCAGCCGGCGGCGGATCAATTTCCGCCGCCGCATCTTCCTGTGGTTATACCCGTGTTTCTCGCCGGCAGGGAGTTCCGGACGGCATCAAAATGCGTCAGGAATGCCCCGTTTGCCCGGTCTGGCAAAAAAACTTCCGATGAAGACGTTGTGCACAGGCAGCCTTTGGATTGTGGGCATAAGATAAATTCATCCATCAAATTCAAAATCAACCTGTTGACACCAGAACGGCTCCTGATACTAAATGTAGCCATCATGGTTCCTTTCAGCGCCAATATGGATCTGGAGGGCTAAGAGGGAAGTCGGTGCCCTTGCGAGGAAATCCGACGCTGCCCCCGCAACTGTAAACGGTGAGTCGTTGTCCCTTTTCGTGTCACTGGTGCGTTTCAGGCACCGGGAAGGCCGGACAGCGACGATGAGCCGTGAGCCAGGAGACCTGCCGTGATACTGCACGAAACTCGGGCGGGGTGTCCCGGAGGTGCGCTTGCCCACGTGGCCTGAGCCACGCCATCGGGCATGCGTTGCCGTCAGCTCCCCCGTCCACAGCGCCACGGGGATAAGATGCCGGCGACCACTGCACTCCAGACGAACGGGACCGATGCGGTTCCACCTTCCATAGAAAACGAAGCCCGGACCCCGACGGAGCCCGGCTACCGCATCATCCGCCGCAACGGATCGGTCACGCCCTTCGATCCGACCAAGATCACCGTCGCGCTGACCAAGGCGTTCCTGGCTGTCGAGGGCTCGGTGGCGGCCGGCTCGCGCCGCGTGCACGACGTGGTCAAGGACCTGACCGAGCAGGTCGTGGGCAACCTCACCCGGCGCATCGGCGAAGGCCGCACCTTCCATATCGAAGACGTGCAGGATCAGGTGGAACTGGCACTGATGCGCTCGGAACACCACAAGGTCGCGCGCGCCTATGTTCTCTATCGCGAAGAGCGCGCCCGCGAACGTGCGGCCGCCAAAGCCGCCGCTCCTGAATCCGCCGCGCCGTCGCTCCACGTCACCCGCGCCACCGGCGAAAAGGTTGCGCTGGACGAGGGCCGTTTCCGCCGCATCGTCGAGGAAGCCTGCGAAGGGCTGGAGGCTGTCTCCCCGCAGCCGATCCTCAACGAGGCGCTGCGCAATCTCTATGACGGCATCACCGAGGATGAACTGTCGCTGGCGCCGATCCTTGCCGCGCGCACGCTGGTCGAGACCGAGCCCAACTACAGCTTCGTTTCCGCCCGCCTGCTGCTCGACCGGCTTCGCCGCGAAGCGCTGAGCTTCGTCACCGGCCGCTCCGAGCAGGCCACTCAGGCCGACATGGCCGAGCGCTATGCCACCTATTTCCCGGAATTCATCCGCACCGGCATCGAGGCGGACCTGATCGATCCCGAACTCGGGCGCTTCGACCTCAAGCGCATCGGCGCTGCCCTCAAGGCCGAACGCGACCTGCATTTCCAGTATCTGGGCCTGCAAACGCTTTACGACCGCTATTTCCTGCACACCAAGGGCAAACGCTTCGAGCTGCCGCAGGCGTTCTTCATGCGCGTCGCCATGGGCCTCGCCGCCCGTGAGATCGACCGCGAGGCGCGCGCCATCGAATTCTACAACCTGTTGTCGTCCTTCGACTTCATGTGCTCGACGCCGACCCTGTTCAACTCGGGTACGCTCAGGCCGCAGCTTTCGTCCTGCTTCCTGACCACCATCGGCGACGACCTCGACGCCATCTTCAAGGGCGTGAAGGACAATGCGCTGCTCGCCAAATATTCCGGCGGCCTAGGCAATGACTGGACGCCGGTTCGTGGCCTCGGCGCCCACATCAAGGGCACCAACGGCGAGAGCCAGGGCGTGGTGCCGTTCCTGAAGGTGGCCAACGACACCGCCATCGCCGTCAATCAGGGCGGCAAGCGCAAGGGCGCGGTCTGCGCCTATCTGGAAACATGGCATGTCGACATCGAGGAATTCCTCGACCTGCGCAAGAACACCGGCGACGACCGCCGCCGCACCCATGACATGAACACGGCCAACTGGGTGCCGGACCTGTTCATGGAGCGCGTCGAGGCCGACGGCGAGTGGACGCTGTTCTCGCCCGACGAGGTTCCCGACCTGCACGACCTTTACGGCACAGCCTTCCGTAACGCCTATGAAGCCTATGAGGCCAAGGCCGCGGCCGGCGAACTGCGCGTCTGGCGCAAGATCCGCGCGCTCGACCTGTGGCGCAAGATGCTGACCATGCTGTTCGAGACCGGGCATCCGTGGGTCACGTTCAAGGATCCGTGCAACATCCGTTCGCCGCAGGGCCATGTCGGTGTGGTGCACTCCTCCAACCTGTGCACGGAAATTACCCTCAACACGTCGAAGGACGAGGTTGCTGTGTGCAATCTGGGTTCGATCAACCTTGCCAATCACGTGTCCGAGCAGGGTCTCGACCTCGACCGCCTCGCCCGGACCGTGGGCACGGCGATGCGCATGCTCGACAACGTCATCGACATCAACTTCTACACCATCCCCGAAGCGCGCGCCTCGAACCTGCGCCACCGCCCCGTCGGCCTTGGCCTGATGGGCTTCCAGGACGCGCTGCAGGCGATGCGCATTCCTTATGCTTCGGAAGGGGCTGTCGAATTCGCCGACCGCTCGATGGAAGCGATCAGCTACCACGCGATCTCCGCTTCGGTGGATCTCGCCGCCGAGCGCGGCCGCTATCCGAGCTTCGAGGGCTCGCTGTGGTCGAAGGGCATCCTGCCGATCGACTCCATCAGGTTGCTGGAAGAAGCGCGCCCCGGCGTGGACATGGACTCCACCTTCACCCTCGACTGGGCGAGCCTGCGCGAGCGGGTGAAGGAAACCGGCATGCGCAACTCCAACACCATGGCAATCGCACCGACGGCGACCATCTCCAACATCTGCGGCGTGGCGCAGTCGATCGAGCCCGCCTACCAGAACCTGTTCGTCAAATCGAACATGTCGGGCGACTTCACCGTGGTGAACGCACAGCTCGTCCATGACCTCAAGGCGCGTGGCCTGTGGGACGAGGTGATGGTCTCCGATATGAAGTATTTCGACGGATCGGTGGGCCAGATCGACCGCATCCCCGACGATCTCAAGGCACTCTACGCAACCGCCTTCGAGATCGACTCTTCGTGGCTGATCGAGGCGGCCTCCCGCCGCCAGAAGTGGATCGACCAGGCCCAGTCGCTCAACCTCTACATCGCCAATCCGAGCGGCAAGAAGCTGGACGAGCTTTACCGCTTCGCATGGAAGAAGGGTCTCAAGACCACCTACTACCTGCGTTCGCGCTCGGCCACCCATGTCGAGAAGTCGACGCTCAAGGGCACCGACGGCAAGCTCAACGCCGTTTCGCCGGCCAGCATGGCGGCCGCGGAAGCCGCGACGCCGATCGTGGTCGACCCCAGCGCGGCATGGGGCAAGGCCTGCGCCATCGACGACCCCGACTGCGAAGCCTGCCAGTAAGCAGGCCCCTGCCCTCCCCGGTCGGGGAGGGCAAAGCCGACAGGATGGGATGGGGTGATGTGACACCCCATCCTGTGCCTCACCATTCATGCGATCCCGACCGGCACATGCCGATACCTGAAGCGTCAGGAATGGGGTGCGCCAAGCCTTTCCGGAGAAATAAGATGCTCGACTGGTCCGAACCCAAAAACAACCCTTCCATCCCGCTTCCGGGCAAGGATGCGCCTGCCGGCGACGCCACCGGACTTGGCGAGATCGAGCGGGGTGCGGCGCGCGTCACCGTCGATGAAAAGCGCATGATCAATGCGCGCGCCGACGTGAACCAGCTTCTGCCGCTGAAATACCGCTGGGCGTGGGAAAAGTATCTCGCCGGCTGCAACAATCACTGGATGCCGACCGAGGTCTCCATGCAGGCCGACATCGCGCTGTGGAAATCGAAGGACGGACTGACCGAGGACGAGCGGCGCATGCTCAAGCGCAATCTCGGCTTCTTCGCCGCGTCCGAATCGCTGGTCGCCAACAACATCGTGCTGGCCATCTACCGTCACCTCACCAACCCCGAATGCCGCCAGTATCTGCTGCGTCAGGCCTTCGAGGAGGCGATCCACACCCACACCTTCCAGTATATCGTGGAAAGCCTCGCGCTCGATGAGGGCGAGCTGTTCAACATGTATCGCGAGGTGCCGTCGATCACCGACAAGGCGGCATGGGCGCTCAAGCACACCCAGAACCTCGACAACCCAGACTTCAAGACCGGCACGCCGGAAGCCGACCAGTCGTTCCTGCGCGATCTCGTCGCCTTCTACGTCATCTTCGAGGGCATGTGGTTCTACACCGGCTTCGCGCAGATCCTGTCGCTCGGCCGCCGCAACAAGATGGTCGGCATCGCCGAGCAATATCAGTACATCCTGCGCGACGAATCGATCCATCTGAACTTCGGCATCGACGTCATCAACCAGATCAAGCTGGAGAACACGCATCTGTGGACGAAGGAGTTCCAGGATGAGGTGCGCGGCATGATTTCGGACGCTGCCGAACTGGAAGCCGCTTATGGCCGCGATACGATGCCGCGTGGCTTCCTCGGCCTCAATGCGGCGCTGTGCGAGCAGTACATGCACTTCATCGCCAACCGCCGCTGCGCCCAGCTCGGCCTTGCCCCGGTGTTCGCGGAAACCGAAAACCCGTTCCCGTGGATGAGCGAGGCGATGGATCTGAAGAAGGAGAAGAACTTCTTCGAGACCCGCGTCATCGAATATCAGAACGGTGGCGCGCTCGCCTGGGATTAGGCCCGAACGACGGCGTAATCACGCGACATCGCCTGTCGTCCTGCGACGAGGCGATGTCGTTTTCACATGTCCCCCGCACCTGCGAATGATGTTTAGATCGCTGTAGCCCAAGGCATCTGCCTGTTTCCGCCTTCATCCGAAACAGGCACGCGGCCCGGCACAGTGGTTTCGACTGATCGCGGTGGGCGGTCAGGGAGCGAATGGCGGGTGACCCCTCGCGGGGCCGTTCATTCCCAAATCACCACCAAGTTCAGTCCTTTGGCGAGGACAGGACATGGACGCCCGTACGAGAATGCTTGAGCTCATCCGCACCCGCAAGCCGGGTCATGCGCTGGAGCAGCCCTTCTACACCGACCCCGATTTCTACAAGCTGGACCTGGAGCTGATCTGGTATCGCGACTGGCTGTTCATCGGCCATGATTGCGAACTGCCAAAGCCTGGCAGCTTCTTTACCGTGCAGATCGGCGACTATCCTGTGGTGATCGTGCGCGACCGCGAGGGGAAAATCCGGGCGTTCCACAACTCCTGCCGCCATCGCGGCAGCCGTGTCTGCACCACGGCGAAGGGCACGCAGGCGCGTCTGGTTTGTCCCTATCACCAGTGGACCTATGACCTCGATGGCAAGCTTCTGTTCGCGCGCCAGATGGCCGACGATTTCGACCCCAGCTCCTATTCGCTGAAGCCTGTCGCCTGCGAGGCGACCGGGGGCTACATCTTCATCTGCCTGGCCGACCAGCCGGCCGATTTCGCGCCATTCCGCGCCATGATGGACCCCTATTTCAACCCGCACCGCCTCACCGAAGCCAAGGTCGCCTTCGAGACGACGACGGTGGAGAAAGGCAACTGGAAGCTGGTCTGGGAAAATAACCGCGAGTGCTATCACTGCGCCAGCAACCATCCGGAACTCTGCAAGACCTTTCCGGAGGCTCCGAATGTCACCGGCGTCAACGATGTCGAGAGCGATCCCGAGATGATCGCCCACTGGGCCAAGTGCGAAGCCGCCGGTCTGCCGTCCCATTTCCGCATCAGCCCGGACGGCCAGTATCGCGCCACGCGCACGCCGCTCCTGCGCGATTCCGTCAGCTACACGATGAACGGCAAGGCAGCGGTGAAGCGCAATCTGTCGGATCAGGTCAATGCGGACCGCATCGGCAGCCTGATGCTCTATCACTACCCCACAACGTGGAACCATGTTCTGATCGACCATGCCGTGACCTTCCGCGTGCTTCCGCTCGGGCCGGAGGAAACCATGCTCACCACGAAATGGCTGGTGCACAAGGATGCGGTCGAAGGCGTCGACTACGACCCGCATGAACTCGCCCATGTCTGGATGGAGACCAACGAGCAGGACCGCCGCATTGTCGAGGAAAACGCCTTCGGCATCCGCTCGCCCTCCTATGAGCCCGGCCCCTATTCGGAACTTCATGAGGGCGGGACCATCCAGTTCGTGCAGTGGTATGCGGATTTCCTCGAACCGAGGCTGGCAGGTGACGGAAAAACGCGCCTGAAGAACGTCGCCTGACGAAGGAGGAGACGGTGAACGTCATGACCGATCCCGGCCTCTACCGCCATCTCGATGAGATGGCGCCGTGGAACGATCGCCTTCAGGTTCTGGAGGTGATCGGCATCACGGATGAGGCGCCGGAGGTGAAGACCTTCACCTTCCGCTCGGATGCGCAGACCTGGTTCCGCTACATGCCGGGTCAGTTCATCACCCTCGAACTGCCCGTGGCCGACGAGCCGATCATGCGCACCTATACGCTGTCGTCGTCGCCGTCTCGGCCGTTTTCCATCTCGGTCACGGTCAAGGCTCAGGCGGACAGCATCGGCACGCGCTGGATGTTCGACAATCTGGGCGTCGGTGCCCGCCTCAAGGCATATGGACCGGGCGGCGATTTTTCGCATCACACCCATCCGGGCGCCAAATATCTGTTCCTGTCGGCGGGGTCGGGCATCACGCCGATGATGTCGATGCTGCGCTGGTTCAGCGACTGCGCGCCGGGCACCGACGTCACATTCGTCAACTGCGCTCGGCGGCCGGAAGACATCATCTTCCGCAAGGAGCTGGAACTGCTGAATTCGCGGATGCCCGGCCTGTCGCTGGCCTTCATCGTGGAGGAGCGTTCGCCACGCGAAGGCTGGTCCGGCCATATGGGACGCGTGGATGCGGTGCGCCTGCCGCTGCTCGCACCCGACTTCCATGAGCGCGAGATATTCTGCTGCGGGCCGGAACCCTATATGAGGGCCGTGCGCGAGATGCTGCAAAGCGCCGGCTTCGACATGGCCTTCTACCATCAGGAAAGCTTCGGCGCGCCGCCGGCGGAGCCCGTGTCCCCACCTTTCGCCGAGGCGCAGACGGAAGCCGCCGAGCAGGCGGCCCCGGTTCAGGAGGTCGTGCCCGTGCACTTCAGCCTGTCGGAGGTAGACGGCGAATGCCTGCCCGGCCAGACCGTGCTGCAGGCGGCACGGGCCAGCGGCGTGCGCATTTCAGCTGCCTGCGAGTTCGGCCTGTGCGGCACCTGCAAGGTGAGGAAGATTTCCGGTGAGGTCGAGATGAACCACAATGGCGGCATCCTCGATGACGAAATCGCCGAAGGCTTTATCCTCGCCTGCTGTTCCAGACCGCTTGGCGAGCTGGAAATCGAAGCCTGACCGACGTGACCGACCCGGCCCGTTGATAACGGACCGGGTCTCAAAACACGCGCCCGCCGCCGGCAAATCAGGCGGCGGGCTTTTTATCAGCTTGCCAGCGCCCGCAATTCGCGCGCCGCGGCCACCATGTTAACCAGCGCCGGCTTCACCTCTTCCCACTTGCGGGTCTTGAGGCCGCAATCGGGGTTGATCCAGATCTGGCTGTCGGAGAGGCGCTTGCGCGCCAGTTTTAGCAGGTCCGTCATTTCTCCCGTATGCGGAACGCGCGGGGAATGAATGTCGTAGACGCCCGGCCCGATCTCGTTCGGATATTTGTAATTGCGGAAGGCATCGAGCAGTTCCATGCGCGAGCGCGAGGTTTCGATGGAGATCACGTCGGCATCCATCGCCGCGATGGCGTCGATGATGTCGTTGAACTCCGAGTAACACATATGGGTGTGGATCTGGGTCGCATCCTCCACGCCCGTGGACGCCAGCCGGAAGCTGCCGACCGCCCAGTCGAGATAGGCCTTCCAGTCCTGCTTGCGCAGCGGCAGGCCTTCGCGCAGCGCTGCCTCGTCGATCTGGATCATCACGGCGCCCGCCTTTTCGAGATCGACCACCTCGTCGCGGATCGCCAGAGCGATCTGGCGGCAGCTTTGCGAACGCGGAATGTCGTCGCGCACGAAGGACCAGTTGAGAATGGTCACGGGGCCGGTGAGCATGCCCTTGACCGGCCTGTCGGTCAGTGACTGCGCATATTCCCACCAGCGCACGGTCATCGGTTCCGGGCGCGAGACGTCGCCGTAGATGATCGGCGGGCGAACGTAGCGGGAGCCGTAGCTCTGCACCCAGCCGGCCTGCGTGAAGGCGAAACCGGCAAGCTGCTCGCCAAAATACTGCACCATGTCGTTGCGCTCGAACTCGCCATGGACCAGCACGTCGAGACCGATTTCCTCCTGCCAGCGGATCGCCGCTTGCGTCTCCCTGCGCAGGAAGGCTTCGTAGTCGGCAGCGCTCAGTTCACCCCTTGCATGGGCAGAGCGCGCCTTGCGCACCTCTGCCGTCTGCGGGAACGAGCCGATGGTGGTGGTGGGGAATTTCGGCAGGTCGAGCTTGCCGGACTGCTTTTCACGCCGCGCGGCAAAAGCGCTCCTGCGACGTTCCATGGCCCCGGTGACGGCGGCAAGCCTGTCGCCCACCTTCCTGTCGTGCACGCTCGGAGATTTACGGCGCGAGGCAATGGCGTCAGCCGAGGCCTGCAGGGCATCCGCAACCCCGGCGCGGCCCTCCGACACCGCATGCCCCAGCACGACCAGTTCGTCGAGCTTCTGCGTGGCAAAGGCGAGCCAGGACTTCAGCTCCGCGTCCAGCGCCGTTTCAAGTTCCAGATCGACCGGAACATGCAGCAGCGAGCAGGACGACGCGATCTCGATACGATCGAGCGGACGTGCCTCCACCACCGGCTTCAGATAGTCCAGTATGGCATTGAGATCGGCGCGCCAGACATTGCGGCCGTCGATCACGCCGAGTGACAGCACTGTGCTGGAGGACACCTTCGCCGCAACGGCTTCAAGCTGCTCCGGCGCGCGGGCCAGATCGACATGAAGTCCCGACACGGGAAGCGAAGCGGCGAGGTCTAGATTGTCGCCGAGCGCGCCGAAATAGGTGGCGAGCATCAGGTTGAGTGCGGGAACCTCGGTGGCGAAGTGATTGTAGGCCGCTTCGAGCGCGGCGCGTTCACCGGCTTCGAGATCGAGAACCAGACAGGGCTCCTCAATCTGCACCCAGTCGGCGCCGGCCGCGTGCAGGCGGTTCAGCAGGTCGGTATAGACCGGCAGAAGCTTGGGCAGCAGCGAGAGCAGATCGAATTCCTCGCCGCCGGACTTGGCAAGCCGGAGGAAGGTCACCGGCCCAAGCACGACCGGGCGCGTGTGGATGCCGAGCGCCTTCGCTTCAAGGAAATGATCGACCGGCTTGGTGGTGGCCAGCACGAATTCCTGATCCGGCGCCAGCTCGGGCACCATGTAATGGTAGTTGGTGTCGAACCACTTGGTCATCTCCAGCGCCGAGGTGGAATGGACATGGCCGGGATGGCCGCAGGCGGCATCCCCCTCACTGCCGCGCGCCATGGCGAAATAAGTGTCGAGCGGCACCTCGCCGCCGGTCCAGCCATAGCGCTGCGGGATCGCACCGACCATGACAGCGGTGTCGAGCACATGGTCGTAGAGCGAGAAATCATTGGACGGAACGCGCGTGACGCCCTTTTCGGCCTGAAGCCGCCAGTTATCTGCGCGCAGACGTCTGGCCGTTTCGAGCAGAGCCTCGGCGCTGTCCTTGCCCGACCAGTAGTTTTCAAGTGCGAACTTCAGTTCGCGGCGGCGGCCGATGCGCGGCACGCCAAGCGTTGCGACGGAAACTTTCGATCTAGCCATTCCATAGACCCCGATGGTTGGGGCGGATGCGCGAGGCAGCCGTCAACACCCGCACGATGCGGGCATATCATGGCCTCCGGGACACCCCGCCCGTGGACGTGTTTTCGTCATGGCAGGTCTCCTGGCTCACGGGTCATCGCCTGCGTCCGTCTTCCCAGGGCTTTCACCCCAGTGACCTGAATGGACGCAAGGCTATCCGTCTACAGTTGCGGGGGCAGCGCCGGCTTTCCCATGGAAGGCACCGGCTTCCCTCTTAGCTTCGGGGCAAAATCCCGCCCCGAAGAACCACGACGCCTTCAATCTCGGCGTTTCGGCAAACGATGTCAATATCACATAAAGAAATGTTTATATCGTGATTTACTTTACTGGCAATACTCTTGCTAGGCGCGCAATGCCTGCGCCGGGCTCTGGCGATAGGCGATCAGCGCGGGAAGAAGGGTTGCAATGGCGCAGGCGAGCAACAGGCCGGCCAGCGTCCACAGGTCCGCCGTCTGGAATTCGACCGGCATGGCGACACCGCTGCTTTTAGCCAGATGCGAGGAGATTGCCCGTACGATGGCATAGCCGATCGCGAAGCCTGCAATGACGCCAGCCGCGACGAGCATGAAGACCTCCAGCCAGACCATGCCCATCACCACAGGCCGCGGCGCGCCGAAGGCCCGCAAGGCGCCGATCTGGCGCCGGCGCTGGAGAACGTGAACCGCCACCACCATGAGAATGGCGGCACCGACAAGCCCCTGCGCGCCCATAGCCACGAAGCCGAGAACACGGCGGGCATCACCCAGCGTGCCGTAGAGCCGCGTCAGCACCTCGCCGGGAAAGACGGCGAGCGTCGTTTCGGTGCGGTATTGCTGACGCAGATTGTAGGCATCGGCAATGCTCTTGGGCTTGACCAGAATGGCGGGAACGCCCGGATTGTCGGCGCTCAGCAACGCGGCCTCGTCGACCGGATCGCCCGCGAAGCCCGGCCCATGGTCGTGGCCGTGATCGTGCGGAACGTGAGCGACGGCGGCCAGCCCTGCCGTCTCCGCCTCGTGATCGTGGTCGGCATGTGCGGCCCACACGGACTGGATCGGCACCAGTATGGCCCGGTCCCACGGCGTGCCGGTTGGCGCCATGCGGCCGACGACGCGGTATTCCACATGCGCATGCACCTCGCCCGCCTCCCCGACGCTGCCATGAAATGGATGGAAGCTGTCGCCGATGTCGCGCGTCACCTGAGAGCCGACGATGGCGTCGCCCAGATGGCTGAAGCCCTCGCCCCCGGCCAGTCCGCCCAGCATGCCGATGGCATCGCCGGTGGTGCCGACGATGGGATAGCCGCCCACAAAGTCGCCGAAACCGACCGGGATGGCGTTTTCAACGCGCGGATCGGCGCGCAGGGCCGATAATGTCGCCGGCGGCAGCAGTTGCAGTGGTGCTGGCTGGAGAAAGATGGACGAGAGGATGAGCTGGGTTTCCGAACCGGCCGCGCCGACAACCAGATCGAAGGCTGCGGCGGCGCGGGCGCTGCCAAGCCGCAATGCGCGCTCCTGCAAGGTGACGGACACGCCGAGCGCCGTCGCCAGTGCGATCAGCAAGGCGAGAATGAGCGCACCGATCCAGTTGCGGCGCAGGTCGGCAAGAATGAAATGAAACATCCGGTATCAGATCCTCATGCAGCCAGACGGCCGTTTTCGAGCCGCAGCGTGCGACTCATGCGGCCGATCAGCCGCTCGTCATGGCTTGCCACGATCAGCGTGGAGCCCGCCTCTTCGGCCAGATCGACCAGCAGGCTGGCGACCGATGCGCCGGCTTCCGCGTCGAGACTCGCGGTCGGCTCATCCGCCACGATCACGCCCGGACGGCCGACCAGAGCGCGCGCCACGGCCACGCGCTGCATCTGGCCGCGCGACATCGTGCCGACGAGCTGACCGGGGCGCTGGATATCGACCCGCGCCAGCAGATCGCGGGCCCGCGCCTGCATCCCGTCTGGCAGGCGCAGATGCGACAGGCGCTGCGGCAAAAGCACATTGGCCTCGGCCGAAAGGCCGGGGAACAGATGAAAGTCCTGCATGACGAGGCCGACATTTCGGGCCCGCCAGCGATCGCGCCCACCTTCGGGCAGCGCTGCGATATCCTCTTCGTTCCAGACCACGCGGCCGGCTCCCGCCCGCTCCATGCCCGTCACGATGTTGATGAAGGTGGTCTTGCCCGACCCCGAAGGCCCCGCCAGAGCAACCATTTCCCCGGCTTCCAGCCGCAACCCGGCCAAATCGAGCGCTGGCACGGGAAGCCCCGGATAACGGACCTGAAGGCCTTCGACTGACAGAGCCTGCATCACGCTAAACCCTTCGGAAATCGGCGTTGACGATGC
The DNA here is from genome assembly GCF_059509755.1 of Aquamicrobium sp. YD-1-mutant5. Taxonomy (NCBI): domain Bacteria; kingdom Pseudomonadati; phylum Pseudomonadota; class Alphaproteobacteria; order Hyphomicrobiales; family Phyllobacteriaceae; genus Aquamicrobium; species Aquamicrobium sp. YD-1-mutant5. The sequence goes on from NZ_JCAKKP010000008.1 coordinate 128,274, forward strand.
GAAGCAGGCTGACGAAACCCGTATCCGGATCGGTCCACGAACCGACTTCGAGCTTGCCGGAGACTTCGATGGTTGCATTTGCCTGTTCGAAGGTCTGGGCATGGTCGAGATAGACGACGATGATGTCGTCCGGCCAGTCCGCGTCCGACGAGCAGAACGGACACAGTGCCATCGGAATTTCAGTGAGCACGAAGAAATTGGCTTCCGCCTTCAGGGGCGGCGCCATGAAGCCGCGCATGGCGACCGGCTTGCCTTCCAGAGCCTTCACCTTGTCGGAGAAGGTCAGGCCCAGCACGCTGACCTTGCCATAGAGTTCATTGAAGGAAATCGGGCTCGGTGCCGAACGGGCCGGCCTTGCCGAAAGGCAGAGCGCAGCGGCACCGATCATGGCGAGCGCCTGCCGGCGATCCGGGGCGGTGAAGATCATCGCAGCCTCCTTGACTGAACGGGTGCAGGCCCGGAGATGATCCGGGCCTGCCGCTTCTTGTTTACGTGTTACTTTTTCTGCGTGGTACCAAGCGCCAGAGCGTCGGCCAGAACGCGGTAGACGTCGCTCTGCTCCATGTAGCCTTTGAAGTTCTCGGAGCCGGGGCCGGTCGCCTGCAGCACCACGTCGTCAACGGCGTGAACGCCGGTGTCGCCGTCACGCGGAATGTTGCCCTCCACGAACACCGCGCCGGGAACGTCCTTGTAGGCTTCGTTGGCGATGTACTTCTTGTTCTCGTCCTGAATGGCCGGAACGAACGGGCCGTCGAGCTTCGGACGGAAGGTTTCGTAGTGGTCGGGACCATTGTTGGCGGCCAGGAACAGACGGCGCGAGACATCGACGCTGTCGGGATAGCCGTCACCGTTGGAATCGACGTAGTTCGGGAAACCGGCCTCGGCATAGGTGCCGACCTTCTCGCGCATCTCGTCGCCGGGCTTCTCGTCATCGACCGTGCCGATGATGGAAACGCCATGGGTGTGGTCGCCGGTGACGACGATCAGCGTATCGGGGTTCTTCTCGGCGAATTCGCGGGCAACGCCGATCGCTTTGTCGAACTCGATGGTGTCCACGATGGCGCGGTCCCAGTCGAGCGGATGGGACATCTTGTCGATATTGGCGCCTTCCACGACGAGCACGAAGCCTTCGGCGTTCTTCTCAAGCTGGCCGATGGCGGCCTTGGTCATATCGACCAGACCGGGCTGCTCGGGAAACTTCCCGACAGTGCCCTTCTTGAGGAACTCACGGTCGAGGGTGGTGTCCATGTTGCCGGTGTGGAAGAGGCCCAGAACCTTGCCGGTGTTGGAGCCGGCGGCGGCCTCAAGCTCGCCCTTCGTGGTGGCCAGCGTATAGCCGGCGTCCTTGAAGCCCGCAACGTGATCGGTGTCGTCCTTGCGCTTCGAGCCGGCAACGGACTGCGGCAGGAAGTAGGCCGAACCACCGCCAAGGATGACCTCCGGCTTCAGATCGAAGATCTGAGTGTTGATGGCCGCCTTCTCGGCGCGGCGACGGGTGTGGGAAAAGAGCGCTGCCGGCGTCGCGTCCTGAAGCTCGGACGTCGTTACGATACCGACCGATTTGGAAGTCTGACGGCGCAGGGCCTCGACCAGCGTCTCGACCTTCGGGTCGTCGAACGGATCGGCGGTACGGTCAGCGTAGACGCCGATCGCGTTCACGGCGCTCTTGTGGCCGGTCATGTAAGCCGACATGGTGTTGGCGCTGTCGGTGGCGATCGCTTCGGTGGACGAGGTGCCGATGAAGGCCATGCGATCGAGATCGTCCATGTGAAGGCGGCCATTGGCCTTACCTTCGGTCATGCCCTTCGACATGATGCGGGCGGCAGTGCGGTGGGCGACCGAGAGGCCATCGCCGAGGAAGAAGATCACGTTCTTCGCTTTCGGCTCGGCAGCGGTGCCGTAAACTTCCCAGGTCACGGTTTTCTCATCGTCGCCGGCCTTGGCGATCACGGTGTAGGTGCCGGGCTCGGTGATCGTCACGCCTTCCAGACGCACGGCCGAAGCCTCGACGCCGTCTTCCTTCTCGATGAAGGTGGCTTCCTTGCCAAGAACTTCCGCGGCCGGCTTGCCGTTGATGGTGACGGTGACATCGGAACCCGCAACAACACCATCGAACTCGACTTTCACGTCGAAGGGCGAAGCGGTGAGAATCGTTGCCCTGTCGAGCGGGTAGACCGTGGCGGCGCCGGCAACGGCCGGAACCAGTATGGTTGTTGCGGTCAGAATGGCGAGTAGGCTTCGCATGATCGGGTTCTCCGTAAACTCAAAAAGAGACCCGCTAGCTAGGACCCGCACGTTACAGCGCGATGACAGCTCGCGATCAGGCTGATGACAGCCCCTTCCGTTCTCTGGCCAGCGGCAACGTCGCTTGACAGAACCGGGCGCTTGAAACATAGATGGCTTCATTCCGAGGGGGGCGCCGTACGGCGCTGAGATGGCAGTGAGCCGGACCCTTGAACCTGATCCGGGTTATGCCGGCGTAGGAACGGAACAAGGGCCTTCGGGCAATCCTGCCAATTCTTCGCACACCTGGATCTCCATGATGACAAGTCGGGAGATCGCCATGCAGCATCGATACGAATTCCGCCCGCCGACACGATTCCGCTTCTAGGGAATCGCGACATGCCGGCTGTTCTGGCAGCATTGCGCACCACGCTGGTGCTGGTGGCCTCATGGCAGGCAATCGTCATGGCCTTTGCCCCGCCGCGCTACATATTGCCAGCGCCGCTGGACGTCGCGGCCGCCTTCCAGCGGCAGCCGCTCTATCTTTTCGACAACATGCTGGTGACGCTGTCCGAGATCGCCGCCGGATTCGTCACTGGTACGCTCGCAGGCGTGGCGACCGCGCTTGCCATCGCCAGCTTTCCGCGCCTTGGCCGCGCGGTCTGGCCCGTGGTGCTGGTTCTGCAAGCCTTTCCGGTCTTCGTCATCGCGCCGCTCCTGGTGCTGTGGTTCGGCTTCGGCATGAGCTCCAAGGTGGTGATGACGGCGCTCATCATCTTCTTTCCCGTCGCCTCCGCCTTTGCGGACGGGCTGCGGCGCACGCCACCCGAAATCGTCGATGCCGCCGCCCTCACCCCCGCCAGCCACCGCCAGACGCTGTTTCTGCTGCGCGTGCCGCTGGCGATTCCCGCACTGGTTTCCGGGTTGCGGGTTGCCGCGCCGCTTGCTCCACTCGGAGCCGTGATCGGTGAATGGGTGGGTGCATCGGCGGGGCTCGGCTTCGTCATGGTTCAGGCCAATGCCCGCATGCAGACCGACACCATGTTCGCGGCCATGGCCGTCATCGCCGTCCTCACCCTCCTGTTGCGGCGGGCCGTCGATGCCCTCGCCCCCCTTCTCACGCCGTGGGCGCGCGAAGGCGAATTCTCTCCCCATCATCAGCAAAGGAAATCCTCATGATCCGATCCTGCGCGCTCGCGCTTCTGCTTTCCGTCGCCACGGCGGGTGCCGCCCATGCGGCCGACAAGCTCACCGTGATGCTGGAATGGTTCGTCAATCCGGACCATGCCCCGCTGGTGGTGGCGAAGGAGCTCGGCCTGTTCGAGGAAGCGGGACTTGAGGTGGAGTTCGTGCCTCCTGCCGATCCCTCGATCGTGCCACGCGCGGTGGCCTCCGGCAAGGCCGAGATCGGCATCCACTATCAGCCCAATCTCTATCTCGACCATGATGCCGGCGTCTCGCTGGTGCGCTTCGGCACACTGGTCGAGACCCCGCTCAACACGCTCACGGTTCTGGCCGACGGGCCGATCAGGGAGTTGAAGGATCTCGAGGGCAAGAAGATCGGCTACTCGGTTTCCGGCTTCGAGGACGCCATCATTTCCCGCATGCTGGGCAATGCCGGGGTGGACAAGAGCAAGATCGAGCTGGTCAACGTCAATTTCGCCCTGTCACCGTCGCTGATCAGCGGGCAGGTTGACGCCACCATCGGCGGCTACCGCAATTTCGAGCTCACCCAGATGAAGCTCGAAGGCCATGAAGGCCGCGCCTTCTTCCCCGAGGAGCACGGCATTCCGGTCTATGACGAGCTGGTGTTCGTCACCCGTCCGGAACTGGCAGGCGACGACCGCCTGAGGCGCTTTCTTGGCGCGGTGGAGAAAGGCGCGATCCACCTCACCAACCATCCCGAAGACAGTTGGAAGCTGTTCATCAGGGCTTATCCGGATCTTGATGACGAATTGAACAAGGCCGCGTGGCACGACACGCTGCCGCGCTTCGCCAAGCGGCCCTCGGCACTCGACCGCGCACGCTATGCCCGCTTCGGGGCATTCCTTGAGGAAAGCGGGCTGATCAAGAAGGCCCCCGCGGTCGAAGACATCGCGGTGGAGTTGCAATGAGCGCGATCCAGCACACAGCCGGCCTGCTGGACGAGGTGCGCCGGCGCCGTCCGCGCGTTCATTGCCTGATGAACGGCGTGGTCCCTAAATTCGTCGCAGACGGGCTTTCGGCGCTGGGCGCGATTCCTTCCATGACCTCCTCGCCCGAGGAGGTCGGAAATTTCGTCGCCAGGGCGGATTCGCTGCTGGTCAATCTCGGCACGCTGGATGCCCAGCGCCGCGAGGCCATCGACATCGCGGTGGATGTCGCTGCGGAGCGGGGGCGGCCATGGGCGCTCGACCCCGCCCATTGCGACTATTCGCCGCCGCGCGCCGCCTTCGCGCAGGAACTGCTGGCGCGTGGTCCCGCGGTGCTGCGCGCCAATGCGGCCGAATTCGACCTGCTTTCCGTGCCCGCCGCAGTGGTGGCGGTACGAACCGGCAAGGCGGATCGCATCGCGCACAACGGGGCATCCTTCTCAGTGACCAACGGCCATCCGCTGACCGCATTGGTGACGGGAACCGGCTGTCTTTCCGGTGCCGTCATCGCCGCCTTCCTCGCCATCGAACCCGAGCCCTATCTGGCCGCATGCGCGGCCATGCTCGCCTTCGGTGTGGCAGCCGAGATGGCGGGCAAGGTGGCTGCCGGGCCGGGCAGCTTCGAGCCTGCCCTTCTCGACGCGCTCGCCAATCTCGAAGGCGCTCACATTCCTACATTCGCAAAGGCAGATCATGAACAGGGTTGACTACAGGCTGAACGCCATCATCGACGGCGCGCTGCGCCCGCTCGGCAATCTGGCTGAAATGGCCGGCATCGCCGCGCGCAGCGGCGCCACCATCATCCAGTACCGCGACAAGGAGGCCCCGACACGGCAGATGATTGCGGAGGCGGAGGCAATCCGTGCAGCGCTTGCCGGAACCGGCGTGCCGCTGGTGGTGAACGACCGTGTGGAGGTGGCCCTTGCGGCGGGTGCCGACGGCATCCACATCGGCCGCGACGACATGCCGGCCGAGACCGCGCGCCGCCTGCTCGGCCCCGATGCCATCATCGGCCTGACGGTGAAGAACGAGGCGGACGCAGATGCGGCCATCGCCGCTCCCATCGACTATGCCTGCATCGGCGGCGTGTTCGAGACCCTTTCCAAGAAGAACCCGGATGCGCCGGTCGGGCTCGAAGGATTTCGTGCCCTGCGCGCACGCATCCGCGCAGCGAAAGCCGAACTTCCGGTTGGCGCGATCGCCGGCATCGACGTGCCGCGCACGGCGCAGGTGGTAGAGGCGGGCGCATCTGGCGTGGCAGTGATTTCGGCGATCTTCCGCGCCGCTGACATTGCCGCCGCCACCCGCAAACTGCGGGCGGCCGTGGACGATGCCAGAGACGGGGCCGGAGACTGGCTATGACGGCGATCGCGCTCACCATCGCAGGCTCGGACAGCGGCGGCGGGGCCGGCATACAGGCCGACCTCAAAACCTTCTCGGCGCTCGGCGTCTTCGGCACCAGCGCTATCACTGCGATCACGGTGCAGAACACGCAAGGGGTGCGCGACGTCGAGGACATCAGCTCACATATCGTCGCCGGCCAGATCGACGCGCTCTACGAGGACATGGAGATCGGCGCCGCCAAGATCGGCATGGTCTCGCGCATCGATACGATCATGGCCATCGCCAGCGCCCTGCGCCGCCACAAGGTGCGGCCGGTACTCGATCCGGTGATGGTCGCCACTTCCGGCGACCGTCTGTTGCAGGCCGACGCCATCGAGGCACTGCGCAGCGAGTTGCTGCCGCAGGCGATCATCGTCACGCCCAATCTGCCCGAGGCCGCCTTGCTCAGCGGCAGGCCCGTGGCGGAAGACGAGGCGCAGATGATCGCGCAGGCCGAGAGCCTGCTGGAGACCGGAGCAAATGCGGTCCTGATCAAGGGCGGTCACGGCACGGGGCCGGAAAGCACGGACCTGTTGCTCGACGGCTCCTCCCTGACCCGGCTTTCGCGCCCGCGCATCGATACGCCCAACACCCACGGCACCGGCTGCACGCTCTCTGCGGCCATCGCCGCCGGGCTGGCGCGCGGCATGCCACTTGCCGAAGCCGTCGCGCAGGCAAGGGATTACCTGCACCAAGCCCTGCAGGCCGGGGCGGGCCTCGCCATCGGCAGGGGCAGCGGCCCGGTGCATCATTTCTATCGCTGGTGGAGATAGGATGACCCGCGCCGGCCATTGGGCAGCTATTTTGCAGCGCGCGCTGACGCGCGCCTGCGGCGTGGTGCTTGCCCTGATGCTGGCGGCGGTGACGGCAACGACCCTGCAGCGCTATCTGCTGGGCTCCGGCTTCCTCGGCATCGAGGAAGCCATGGTGTGGCTGCTGCTGCTGCTCGCCTGCCTCGGCTTTCCGATGATCGCCGATGGCGCGCTGGCGATGCGCATCGAGCTTTTCGCCCATGGCCGCAAAAGCAGATGGGCCGCCTTGCGCGAGACACTTGCGGAAGCCTTTACCCTTGCCGCCTGCGGCGTGCTGGCCACGGCCGGAACGAAAGCCGCTCTGGAGGTGGGCGGACATTCCGCTCTGCTCGGACTTGGCGAATGGATGCGCCCGGCAGCGCTCGGGCTGGCCGGCGCAGCCGGGATCGCAATGCGGGTGCTGGTGCTGATCGGCGCGTGGCGTATGGGACTTCTGCTTGCCGCCGGCGCGGTTGCAGCGCTGATGCTCATGCCGGTTGCCGCCGGGGTGTCCTCGTCCCTGCTTTCGCCCAGCCTTGCCGCACTCATCGTTATCGGCATCGGCATCCTTGTCGGTGCGCCGCTTGTCCATGCCTTCGTGCTCGCCGGCTATGTCGCGCTCGCCTTCGGCAGCATGCTGGTCGAGCCGGCTCTGGCGTTGTCGCTGCTTGGCGGCATCGGCCGCTATCTGCTGCTCGCCATTCCCTTCTTCCTGCTGGCCGGGGGCTTGCTGACCATCTCGGGCGCTGCCGGCGATCTGGTGCGCTTCGCCGCCGCCATGGTCGGAAGGCGTCGCGCCGGGCTCGGCCAGACCGTGCTTCTGACCAGCGTGCTGTTTTCCGGCGTGTCGGGCTCGTCCATCGCCAATGCGGCGTTCAGTTCCAAGACCTTCATGAAACCGCTGACCGCAGCCGGCTATACGCCCGAACGCGCCGGCGCGATCATCGCCTCCACCGCCGTTCTCGACAACATCATCCCGCCCTCCATCGCCTTCCTGATCCTGGCCGCGGCCACCAACCTGCCGGTCGGCCCACTGCTGACGGGCGGGCTGTTCGCCGGGCTTGCGCTGGCGGTGGCGCTGGCCGTGGCCATCCATTTCAGGGCCGTCATCGAGGTCCCCACTGCCAGCGAACCGCAAGTTTCGGGCGCGCGGCTGGCGCTACGGGCCGTGCCGGTCTTCGGGCTGGGGCTGATCGTGGTGGCCGGCATCCGTTTCGGCATCGTCAGTCCGACCGAGGCTGCGGCGCTGGCCGCGGCCTACACGCTGGTGCTGGCCCTGTGCGGCCGTCACAGCCGCGCCGGTATCTTCGCCGCCCTGCAACAGGCAGGCGTCGAAACCGCCGCCATCACCATGCTGATCGGGGCGGCGACCCCGCTCGCCTTCCTGCTGGCCATAGACGGCATCGGCCCATGGGCCACCGGTCTTGCCCGGTCCTTCGGCGAAAATCCGTTCATGGTCATGATCGCAGCCAATCTCATCCTGCTCGGCGTCGGCCTCGTGCTCGACATCGGCGCCGCCATATTGCTGTTCTCGCCGATCCTGCTGCCTGTCGCTGCCGCGGTCGGCATCGATCCGGTCGCATTCGGCGTCGTGGTGGTCGTCAACCTGATGATCGGCGGGCTGACGCCGCCGGTCGGCATACTGGTGCAGGTCACGAGTGCCGCCACCGGCGTGCCGGCAACCCGCCTGTTCTCAGCCACCCGGCCCTATCTCGCAGCGCTGCTTCTGGCGCTGCTGTGCATCAGCATGGGCATCGCCGCCCACGCCGCTTTCCTTAGCCCCTGATCAAGGACCAGAGCCATGCGAACCAGTCGCCGCACCTTCCTTACCGGACTTGCCGCAATGCCGCTTGCCATGCCGGCACTGAGCCGCTCCCACGCCGCAACGCCCGTCGTCGCCGCCTCGCTGCTGGGCGACGACAAACCCGAAACGCTGGTGTGGAAGCACATAGCCGAGACGGTGGAGCGCGAACTGCCGGGGCGCTTCGCCTTCAACATCGTGCCGAACGCGGCACTCGGCGGCGAGAAGGAAGTGGCGGAAGGCATCCGGCTCGGCTCCATTCAGGCCAGCCTGTCGACGCTCTCCAACCTGTCTACATGGGTGCCGCAAACGCAGCTTTTCGACCTGCCCTTCCTGCTCCGCAACGCCGCCCATCTCGAAGCCGCGCTGGAGGGCGCGTGTGGAGACGACCTTGGCGAGCGGCTGGAAAAGGAAGGCATCGTCGCGCCCGCCTTCATCAATTACGGTGCACGCCATCTGCTGGCGCGCGAGCCCCTGCTGTCACCGGACGAGGTGAAGGGCAAGCGCATCCGCGTCATCCAGAGCCCGCTGCATGCGCAATTGTGGGAGAGTTTCGGAGCGCATCCGATCGCGCTGCCGATCACCGAAACCTACAATGCGCTGTCCACCGGCCATGTCGACGCCATGGATCTGACCTTGTCCGCCTATGCGGGCTTTCGCCTTTACGAGGTCGTGCCGCAGGTCACGCTGACCGGCCACATTCACGCGGCGGGCGCCGTGATCTTCTCCGGCCGCTTCTGGTCGGGACTGGACGAGGAAGCCCGCTCCGTCCTGCAAAAGGCCGCCGTCGAGGGCGCGCGCCATTTCAACGCACTGATGGCGGCCGACGAAAAGGCTTCGGTGAAGGTCGCCGAAGACGGCGGAGCCGTCCTTCATGAAATCACCGACCGGGCTGCGTGGGAAGCTCCGGCGCGTGCGGTGTGGGAAAGCTTCGCCGAACGCGTCGGCGGCATGGAGCGCATCGAGGCCGTGGCCGCCGGACAGTGCAAGGGCTGACTTGCCGGCCCAAGGCAGTCAGGCAGCGCTCGGGCCGGGATCGTCATCCGGATCGAAGGCGACAGGCGCGGCCATGCTCCGGGGCCGGAAGGCCACCACCTTCCTGACGGAGCCGGCCGCACGCCCCTGTGCCTCCGGCTGCGACAGGATCTCGCGAACCTGCACCAGTTCGACACCGCCGTTTTCGGCCGGAACCCGGAGCGCCGAGCCTGCTGAAAGACCAAGCAGCGCGAGACCGTGCAGCGTGCGGATGGAAAGGACACCCGCTCCTTCCTCTGCCTCGCCTGCAACGATTTCGCGTGGACCCCGGGTTGTCTGATCAACCACATAGATCAGCCGTGTGCCGATCGTCACCACGTTCGACGGGATATCGTCGCGGAAATAGATGGTGCTTTCGCGCACCTTGCGTTCAAGCAGCGACATGAACGCATCATAGGGGCCGTTGTGCCGTTCCAGAATCGCCTGGAGGGTCGTGTGGTCCCCTGTTGTGAGTTGGAAATGAGGCTCCGTCACCATGGCAAATCTCCCGCAGGAACGGGTAAGCCGTTCCGACGCCAGTCCGTTATGGCTTGATGGATCATTCCCCTGATGCGAGCCGTCGCATCAGGGGTCAGAGGCCTGCGATCAGGCACCCCGCGTGATGGAAAAATCTGTGTGGAGCGCCGGCAACAAGGCTGCCGCGAACAATCATTTCGGGCTGATCAGGCAGGACAGCGCGCGCCGGCACATCCGCCTCACGAAGCTTCGACGACGTCTTCCACCGAGGTGATGGTGAGGCGATGCGTGCGGCCGTCATTGGCGGTCCAGTCGATGGACTGACCGACCTTGAGGCCCAGCAGCGCCGTGCCGATCGGCGTGAGGATCGAGACCTTTCCCTGTGCGATATCGGCATCGGCGGGATAAACCAGCGTAACGCGGCGCTTGTTGCCGTCATCTGATTCGTAATCGACGGTCGCGCCCATCTGCACGGTGTTTTGCAGCGCATTGCCCGAGGCGGCCACCTTGGCGCGCTCCAGCTCGTTGAGCAGAGCGTCGGCCATTTCCGGCTTCCTCTCAAGAAGGCCGTTGGCAAGGGTGGTCAGCCGATCGTGGTCGGCCTTGCTGATGATGATGCTCGGTTTGCGCATGGCGTTTTCTGCTTCGCTCTGCCGCCCGCACGGGCGGTGTGTTGAGCCCGAAGGTGTCGCCTCAGGGCCTTCCGGTTGAAGGTTCTGGTGCTGTCCTGCACCGCTGGATTTCAAAGATGGAATGCCCCCGGACTCGGGGGGACGGCCCGAGCCGGGTCAGCATCCCATCAAGGGATGACACCGAAACATGATATGGGCCCACGAAATACTCATGCTTAATAGCTTGGATCATATTGGCGTTTTGTCAAGCAGGGCCGTGTCGTGAAGATGTCACTTGAACTTAAGGGGGGGGTCCATTAACTTCCGCGGCATGAAGACGACCCTGAGACCCAGACTGGAGCCCGCGAGGTAAGCGGGCGCATTGCCCGGACGCTGATGATCAAGCGTCGCCGGGTCGTCATTTTCCTTTCAAACGAATCTGAAACAATCCGCCTGGAGCCGCGGACAAGGTTTCAAAAAGCGTTTCCCCGAAATCCGAAGTTTGAAATCTCCTTATCCGGGAGAATTTCGCGAGCAGGCCGAATGACCCTTCAGACCCCCTACTACCTGATCGACAAGGCAAATCTTCTCCGCAACATGGAAAAGATCGCCTATGTGCGCGAAAAATCGGGGGCGAAAGCCCTGCTGGCGCTGAAATGCTTTGCCACCTGGTCGGTGTTCGACTTCATGCGCCAGTACATGGACGGCACGACTTCCTCCTCGCTCTACGAAGTACGGCTTGGGCGCGAGAAATTCGGCGGCGAAACGCATGCCTATTCCGTAGCCTATGCCGATTACGAGATCGACGATGTCGTCTCCCACGCCGACAAGATCATCTTCAACACCATCGGCCAGCTTGAGCGGTTCGCGGATCGCGCCGGCAACATTGCGCGCGGCCTGCGGCTCAATCCCGGCATCTCGTCATCCTCCTTCGATCTGGCCGATCCGGCCCGCCCGTTCAGCCGGCTGGGCGAATGGGATGCGGCGAAGGTCGAGAAGGTCATGGACCGTATCAGCGGCTTCATGATCCACAACAATTGCGAGAATTCGGACTTTTCCCTGTTCGACAAGATGCTGTCACAGATCGAGGAGAAGTTCGGGTCGCTGCTCGCAAAGGCCGAATGGGTGAGCCTCGGCGGCGGCATTCATTTCACCGGCGACAACTATCCGCTCGACGCCTTCTGCGAACGCCTCCGGGCATTTTCCGAACGCTTCGGGGTGCAGGTCTATCTGGAGCCGGGCGAGGCCGCGATCACCAGAAGCACCACGCTGGAGGTGAGCGTTCTCGACACGCTGTTCAACGGCAAGCAGCTCGCCATCGTGGATTCGTCGATCGAAGCGCACATGCTCGACCTTCTGATCTATCGCGAAACCGCCAAGGTGACGCCGAATGAAGGCCCGCACCGCTACATGGTCTGCGGCAAATCGTGTCTTGCCGGCGATATATTCGGCGAATTCGATTTCCCGACAGATCTGAAGCCCGGCGACCGTATCTCCATTCAGGATGCGGCCGGCTACACCATGGTCAAGAAGAACTGGTTCAACGGCGTCAACATGCCGGCAATCGCGATCCGTGAACTGGACGGATCGGTCAGGACTGTCCGCGAATTCGGATTCGCGGATTACGAGCAGAGCCTCTCATAAGGCCTGCACTTTCCCTCCAGCGATAAGGAAACATCCCCCGGAATGAAGAAAAACGTGCTCATCATCGGCGCCGGCGGCGTGGCGCAGGTCGTGGCGCATAAGTGCGCGCAGAACAACGATGTGCTCGGCGATCTGCATATCGCCTCGCGCACTCTTGCGAAGTGCCAGTCCATCGTGGACTCCGTCCGGGAAAAGAAGGCCATGAAGGCCGAAGGCGTGTTCGAGGCGCACCAGCTCGACGCGTTTGATATCGAGGCGACCAAGGCGCTGATCAAAAAAACCGACGCCAAGATCGTCATCAATGTCGGCTCCGCCTTCCTCAACATGTCGGTCATGTCTGCCTGCATCGACACGGGTGCTGCCTATATCGACACCGCCATCCACGAAGATCCGGCCAAGGTGTGCGAGACGCCGCCATGGTACGCCAACTACGAGTGGAAGCGTCGCGAGGAAGCCGAGAAGGCCGGCGTCACCGTGATCCTCGGCGCCGGCTTCGATCCGGGCGTGGTCAACGCCTATGCCAGGCTTGCCTATGACGACTATTTCGACCGCATCGATTCGATCGACATCATCGACATCAATGCCGGCAGCCATGGCCGCTGGTTCGCCACCAATTTCGATCCCGAGATCAACTTCCGCGAGTTCACCGGCCGCGTGTGGTCCTGGCAGGACAGCAAGTGGACCGAGAACAGGATGTTCGAGATCGGCAAGGAATGGGACCTGCCCGTCGTCGGCACGCAGAAGGCCTACATGACCGGGCATGACGAGGTGCATTCGATCTCGCAGATCCTGAAGGTGCCGAATGTGCGCTTCTGGATGGGCTTCGGCGACCACTACATCAACGTGTTCACCGTGCTGAACAATCTGGGCCTGCTGTCCGAGAAGCCGGTGAAAACGGCGGAAGGGCTCGAAGTGGTGCCGCTCAAGGTGGTCAAGGCGGTGCTGCCCGATCCGGGTTCGCTGGCCCCCGACTACACCGGCAAGACCTGCATCGGCGATCTGGTGAAGGGCGTGAAGGACGGCAAGGAACGCGAAGTCTTCATCTACAACGTCGCCGACCACAGGCAAGCCTACGAGGAAGTCGGTTCGCAGGGCATTTCCTACACCGCCGGCGTACCGGCGGTTGCGGCCGCACTTCTGGTCGCCTCCGGCGAATGGGACGTGAAGAAGATGGCGAATGTGGAAGAACTGCCGCCGCGCCCGTTCCTCGACCTGCTCGGCAAGATCGGCCTGCCGACCCGCGTGAAGGAAGGCGACGACGACCGCGCGCTGTAACAACAGCTCGACAGATGAGGGAAAGGCGGGCGAATCCATTTTCGCCCGCCTTTTTCATGGAAAGCAGGTCATCGCTTTCAAGGCTTGAAAATGCGTTCCCGTGCCGCCATCTGGGAGCCGGATAATTCAGAGCGGATAATTCAGGGGCAATCCGACATGACGACGACCACACCCGATATGGAAACCAAAAGCTTCGAGGCCGATGTCGCCCGGCTTCTGCACATGATGGTGCACTCGGTCTATTCCGAGCGCGAGGTGTTCCTGCGCGAACTGATCTCGAACGCCGCCGACGCCTGCGAAAAGCTACGCTATGAGGCGATCTCCCGGCCCGAGCTGCTGGGCGACGATCCGAAGCCGCGCATCACCATTGTCGCGGATGCCGACAACAGGCGCCTCAGCATCGAGGACAACGGCATCGGCATGAATGGTGCGGACATGACCGAGGCGCTGGGCACCATCGCCCGCTCCGGCACCCGCGCCTTCATGGAACGGCTGGAGGCGGCCAAGGGCGGCGAGAAAGCCGAGTTGGTCGGCCAGTTCGGCGTCGGCTTCTATTCCGCCTTCATGGTGGCCGAGAAAGTCGAGGTCGTGTCTCGTCCGGCCGGATCGGACGAGGCATGGCGCTGGACATCCGACGGCAAGGGCGCCTACTCGGTAGGTCCGGCGGCACTTGAAGATGCCCCGCAGCGCGGCACCCGCGTCATTCTGCATCTGATGGAAGACGCCCTCTCCTTCACCGAAGCCTGGCGCCTCGAACAGCTTGTACGCTCGCATTCCGGCCACGTGCCGGTGCCTGTCTCGCTGATGGAGAAGCCGGACGCGGAGCCGCGCGAAATCGCCGACGGCACAGCACTTTGGATAAAGTCGAAGAACGACATCAGCACCGAAGAATACACCGACTTCTACCGTAGCGTTGCCGGCCAATATGACGAGCCCGCCGCCACGATCCATTTCCGCGCCGAGGGCCGCCAGGAATACAATGTGCTGGCCTTCATTCCGGGTTCGCGTCCCTTCGACCTGTTCGATCCGGACCGCTCCGGCCACATGAAGCTCTATGTGCGGCGTGTCTTCATCACCGATGACGCCGAACTGGTGCCGCGCTATCTGCGCTTCGTGCGCGGCATTGTCGATTCCGCCGATCTGCCGCTCAACATCTCGCGCGAGATGATCCAGCAGAACCCGCTTCTGGCCGCCATTCGCAAGGGCGTGACCAACCGCGTTCTCAACGATCTCGCCAAAGTGGCCGAGAACGATGCCGAGGCTTATGGCAAGATTTGGGAGAATTTCGGCGCGGTCATCAAGGAAGGCCTCTACGAGGACTTCGAACGCCGCGAACAGATTCTGAAGCTGGTGCGCTTCACCTCGACTGCATCGGGCGACGAGACCCGCAATCTGGCCGATTATGTCGCGGCCATGAAGGAAGGCCAGAAGGCCATCTACTTCATGACCGGCGATGACCGTGCCCGCCTCGAAGGCTCCCCGCAGCTCGAGGGCTTCAGTGCGCGCGGCATCGAGGTGCTGCTGCTCACCGATCCGATCGATGCGTTCTGGACGGCCAACGCCCCGGAGTTCGACGGCAAGCCGTTCAAGTCGGTCACGCAGGGCGGCGCCGATCTGGCGGAGATTCCGCTGACCGAGACGGAAGCGAAAGACAAGCCGGAAACTCCGGCCGAAGTCGATGGCTTCCTCGCTTTCGTGAAGGAAACGCTGGGCGACGACGTGTCGGATGTGCGCGCCTCCGAGCGCCTGACCGAGAGCGCCGTCTGCCTCGTTGCGCCCGAGAATGCGCTCGACCGGCAGTTCGAGCGGCTGCTCAGTGCGGCGGGTCGTCTGGATAACGCCTCGAAGCCGATCCTCGAAATCAACCCGCGCCACCCGCGCATTGCGGCACTTGCGAAACTCGGCGAAGCGGAGCCGGATTTCCGCAGCGACGTGGCGCATCTGCTCTATGACGAGGCCCGCGTTCTGGACGGGGACCGCCCGCTTGACGCCAAAGCGTTTTCGCAACGCCTTGCCCGGTTGATCGACCGTGGGCTCGGCGCTTAAAAAGCTCTCTTAAATACAAAACGGCGGTGAAATTCCCCGCCGTTTTCATTTCAAGAAGGGTGCAACCGCCTCAGACGGCCTCGACGGCGATGGCGATGCCCTGCCCGACGCCGATGCACATGGTGGCGAGCGCCAGCCTGTCGCCGCGCAGCTTCAGTTCCAGTGCCGCCGTGCCGGTGATGCGCGCGCCAGACATGCCAAGCGGATG